>JABDRL010000340.1 GCA_013041765.1 Dactylosporangium sp. | reverse complement strand
CGCGTGCTGTGTCTCCGGCTGGAGCGACCACGCGGTGCGCCGGTGGGACGCGGCCACCGGCGACCCCGTCGGCCGCCCCATGACGGGCCACACCGACCCGGTCGCGGCCCTGGCGGTCGGGCAGCTCAACGGCCAGGAGGTGATCGTTTCCGGTAGCGACGACCGAACGGTACGGGTCTGGGACGCGGCCACCGGCGACCCCGTCGGCCAGCCCCTCACCGGCCACACCGGCGCCGTCACCACCGTGGCGATCGGGCAGTGGCGGGGTCGACCGGCCGTCGTCTCCGGAAGCCGGGACGGCACGGTGCGGTTCTGGAATTCCGGCCCTGGGGAGCCCGAGCGGCTGGGCCTGATCCAGCTCGATTCCCCCGTCACCGGGCTGGTCCCCGCCTCACCGACCAATGTGGTGGTCGCGACCGAGGCCGCCGTGGTCAGCCTGGAGTCGCTGCCGCGCTGACCTTGGTGGCCCGGTCCGGAGCTGGGCCGAGGTCAGGGCACCGTTGCCGAGGCCTGGGCGACCGTTGCCGTGAGGCGTTCGAGGAACGCCTCACGGTTTCCCACCCAGGCGGGCAGCCAGCACCGCAGCATCGCCGGCCAGCCCAGACCGCCCGTCAGCAGGGTGGGCAGCAGGTCGCGGTCGGCGGTGGTCCGGCGCTGGCTCCAGGCCGGGCCGTCGAGGATGATCGCGACCTGCCACTGGGCCGCCCCGGGGGCCCGAACCGCGAGGTCGACGGTGAAGGTCGACAGGCCGTAGCCGGTGACGACCTCGTACCCCCTGGCGCGGACAGCCGCGGCGATCTCCTCGCGGATCAGGCCACGTTCCCGGAGCCGATGCCGCTGGCCGGGCTCTGCCCCGGCCGGGCGGGCATCCCGGCTGGCGACGAGTTCGGCCAGCCGGCGCGGGGTGTCGGCGGCCAGCTCACAGTACTGCCGGAGCCGCTGGGTGCCGACGGCGGTGGTGCGCGACAGGTCGATGTCGCCCGGGTCAAACGACGCGAACAGGGCGACCTCCCGGCGGGCCCGGGTGATGGCGACGTTGAGCCGACGTTCCCCACCGAGTTGGCCGAGTGGCCCGAAGTTCAGCGGGAGCTGACCTGTGGTCGGGTTGGTCGAGAACGCCAGGGAGAACAGGATGACGTCGCGCTCGTCGCCCTGGACGTTTTCCAGGTTCTTCACGAAGATCGGTTCGGTGGCCGTCGGGCACATCCGCGCTCTGACGTTGCCGTCCTCGCTGTCTTCCAGCAGGTTGAGGATGAGGTTCCGCTGCTGGATGTTGAACGTCACCACCCCGATGGAATGCTCCGCGGTGGCCGGGCCGGCCAGCCGCTGGGCGATCTCGGCAACGACGGCTCTGGCCTCGACCTCGTTCGTGCGGGACCCACCCCGGTCGAAGGTTCCGGCCACCCGGTGCCAGCCGATGGCCCGGCCGACCGTCGGGTCCGGCGAGGGCAGGCTGGAGAGCCGGTCGGCGTAGAAGTGGTGATTGGAGAAGGCGATCAGCGCTTCGTCGCAGCTGCGGTAGTGCCACGACAGCCAGTACTGGGGCAGTTGCGCGCCGACGGCCTCGCTGAGGATGCTGTCGGCGTCCTCGGGGAGTTCGTCGACACCGCTGAATCCCCCGTCCTCTTCGGCGGCGTGGGATGCTCGCATGACGGTGGTCGGGGGCATCTGTTGCGAGTCCCCGACGATGATCGTCGCTCTGCCCCGACCCATCGGACCGATCGATTCGGCGACCCGGATCTGGGACGCCTCGTCGAAGACGACCAGATCGAAGCGGGCCGCGTCCGGCGCCAGAAAGGTGGCCGCCGAGGCCGGGCTGACCAGTACACACGGGGTCAGCGCCAGGATGATGTCCGAAGCGGTCGAGAACAGTTCCCGGAACGACTGGCCCCCACGCCTGCGCCGCAGTTCCGCCACGACGCTGGCGGCCCGTCCGGAACAGTCCTCGGCGGTGAAGGGGCGTCGCCGCAGCAGGATGGCGGGCAGCCTGGTGACCAGGGCGGCCCGCAGGTCCTCCGCGGCCCGCGCGAACAGGTCGATCCTCGTGTCGTGGGCGTCCGGATCGAAGTACTCCAGACCCTCGGTCCGCAGCCGTTCGGTGAGCGCGGTGTGAGCGACGCCCCTGCGGTAGGCCAGTTCGGCCTCGGGCATGGGCAGTTCCCCGGACAGCATCAGGTCACGGAGTTCGCCCAGACCGGCCTCGGTGAGCGCCCCGGCTCGGGCCAGGACGGCGCCCCAGCGCTGGATCGCCCGGAGCGACTGGCCGCGCAGGTCGGACAGCCACTGGGGGCCGGTGCGCTGCCACGCGTCGTACCAGTGGTCCGAGCCGGCCCACCGGCGCAGCTCGACCTCGCCCAGTTGCAGGCAACTGCTCCAGGACGCCCATCCCGTGGCGAGCCGTTCGAGCAGGTCGGCGTCGCTCGCGGTCACCCCGCCGCGCAGCAGCGCCCGCGCCTGGGGGTGCTCGATCTGTAGCTTGCCGATGACCATGCTGGCCTGGTTCGCCTCCGCGAACTGTGTCCCGGCCTCCGGGGCCAGGGGCCGCCAGCCCGGCGGCAGCCGCAGACCAGGCAACCCACGGACCCGCTGGCTGAGGGCCACGTCGTGACTTCGGATGGCCAGCAGGCGGGCGAGCAGGTGTTCGACGCCGTCCGGATCCAGCGGCGCGGCGATCCTGAGATAGGGCGTCAGCCGGTCGGCGAGGGCCGTGAGCCGCCGGCCCCGGCCGAACAGCCGCGCGGAGGCGTCCTGGGCCTCCTCGTACCACGTCCCGAGGGCCGGAAGATCATAGATCTCCGGTCGAAAGGCGCGGAGTTCCGCGGCGTAGGTCTGGTGGAACATCCCCAGATCCGCCTCGATGGCCGCGACGGCGGTCTCCCACCGGGGGGTCACCTCCCACTGGGCGGGCTCGCCCCCGGCCGCCGCGTCCCGCTGGGTCACCGCCGTCTGCCGGGTCGGGGCTCCCTCGGCCTCCCGCAGCGCGCCCTTGGCCGCGAGGTGGACGGCGGGCAGCAGACCGGTCAGTTCGAACGGGCTCGCCAGGCCGCGCAGCAGCGACACCAGCACGGGGCGCTGCTCCACCCGGGTCCGGATGGCCTCAAGGTTGGCGGCCAGTCCGGTGACCACCTCGGGCTCAAGACCGGCGATGGTGGTGCGGCCACAGCACGACCAGGGATGATGCTGGCGCAGCCCGGCGGAGCGGGCCGCCAGCGGCAGTTCCCGCAGGGCGAGTTCGACCCGCACCCGCCGCTGCTCGGACGCGTCCAGGTAGGACTCCGGGATCGGGGCGATCGGTTCCTCAAGAAGCCCGCTGACCGCGCCCTCCCCAGCGGCGCCGTCGGCGTCCGGGCTGTCCCTGGTGGCCAGCAGTTCCTCGTACGCCGACCAGACCGACAGCCGGGCGGCGTTGGGGCGGTGGACGCGTTCGGGGTAGGCGGCCAGCGGGGCGAGCATCGTCCGGTAGGTGGTCTCCGCCGCCGTCCAGGCCGCCTCGTCGCCGCAGTCGACCTGCCCGAGAGCTTCGAGCAGCTGCTGGCGGATGGCGTTCATCGACTGCTTGCGTCCATGGAGGTTCAGCACGAACGGCGCCAGCCCGATCTGGGCCAGGCGCCGCTTGACGACGTCGAGCGCCGCTTCCTTCTCCGCGACGAACAGCACGGTCTGCCCGCTGGCCAGCGATCTGGCGATGAGGTTGGTGATGGTCTGCGACTTGCCGGTACCCGGGGGACCTTCGAGCACGAAGGACCGGCCCAGCTGCGCCATCGTGATCGCCCGCAGCTGTGAGCCGTCCGCCGGGATCGGCAGGTGCAGGTCCGCCTCGTCGGCGGCCGGTTGGGCCTCCGGGCCGGCCGGATCGTCGAATCCCCCACCCGTCGTGGTGACCAGATGCCGGACCACGGGGTTGTCCATGAAGATCTGCCAGTGGTCGGTGAGGTCACGCCACAGCTGGAAGGTCGAGTAGTGCAGCAACCGCAGGCTCGCGCGCTCGTCCACCCGGTAGCTGAGCTGGTGGGTCACCAGGTCGGCGCTGATGGCCGCGAGCGCCTTGGGGATGTCGATACCGTGGTCGTCCCGGGTGGGGTTCTCCAGCTGGGGAATGCGGACACCGTGCCGGACCCGCAGCCACTCGATCAGGCAATGGTTCGGGGCTGCCGTTTCCGCACCATCAATGACCAGGTGGTACGCGCCGCCGCCGACCCCGCCCTCGATGCGGACGGGCAGCAGGAACAGCGGAGCGTTGGCCTCGTCCCCGGTGGACTTGGGATGCACCAGGGTGCCCAGGGTCAGGTACAGGTAGTTGCCACCGGTCTCCTGTTGCATGGTCCGGGCGTCGCGTTGCAGGGCCCGCATGGTCGAGATGTACCGCTGGCGGGAGGCCGCGGTGTAGACCCGGCGCGCCGCCGCCAGCTGCCCGGTCAGGGCCTCCGGGTCGAGGGCGCGGGCCTCCTCGTCCCAGGGGATGAGGCTCAGCGGCGTGCCGTCGTGGATGAGGTCGTCCAGCGTCGCGAGCGCGCCGGGCGGCACCCGCAGATCGACGCCCTTGCCGCCGCTCGGCAGGTTGAGCAGGGGATTTCGCAGGCTAAGGTCCAGCAGGGACTTCTTCCACCGCTGGATGCGCAGGGGGGCGTCATCGGGTGCCGGGGGCGCCTCGTCGCCGTCCTCCGCGCGCTGGCGAAGCTTGGCGCTGGCGGCACCGTCCGGCAGCTCGATGCGTCCGGCGTCCTCCTCGCTGGTCTGGATGACCGGCGTGATGATCGAGGTCGGCATCTCTTCCGACGGCGGCCGGTCGTGCGACGGCATCGGCTGGATACCGCTGCGGTGGGCCAGGTGCACATCGACGGCGCCGAAGACCTCGATGGTGCGAAAATGCGCCAGCCCGGTCTCGACGGCGGCCGCGAAGTCCGCGGCGTTCTCGCCGGCACCGATCCGGGCCAGATCGACGGGCACGGCAAGCCCAGAGTTGACCATGGAGACCAGGGTGTTGGGCTCGGTCACGACGATCTCGCCGAGATGGCGTTCCTCGACGAGAAAGCCCGCGAACGCGTGTTCCCTGGCCACCCAGATCAGGGGACGCAGGCCGGCGGCCGCGCACGCCGCCGCATAGGCCACCGACAGATCGAAGCAGGTCCCGGCCCGGCGGTTGAGCACGGCGGAGGTCCGGCGGATGGGGTGGGCGGCATTCTCGAATGTCGCTGCCCGGGTCGGCTGCGCCCGCAGTCCGAGGCTGCGCAGCCCCTCGTAGATCGCCCCGGCGATCTGAGCCGCCCGGTGCGGACCGGCCTGGTAGCCCTGGAGAGCACTCGATCCGGTGCGGTTGAGCAGCACCCCGGCCGCGGCCCGCAGCACGGTGTCCGCCGCGTGGGTCGCGGGCTGCACGAATGCCGCCAGCGCCGGGTAGAGCGCCGGGCTGTTGAACCATTCGTGATGGGCGAGCACCGTTGACGGCACTGCCAGTCGCAGGGTCGGTCGGTTGCTGCCGGCCGCGACGACCCGGTAGTCGACGCCGAAGGCCTCGTCGGTGTCCCGGAGCTGGGCGACGCTGGGAGTGAACGCGCCGAACGCCTCCCAGTCGACAGTGGATTCCGGCGGCAGCGGTTCCGGCAACGTCACTGTCCAGGGTGGTGCGATTGCCCCGCTGGCGGCGGTCAGGTTCACCGTCAGCCGCAGGCCGGCAATCGGCTCGTCGCCGATGTTGCTGACCGACAGCCGTCGCACGAGCGGAATCTGGCTGCTGACCAGGGAATAGCTGATGGCTGGTTGCACCACCAGGTCGATGCGCAACCCGCCGTCGTCCGTCGTGAACCGCTCCAGCACGCTGTGTCCCCTCGCACTCCCGGCCGTCTCGACGCGGGCGCCGCGCCTGTCGAGCACAGTAGACCAGGCGGGGATCGCTCCCTCGGCGCCGCGAGCACTGGCCCGAAAACCCGGATCGTGGCCGCACGCAGCAGGTACCCACATTTATCAGACCTGATGACTGCGGTGACGCCCGACGTTCACGACTCGCGGGGAGTTACGTATGAGCAACCGTTGGGCGGCGCGATCCCGACCGGGTTGAGCCGGGCCTGTCCGACCTCGTGGTAGCCCATGCATTGGATTGGCTGGTGGCCTCTCGCCGACGCTGGACACTCACCGGCTTCCCGCCGGCTGGCGACAGGGAGTTCACGATGCGGACAGTGGAACACGTCGGTCGGGGCCACTGCGGTGTCCGGCACGATGGCTAGCGGAGACGACCGCGGGGTGGATCGGGACCCATTGCCCGACGAGTCCGATCCTGACCGGCTGGCGGCCGGTGGGGAGGGGCATCCCCCGGGCCGTGACGGCACTACCGGGGGCGGGCCCCGCCCGACGTCACCGATTCCGAAGATCTGGGAAACTCCTAATTGGCTCCAGGGGCCACTGACCAAAACTCAAGGCTGATTTGCGGCTTTGATGCCCATCTTGGATTGGGTGGTGTTGATCGGACCACACGCGTTCTGAGTGGCGAATAGGGCGAAGCTCCTGGTAGGACA
>JABDRL010000331.1 GCA_013041765.1 Dactylosporangium sp. | reverse complement strand
GGGCGAGCTCGCCGACCGGCCGCTGCGGACCGCGCTGCGGGACCCCTCGGAGCACGCCCGGCAGGTCGCGACCGACCTGCTCGAACGGCTCGGAGAGGCATCGTCGTAGGATCCGCGCCCCGGCCCGGGTCAGGGGGCGACCAGGGAGGCCAGCACCAACCACCCCGGCCCGATCACCGTGAACGCCAGCATCGAGGTCAGGATGCCCGCGGTCACCTCGGCCTGCCTGGCGTCGTAGCGCTGGGCGAACAGCAGCGGGTTGGACCCGACGGGCAGCGCCGCGAACAGCACCACCGTGGCCAGCGGCACCCCGTGCAACCCGGCGCCCCAATGGGCGACGACCAGCACCAGCGCCGGCAGGACCAGCAGCTTGCCGACGGCCAGGGCCGCGGCCTGCCGCAGGGCGCCGGCCATCCCGTAGTGGGCCAGCGACAGGCCGATCGCCACCAGGCAGAGCGGAGCGACCGCCTGGGCGAGGGTGCCCAGCAGCTCGTCGCCGGCCGCGGGCAGCGGGATCCCCAGCAGGTTCCACCCCATCCCCAGCAGCACCGGCAGTACCACCGGGTGGAACGCGGCCCGGCGGAGCACCACCCGCACGATCGCGATGATGCGCGGCCGGGCGCCGTCGGCCCGGGCCTGCGCGCGGGCCAGATCGAGTTCGGCCAGGATCGTCGCGACGGTCAGCAACGTCAGGGCGTGCACACTGATGATGCCGATGAGGATCGACAGCCCGGCCTCGCCGAACAGGGTGGTGACGATCGGCAGCCCCAGCTGCACCGAGTTGCCGAACGTCGTCGCGATCGCCCGCACGGCCGGGGCCGCCGGCGGGGACACCCGCCGCAACCGGTGCCAGCCGTAGACCACCAGCAGCAGCCCGACCGCCGGGCCGAAGAACACCCCGAAGACCGCCCAGGGCAGCGTGCCGAGATCGATGCGGGCGGTCGTGCGAAACAGCAGCGCCGGGATGAAGATGTAGAACGCCAGGTTCGAGGCGGTGCTGGCCACCGCCCCGCCGGCGAAGACCCTGCTGTGGGCCGCACCCCAGCCCACCGCGATGATCGCGAAGATCATCAGGAGCTTCACGGCGACCAGGCACGACACCGCAGCAGTATGGCGTGCCCCGGCACACCGGTCCGATCATCCACCGCAACCTGTGGCCGGAACCACGCCGGCGGGCGTCGGCGTGGCCGGGTCAGGCGGGCGTCGGCTCGGGGCTGGCCAGCCGCAGGAGCAGTACCTGCTCGATCAGGGAGACGAGCATGTCCTTGACCGACGAGCGCATCCGCGCGTCGCACTCCATGATCGGCACCTCCTCGGCCAGCCCCAGCGCCTCCCGGACCTCGCTGACCTCGAACCGGGGCGCGTGGTCAAACTGGTTGATGGCGAGCAGGAACGGGATCTCCCGCTCCTCGAAGTAGTCGACCGACGGGAAGCAGTCCTCGATGCGGCGGGTGTCCACCAGCACCACCGCGCCGAGGGCACCGTCGACGAGATCGTCCCAGAGGAACGCGAACCGGTCCTGCCCCGGGGTGCCGAACAGGTACAGCAGCAGCGTTTCGTCCAGGCCGATCCGGCCGAAATCCAGCGCGACCGTTGTCGTGGTCTTGTCGGCCAGCCCGTAGGCGTCGTCGACGCCGATGGACAGATCGGTCATGGATGCCTCGGTCACAAGCGGCTCGATCTCGGTGATCGCTCCGACGAAGGTGGTCTTGCCGACACCGAAGCCACCGCTGATCACGATCTTCACCGCGGTGGTTACCGGACGCTGCCTAGAGGGCGCGGACACGATCACGAATCCTTTCCAGCAGGTCGAGGGGGACTTCCGGGAGTTGCGTGCAGACCAGGTGGCCCGCCGTGATCAGATCCGCGATGAGGACCCGGGCCACCCCGAGCGGGACCCCGACGCGTACCGCCACCTCGGCAACCGACTGCGGGGTCTGGCAGACCTCGACGGTGGCGAGGGATTCGAACGCCAGCCCCGCGTGCAGGGCTCCCGGCTGGGCCTCCACGAGCGTCTCCAGCCGCAGGTCGGTACGCAGCGGCTGGGTGCGACCCCGGGTGACCAGGAACGGCCGAACCAGCCCCTCGTCGGCCGCCTGCTCGCGCGGCCCGGGGGAGGGCAGGCACCCCGCCCTGCTCGGGGGGTGGGGCGCGCGCCAGGCCGGGATCATCCGGGCGTCGGGAACCCGGGGCTCGTCGTCGTTCATCGCGGTAGATGCAGTCGGCATTCGGTGATGAGTGCCGGGGTCAGCTTCGCGCCGAACCGGTCGGCGAGCACCGCCACCTCGTAGCCGACCAGGCCGACATCGCAGCTCCCCCCGGCCAGCACCCCGATGCAGCTGCCGCCGTTGGTGGCCGACACCAGCAGGAACCCGGCCCGCATCTCCACCATGATGAGTTTCAGGCCGTCGAAGCTGTACTTGCGCGAGGCGCTGCGGGCCACGCTCGCCAGGCTCGACACGATCGCGGCCAGATGATCGGCGCCGGCCCGGTCGAGTCCGTCGGACTTGGCGATGAGCAGGCCGTCCGAGGAGACGGCCACCGCATCGCGCACCCCGTCGGTCGCTCGGACGAAGTTGACGAGCATCCAGTTCAGCTCGCTGGCGCCGGCCTGGATCCGTTGGTCGATGCTCACACGTCACCCTTTCGCCATTCGTGGTCTTCGCCGCCCGGGTACCAGGTGGTCCCGGTCGTGGGGAAACTCTGGCCCCGCTGGACGCCGTCACGCAGGGAGGTGAGCATCGCGCGGACCTCGGCCGGCTTGTGGTCGACGGGTCCACCGACCGACGGCGGCCGCCCGGTCGACGGTGGCCGGCTGGGTGCCCCGGACCTGGCCCGCGGCGGCCGCTTGGCCAGGCCGTTGCGGGTGCGGATCGGCTCGGGGCGCTCCGGCTGGTCGGTCAGCGCCATGGGCACCTCGACCGGGGCCAGCGGCGGCAGCTCCCCGGCGGTCTCCCCCTCGACCACCGCCGCCGGTGTGGTCAGCACCGCGCGCGGGAGCACCACCCGGGCGGTGATCCCGGTGACCGGCGACTGCACCAGTTGCACCTCGACCGACAGCGCGCGGGACAGGTCCCCGACGACGTAGTGGCCGAGGAACCGCGTCGGGGCCACGGTGAAGCGTTCCTCCCCCCGGAGCCGGGCGTTGGCCCGCGCCAGATTCTCGGGGCTCATGCCGATGCCGTGGTCGACGATGGCGATGAGGTAGTCCTGGCCGAGGGGACGCCCGTGGATCTCGACCTCCAGGTCCGGCGGGGAGAACGTCAGCGCGTTCTCGATGAGTTCCGCCAGCAGGTGGGCGATGTCGGTGACGTAGCCACCACCGATGAAGCCGTCGTCAACGCGGCGCAGTGACACCCGTCGATAGTCCTCCACCTCCGAGATCGCCGCCCGGATGACATCGGCGACCGGCAGTGGCGTCGACCACCGCCTCGGCGTGGTTTCCCCGACGAGCACCAGCAGGCTCTCCGCGTTTCGCCGTAGCCGCGTGGCCAGGTGGTCCAGCTCGAACAGGTTGGCGAGGGCCGCCGGATCCCCCTCCTCCCGCTCCAGTTGGCTGATGAAGGTCAGCTGCCGGCGGAGCAGGTTCTGCGTGCGGCGCCCGAGGTTGGCCAGCGAATCCACGGTGTTCTGCCGCAACCGCGCCTGCTCGGACGCCAGGGTGAACGCCGTGTACTGGACGTGGTTGATCGCCTCCGCGACCGACGTGATCTCCCGGGTGGGCCGCCCGGCTATGCTCACGGCCGCCGGGCGGGCCGCGGTGGACGGCGATCCGTCCGGGGCCCCCTGCTGTGCCTGCGCCACCGCCGCCGGCAGGCGGCGGAACGCGATGTCGTCGGCCTCGGCGGCCAGGACCGCCAGCGGCCGGGCGACCGACCGGGTGGCGACGAACACCAGCGCACCGGCCCCGATGATACTCAGGATCATCAGGGGGATCAGACCGAGGAGATCCCAGGTCGCCTCCTCCCGCAACTCGTCCGTGTGGTGGTGGACGCTCCGGCCGATCGTCTGCTGGGCTGTCCGCAGCTCGTCGATGACCGTGCTGGTCCAGGACCACCACATCTGCCGGCTCAGGTCCAGCCGCCTGCCGTCGGCGGCGACGAGGGCCACCTGCTCGTAGCGGTTGACCTCGGCGGCCTCCGGGGATTTGAGCACCGACTCGACCTCGGCACGCTGGGACGCCGTGGCGTACCGGCTGAAGTCGGTCATGGCGACGTGCTTGGCCGCGTGGGCCGCCACGTACTGGCTGAAGGTGTCCTGGTCGAATCGTCCGCCTGACACGGCCCCCAGCAGCAGCCCGCGCTCGATGGCCATGGCCTCCTTGGCGTCGCTGAGGGCCTGGAAGGCCGCCAGCGTCCGCCGCAGCGTCGGGTCGGGGTCCGGTACCGGCTCGTCGAGGCCGATGTCGGTGTGGTTGAGCGCGGTGATGCGGTCGCCGAAGTACTGGAAGACCGCCGCGGGATCGGCGCGCCCGGTGTCCACCTGGGCCCGGATCGCCACCAGGTCGTCGAGCTGCCCGAGGGCCGTCTGCGCCGAGGCCACCTCCTCCGCGCTGTCGCCGAGCAGCTGCGTGAACTCGGCTCGCTGGCGGTCGACCTGGGTGCGGGCCGCGTCGAGATCCGTGCGGAAGTCCGCCCCGGCCCCGCCGAGGACCCCGGTGCTCAGGCCCCGCTCGCGCTGGAGCTCGTGCACGAGGCCCGCCGCGGCCTGACCGACCTCGGCGGCGCCGGTCACCGCGTTGGCGGCCTGGTACTCCCGCACCTCCTTGACCGCGAGATCACCGAGCAGAACCAGAACCCCGACCAGCGGGACCGCGAGAATCCCCGTCAGCCTCGCGCGGATCGTCCCGCGCCGTACATCGTGTGCCACAGACCCTCCATTGACTCCGCCGGATCGAAGTATCGCGGCGAATGGATCGGCCGGTCGCACAATGTGTGCGGCATGCGCGGGGAGCCGTCAGCTCGTGCCCGGGATGAGGATGGAGACCTCGACCGTTGTGCCACGAGCACTCGGAAGTATGCTCACCGAGCAGAACTGGCGGGCCATCCACAGGCCCCGCCCCTCCTCGGCCGACAGCGGCGGGCACGGTCGCGCCAGCGCCTGCCATCCCAGTCCCGGTCCGTCATCGCTGACCTGGCAACACACCCGGTTTCCCTCGTCGCACCACAATCGCAGCCGTCCCCTGCCGCCCCCATGAGCCACGGCATTGGAGACGATCTCGTTGACGGCCAGCAGGAACTCCTCCAGCGCTGGCCCACGCAGGCCGTGACTGCGGGCACCGATGGCGACCGTGCGGCGCAGGGCGGCCAACCGGCCCAGGTCGAAGTCGGCCGAGAACGGTGCGGCGGTGCCCCGGGCCAGATGTGTGGTCATGCCGCCGCCCTGACCGTGAGCTGGGGTATCCGGTCGGCGCCCAGTACCCGCAGGCACTCGGCGACATGTGCCGGGCAGGCGATCACGGTCGCCCGCCCGCCGCGCGACTCCGCGGTGCGTAACAGGCATCCCAGGGCTCTGGCATCGGCGAACCGCAGCTCCGTCGCGTCGATGAGGCAGGTTCCCGGGGCAGCGGTGACATCGGCCAGCAGGTGGGCGAGCGCGGCGTGGTTGGCGAGATCGGCCTCGCCGGCCAGCCGTATCCCGGCGCGGGTGCGCAGCCCGCGCAGCCGCGACACCGCCTGCTTCCCGGTGGGCACCACGGTCGTGGGGTGGGCCGCCACCAGCCGCTGCCAGACCTCGCTGGTGGTCGTCCGCAGATCGTAGTGGCACACCGCGATGATTGGCTCCTGGCTGAGCAGGGTGTTGACCCGGGTCTCGTAGTCGACGACGGCGTCGGCGTCGGCGTCGCCGGTACCGTCGAGGACGGCAGAGAGGCCGCCGCTGACCCGCAGCGCGGAGAACCCCTGCCGCTGGGCGAGGACCGCCTCGCTGGCGATGCGATCTATCATCTGGTCGCCGTCGAACGTGTCCTGAGGGGCATAGGACGCCGCGCCCGCCTGCACCTGGAGCTGCCGGTTGGTCAGCGCCCGCCGGGCGCCGGGCACCCGGGCGGCGAGGTGCCCGCTGAGCCCGTCGGGGTCGTCGGCGAAGAACAGCACCTTGTGGCCGGCGTGCAGGCCACAAGACGTTCCCGCGGCGGCCACGGCCCAGCACTCCTCGACGCTGCCGACCGGGCAGCAGACGTGGTCACCGATGTCTAGATGGTCGAGCACCGGGTTGACGTTCATGGTCAGATGCAGCTCCTGCCGGGTGTTGGGCGTGACCCTACTGGCGGCGTGTCATTGCGGACAGTCATCGTACGGGTGGGTGATGTCCCCCGACCCGGGAGATCCGGTATCACTGCTGATAACCCCGGCCTTTCGTGTCCGCACCGCTCAGGGCACGATGGAGCGACCATGACCCTCACCGAATACCTGCCCGCGGACCCCGACGCCGACGAACTCTTTGACGCCTTCATCGCCTGGGCCCGGGCGGACGGCCTGACGCCCTACCCGCACCAGGAGGAGGCGCTCGTCGAGCTGGTCTCCGACGCCAATGTGATCCTGGGCACCCCGACCGGGTCGGGGAAGAGCCTGGTGGCCGTCGGCGCGCACTTCGTGGCCCTCGCCCGGGGCGAGCGCACCTTCTACACCGCGCCCATCAAGGCCCTGGTCTCGGAGAAGTTCTTCGCCCTCTGCGAGATCTTCGGAGCGGCCAACGTCGGCATGATGACCGGGGACGCCAGCGTCAACGACACCGCGCCCATCATCTGCTGCACCGCCGAGATCCTCGCCAATCTCGCCCTGCGCTCCGGCTACCGGGCCGACGTCGGCCAGGTGGTCATGGACGAGTTCCACTTCTACGCCGACCCGGACCGGGGCTGGGCCTGGCAGGTGCCCCTGCTGGAACTGCCCCAGGCCCAGTTCCTGCTGATGTCGGCGACGCTCGGTGACGTCAGCCAGTTCGTCGCGGATCTCGACCGCCGCACCGGCCGGCCGACCGCCGTCGTCGCCTCGGCCGAACGCCCGGTGCCCCTGCACTTCTCCTACGTGACCACCCCGCTGCACGACACCCTGACCGACCTGCTGACCACCTGGCAGGCCCCCGTCTACGTGGTGCACTTCACCCAGGCCGCGGCACTCGAACGGGCACAGGCGCTGACCAGCGTCAATGTCTGCACCCGTGCGGAGAAGGACGCCATCGCCCGCAAGATCGGTAACTTCCGGTTCGCCTCCGGCTTCGGCCGCACCCTCTCCCGCCTGGTGCGCCACGGTGTCGGCGTGCACCACGCCGGGATGCTGCCCAAGTACCGCCGCCTGGTGGAGACCCTCGCCCAGGCCGGCCTACTCAAGGTCATCTGTGGCACCGACACCCTCGGCGTCGGCATCAACGTGCCGATCCGCACCGTCCTGTTCACCGCCCTGAGCAAGTACGACGGCACCCGGCAACGCCACCTGTTCGCCCGCGAGTTCCACCAGATCGCCGGGCGGGCCGGGCGGGCGGGATTCGACACCGTCGGCACCGTCGTCGTGCAGGCCCCCGAACACGTCATCGAGAACATGCGCTCGATGGCCAAGGTCGCCGGCCACCCGAACAAGCAGCGCAAGTACGTCAAGAAGAAGCCCCCCGAGGGCTTCGTCAGCTGGGGCGAGGCCACCTTCACCCGCCTGGTGGAGTCCCCACCGGAACCCCTGCGATCCAGCTTCGCCGTCAGCAACGCCATGCTCCTCAACGTCATCGCCCGCCCGGACGACGCCTTCGAGGCCATGCGCCACCTGCTGACCGACAACCACGAGCCACGCCGGGCCCAGCTGCGCCTCATCCGCAAGGCCATCGCCATCTACCGCGCGCTGCTGGCCGCCGGCGTCGTCGAGCGCCTGCCCCGGCCCGAGCCCTCCGGGCGGACCGTGCGGCTGACCGTCGACCTGCAACTGGACTTCGCCCTCAACCAGCCCCTGTCGCCGCTGGCCCTCGCCTCCCTCGAGCTGCTCGACCACGAGGCGCCGACGCACGCCCTGGACGTGCTGTCGGTCATCGAATCCGTGCTCGACGACCCCCGGCAGGTGCTCTCGGCCCAGCAGTTCAAGGCCCGGGGGGAGGCCGTGGCGGCGATGAAGGCCGACGGCATCGAGTACGAGGAGCGCATGGAACTCCTCGAATCGGTCACCTACCCCAAGCCGCTGGCCGACCTGCTGGAGGCCGCCTACGAGCTCTACCAGCGGGGCCACCCCTGGGTCGCCGACTACGAGCTGTCGCCCAAGTCGGTCGCCCGGGACATGTACGAGCGCGCGATGACCTTCGTCGAGTACGTCGGGTTCTACGGCCTGACCCGCTCCGAGGGACTGGTCCTGCGCTACCTCGCCGACGCCTACAAGGCCCTGCGGCAGACCGTGCCGGAGGAGTCCCGCACCGAGGACCTGCTCGACCTCATCGAGTGGCTGGGCGAACTGGTCCGGCAGGTCGACTCCAGCCTGATCGACGAGTGGGAGCAGCTGCGCGACCCCGCCGACGAGGCGGCCGCCGTCGAACCGCCCCGCCCGCCCGGCGTGACCGGCAACCCCCGGGCCTTCCAGGTCCTGGTGCGCAACGCCCTGTTCCGCCGGGTCGAGCTGGCGGCGCTGCGCCGCTACGACGAGCTGGGCGCTCTCGACGCCGACTCCGGCTGGACCGCCGAAGCCTGGGCGGAGGCCCTGGAGCCCTACTACGCCGAGCACGCCGACCTGGGCATCGGCCCCGACGCCCGCGGTCCCAAGATGCTGCTGGTCACCGAGCACCGGGACCGCTGGGAGGCCCGGCAGGTCTTCGACGACCCGGCCGGAGACGGCGACTGGGGCATCACCGCGGAGATCGATTTCGAGGCCTCGGACGAGGCCGGCACCGCCGTGGTCCGGGTGGTCAGCGTCGGCCAGATGTAGCCGCGGCACCGATCCTTAACACAGACTTGTGCCGCGGTTAGGTTTCGCTGTCGGCCGTGGACCCGCCGGCAAAACGGCTGATACCAACAACATCGTGCACACCCGCAGCCCGCTGGCGGCCGATCCCCGGTGGAGGGACCCGGCCGACGATCCGCTGCGCACCACGACGTTCTTCGACGGCCCGCCGGTCGGCCTGGACGAGCCGGGCCGCCCGGCCCGCGACCAGAAGCCCCCCGGCCGCCGTCGCGCCGGCAACCACCTGCTGGTCTCGCTCATCTTCTGGTTCACCCTCGCCGCCAGCGTCGAGGTGTGGTGGCTGAACACCCCCTCCGGGGCCATCACCGGCCCGGGGACCGCGATGATCGCCGCGGGGCGGATCACGGGGATGATCAGCGGATTCCTGCTGCTCGTCGTCATCGTCACGATGAGCCGGGTCGGCTGGCTGGAATACTGGTTCGGCGCCCACGACCTGCTCAACTGGCACAAGTCGCTCGGCGGCGCCCTGGTCGTCCTCACCGTCGCCCACGCCGCGCTGCTGATCTTCGGGTACGCCAGCGTCTCGCGCACCTCCCCGACCCGCGAGACCTGGCAGATGCTCACCACCCTCGAAGACATGATCAGCGCGTTCATCGCGACCGGCGTGCTGATCGGGGTGGGCATCCTGGCCATGCGCCTGTTCCGCCGCCACCTGCCCTACGAGCTGTGGCACCTGCTGCACCTGTCCGGCTATCTCGTCCTGGGCCTCGGCTACGGCCACCAGTTCGCCCTCGGCGCCGAACTGATCACGCCAGGGTTCGCCCGCTGGTACTGGATCGCCCTGCACGTGTTCGTCGCGGTCTGCGTGGTCTGGGGCCGCGCCGTCGAGCCACTGTGGCTGAACCTGCGGCACCGCTTCCGCGTCCTGGAGGTCGTGCCCGAGGCCGAGGACTGGGTGTCGATCTACGTCGGGGGACGGCGCCTGCGCCGGCTGGACGCCCAGGCCGGCCAGTACTTCCGGTGGCGCTTTCTCACCTCGGGATGCTGGTGGCAGGCCCACCCGTTCTCCCTGTCGGCGGCCCCCAACCCGGAGTGGCTGCGGGTGACCGTCAAGGCCGTCGGCCGCCACACCACCAGGCTCCAGCACCTGCGACCGGGCGTCCGGGTGCTGCTCGGCGGCCCATCGGGCGCGTTCACCCCCGACCGCAGGATCCGGGAGGGAGCCCTGCTCATCGCCGGGGGGAGCGGGATCGCCCCGATCCGCGCCCTGCTGGAGGGCCTGCCGGCGGGCACCGTGCTGCTCTACCGGGCCAGCTCCGAGGCAGACCTCATCTTCCGCGACGAGATCGACAGCCTCGCCTACGAGCGTGACGCCCGCGTCTACTACATCGTCGGGTCGCGGAACGAGCACTGGCCCAAACGCGCGTTCACCCCCGCCGGTCTGCGGGAACTCGTGCCGGACATCAAGCGGCGGGACGTGTACCTGTGTGGACCGAAGGGCCTGGTGACCGGCGCGTGCAAGGCCCTGCGCCGCCTCGGCGTGCGGCGGCGGCAGATCCACCTCGACCCCTTCGAATTCTGACCCTTCCATCCGATCTGGAGGTGCATGGTGCGTCGAGCCACCGCGGCGCTGCTCGGCACCGTTGCGGGCACCGCGCTGCTCGTCGGCGCGAAGTACGCGTCACCGCAGCTGGCCGACCTCTCCGGTGCCTCGGTCGGCGATTCCGACGCCGCCCTGGACCCCAGCGGGGAGGCGAGTTCCGCCGAGGCACCGGCCGACCCGTCCGCGGAGCCGTCTCCGGAGCCGCCACCGGCCCCGGCCCCGGAGCCGACCGCCACCAGCAAGCCGAAACCGACCACCACGACCACCGCGTCCTGCAGCACCGTCAGCGGCGGCGCGGCGACCATCGCGGCGCCCGGCGTCGGCACCACCACCGTCACGATCAAAGTCTGCGGCGGGGCGCTCACCGCGGCCTCCGCGGTGCTGAGCCGGTCCAACTGGAAGGCGAACGACAAGGCCGTCCCGGCCCTCAACACCCTGGCCGTGAAGTACTACAGGACGAACATCTCGAAGATCACGTATTCGGGGGCGACGCTGACCGCCGACGCGTACCAGGATTCGCTGAAATCGGCCATGGGCAAGGCCGGGATCTGACCGGGCGGAGGCAGACGATGGACGGGTTTCGACGCGTTGAACTGGTCATGGGGACCATGGTCGCCATCCACCTGACCGACCCGATGCCAAGGGCCGACCTCGCGGCCCTGGCCGAGGCGTTCTTCGCCTGGATGCACGAGGTGGACCGCCGCTTCAGCACCTACCGGCCAGACAGCGAGGTGTGCCGGCTGGACCGGGGCGAGGCGACCCTCGCCGAGTGCTCGCCGTACCTGGCGGAGGTGCTCGACGCGTGCGCCGGGCTGTGGAAGACCACCGACGGCTACTTCGACGTCTACGCCACCGGCAGGTTCGATCCGTCCGGCTACGTCAAGGGCTGGTCGGCCGAGGTGGCCTCGGCCCGGCTGGCGGCGGCCGGCAGCGTCAACCACTTCATCAACGCCGGCGGCGACGTCCGCGTGCGGGGCCAGGCCGCCCCCGGCGTGCCGTGGCACATCCCGGTGCGGCACCCCTGGCACCACGACGGGGCGTTCCTCATGCTCGCGGGCACCGATCTGGCGGTGGCGACGTCGGGAACCTACGAGCGGGGGTTCCACGTCATCGACCCGCGCACCGGCGAGCCGGCGCAGCTGCTGCGCTCGGTCACCGTCACCGGCCCCGATCTCGCCCTGGCCGACGCCTACGCGACCACGGCGGTCGCCATGGGCGAACCGGGACTCGGCTGGCTGGCCGGCCTGGCGGGCTACGAGGTCGCGGTGGTGACCGAGGACGGCCGGGGCTTCCGCTCGGCCGGCCTGCCCTCGGTGGCGCCGACGGTATCCGTGCCGGCCCAGACCGAGGACGCCTGACGCCGCGCTTGTCCCTTCCCCCTACAACCGATGGAGAACACCGTGCGACGCAGAACCACCGTAGCGATCATCAGTACCTTCGCCGGATCGACCCTGCTGGTCGGCCTGCGCTTCGCGATCCCGGCGGCAGCGGGGGAGAACGGCTGGTCGGCCAGGGGAGACGCCTCGGCGGTTCCCTGCGTATCGGGCTCGGCCATCCACCAGCACGCGGTCAAGCGCGATCGGCACCGCTGGCACCAGCGCCGGCACCGCAATCCCCACTGCATCGACCCTAGCGCCACCCCGACGGCCAGCGGCGGCGCGCAGCCGACCGCGTCGGGGGAGCCAACCGGATCGGCCACCCCGACCGCGACCACCACCGCCACCCCGACGCCCTCGCAGAGCGCCACCGCGGCCTGCACGACCATCGCCGGCGCCGCCTCGAACGTCGTCTCCCCGGGCGTCGGCGCCGTCACCGTGACCATCCAGGTGTGCGACGGGGCCATCACCACCTCGACCGGTGTGATCAGCGAGTCCAACTGGGACGCCAACGACCCGGCCCTGGCGAGCCTGGACGCCCTGGCCGTGGAGTACTACGCGTCCGACCTCTCGAAGATCACGTACTCGGGGGCGACGCTGACCGCCGACGCCTACCGCGGCTCGCTGGAGTCGGCCATGAGCGAGGCCGGCCTCTGACCTCCTCCTTCTTCCCTCCGTGGCGACGGCGCCGCCCGTGGGGGG
>JABDRL010000271.1 GCA_013041765.1 Dactylosporangium sp. | reverse complement strand
AGCACGAGCCGCCCGCCGCGCTTGGCCGCCAGGCGAGCGGTCGCCGCGCCGATGCCGACGGACGCACCCGTGATCATGATAACGCTGTTGCGGATATCCATGCGGTTCATGGTCCCAGGTGGCCCGGAGCGCATCGCCCGGACCGGCCTTCGGAATGGTTCGCGGACGTCTGGGGGCGATTGCCGTTTCGGCGGATTGGTGTGGCCCATTCGGGTGACGATCCGGACGTGGCAGGAACCGTCCCAGTCGTTACGCTGTGGACGCGTATCGGGATGTGTGGTGGAAGACCTGCGGGAGGGATTGTTGTGGCGCAAGGGCCTGACGTCGAGAATGCCAACGGCGAATGGGCGCCGCCCGGAGTCGATACCAGTGTGGCCCATTCGGCCAGAATGTATGACTGGTGGATCGGCGGAAAAGACAATTTCGCCGCCGATCGGGCGATGGGCGCGGCCTTTGCCCAGGCGATCCCGAGTATCCGCACGATGGCCAGAGAGAATCGCAACTTCCTCGAACGGGTGGTTCGCTATCTCGTCGATGAAGCCGGTATCCGGCAGTTCCTCGACATCGGCACCGGCATCCCCACCCGCCCGAATGTCCACGAGATCGCCCAGTCGATGGCTCCCGAGGCTCGCGTGGTCTATGTGGACAACGACCCGATCGTCCTGGCCCACGCCCGTGCCCTGCTCACCAGCGGGGAGCACGGCCGAACCGCCTACATCGACGCGGACATGCGTCAATCGGCGCGCCTGTTTGCCGACCCGAGCCTGCTGGAGACCCTGGACCTGAGTAAGCCGGTCGGGCTTCTCATGATCGCGGTGCTCATGCTGATCGACGACGCCGACGACCCGTGGAGTGACGTCCGCACCCTGATGGACGCGCTTCCCTCCGGCAGCTGTATCGCGATCACCCATCCCGGGCAGGACTTCGATCCTGAGGCCATGGCCGCCGTCGTGGCCGCGGCGACCCAGGGCGGCATGACCTTGGCCCCCCGCCGCCGGGAGGAAGTGGCGCGGTTCTTCGACGGCTGGGAGCTGGTCGAGCCCGGCGTGGTGCCGGTGATGACCTGGCATCCCGAGAATGACGAAGCGTTGGATGCCCCTAACGCCGCGTACTACTGGGCGGGAGTCGCCCGCAAGCCGTGAGATGATCGGATTGCCCCGGCCCCGGGCCGGGACAATCCGGCAACGGCCCTGCGGTCTTGGGGGTTTGGCACGGTGCGAGATGCTGACCCCATGAACCATCCTGATCAGCCGGGAGCCGGTGACTCTCGGCTTGAGGCCTGGGAACGGCGAACCGCCTGGCCGCTCATTGCCCTCTCCGTCGTATTTCTGTTTGTCTACGCCGTCCCGATTCTCAAACCCGACATGTCGTCGTTGCAGCGAAACGTCAGTGAATGCATCGTCGTCGGGGTCTGGGTGCTGTTCGGGGCCGACCTGGTCGTGCGGGTCGCCCTGAGTACCAACCGGATCCAGTTCCTGCGCGGTCACCTGTTCGACATCGCCGTGCTGGTGCTGCCCATGCTCCGGCCACTCCGGCTGCTGCGACTGATCACCCCGGTGCTGACGCTGGCCCGTCGCACCGAGACCCTGGCCCGGGGACGTCTGGCCCTCTACGTCGGCTCGACGACGGTGCTGCTGACCATGGTGGCTGGCCTGGCCGTCCTCGACGCCGAGCGGGCCGCGGGAGACGATGCGACGATCAACTCCTATTCGGAGGCGCTGTGGTGGGCCATGGTCACCATCACCACGGTCGGCTACGGCGATCACTATCCCGTGACATTGTCCGGCAAGCTCGTGGCGAGCGCGCTGATGATCGGGGGCATCGGCCTGATCGGATTCGTCACGGGGTCGCTGGCGAGCTGGATCGTTGAGCGGATCTCGATCTCCGGGCAACAGACCCAGCAGGCGACCCGGGACGACATCACGAATGTCCTCACGGAGCTGTCGAAGCTGCGTGCGGAGGTGGCCGAACTGCGTGGTGGTGAGCCTGAGCGGGCTGATGCGCTCGGTGCGCCGGGAGGCGGCCGGAGCTCACCGGACCCTGGTATCGCGCCCTCCCGCGGCTAGGTGTGGCTGTGGTGTCGTCCTGGGTGCACGAATGCCACACCAACACCGATCAAGCCGCCCAGGCCGCCGCGACCAGCGCCGGGAGAACCCGGGCCGCGGCATCGGGCACGACGAACCGGGCGATCGGGTCGAGCGGGGTGCTCCCCGGGTTCACCTGGAGAACACTGGCGCCATGCCCGGCGGCGGTCAACGGGATCTCCGTGGCCGGGTAGACCAGGCCGGAGGTGCCGATCGACAGGAGGACATCGCAGGTCGACGCGGCTTCGAGGGCGCTGGTGAACTCCTGCCGCGGCAGCGGCTCACCAAACCAGACCACGCCGGGGCGGATGCGTTCGCCGCAGCACTCGCAGCGGGGCGGCTCGACCCGGCAACCGTCCCGCGTGTCCTGCATACCCCGCATATCATGATCGTTTCGCACGTCCTGGCCGGCGACGTCCGGCGGATCGGCCGCCCGTCCACAGCCGGAGCACCTCGGGGAGAACAGACTCCCGTGCAGGTGGATCGCCTCAGTCGACCCGCCGCGCTCGTGAAGGTCGTCGATGTTCTGGGTGACGAGGGTGTAGCGCTCGACGTGTCGCTCGATCGCCGCGATGGCCAGGTGCGCCGGATTTGGCCGGGCGGCCCGCACCCTGGCGCGGCGCCATTCGTACCACCCCCAGACGAGCGCCGGATCCGCCGCGAAGGCCTCCGGGGTATCCAGCGTCTGCGGGTCGAAACGGGCCCAGAGGCCGGTCAGCGTATCCCGGAAGGTCGGAATCCCGCTTTCCGCCGAAACACCGGCGCCGGTGAACACCACGACCCGGCGGGCGTCGCGGAGACAATCGGCTATGCCCGGATATGCTGTATTCAGCGCTGCTGAGTCCACGTTTGCCGACCTTCGGGCTGCTGGGGCGGGTGATTCCACCATCTTGCCTGCCGGCTCGGACCGCTCCCGCGGTTGCGCCATGATGATGAACTCGGCCGTGGGTACAGTCGGCACCGGACCGGCGTCATGGGACGCCACGTATGGGGAGGTCGTTCGTGGCGGACGGGTCGGGAATGACTCGCCGGGAGGGCGACGGGAAGATCCCTGAGCCGACCCTGCCCGATCTGACGTGGGCCGGGGCGGATCCCACGACCCGCCGGGTGCCCGATCCGACCCGCCGTGAGGCCGATCCGACCCGCCGTGAGGCCGATCCGACCCGCCGTGAGGCCGATCCGACCCGGCCCATGCCCGCCGATCCGACCCGCCGTGAGGCCGATCCGACCCGGCCCATGCCCGCCGAGCAGGACGCCGACGCCGGCGGGCTGCCACCGGAGGTGTTCGCGCGCTACGAGCCGGTGCGCAGCCTCGGGGCGGGCGGCGAGGCCCATGTGGTCATGCTCGTGCGGGACCGGCGTACCGGCGAGCACCGGGTCGTCAAGGTGTACGGCGTCCAGATCCGCCCCGACCGGGAACTGTTCGACGCGCTGCGGACGGCCGACGCCAGGCAGGTCGTGCGGGTGCTGGAGTCCGGGGAGTACACCGATGCCTACGCCCGCACCGTGTGCTGGGAGGTCATGGAGTACGTCGCCGGGGGCTCCCTGGCCGAGCTGATCGCCGAGCACGCCGGTCCGCTGGACGCCGCCCGGGTCCGCACGATCATGGTCGAGATCGCCGACGCCCTGCGGTACATGCACACCAGCCTGCGGGTCGGGGGAGGGACCGGATGGACGCACCGCGACATCAAACCGGGCAACGTGCTCGTCCGGTCGCGACAGCCACTCGACCTCGTTCTGTGCGACTTCGGCCTGGTCGCGGCCATCCGGGCCACCCGCCGCACCGGCCGCGCCGGTACCCCGCTCTACCAGGCCCCCGAAACCTGGTGGCGCAACAGCCACGAGCCGCCCCAGGACTGGTGGGCCCTCGGCATCATCGTCGTGGAGATGCTGACCGGACGGCATCCGAACCGCGGCCCGGCGCACGAGATCCCCGAGGCCCATGTCCTGTTCGAGCACCTGGCCACCCACGACGTGGACCTCAGCGGAGTCACGGATCCACGCTGGGAGCTGCTCTGCCGGGGGCTGCTGACCCGGGCCCCTGAGCACCGGTGGGGGGCGGCGCAGGTCGCTTCCTGGCTCGCCGGGGGCAGCCCGCCGGTCCAGGCCGGTGGAGCCACGATCATGCCGTCCGGGACGCCCGCGCCGGCGGCGTCGCCGGCCCCGCCGGCGCGGAC
>JABDRL010000258.1 GCA_013041765.1 Dactylosporangium sp. | reverse complement strand
TCACCATTGAGGACATCCTGGAGGAGATCGTCGGCGAGATTACCGATGAGTACGATTTCGCCGCCCGGCCGCCGATCGAGCCGCTGGGGGGCGAGGTGTATCGGGTGACCGCGCGCCTGCCGGTGGAGGACCTCGCCGAACTCTTCCGCACCCAGCTGCGCACCGACGAGGTGGAAACCGTCGCCGGCCTGATGGCGCAGGCCCTGGGCCGGGTCCCGATTCCCGGGGCCCAGGCCCTCGTCGGTGACCTGCTCATGGTCGCGGAAGGCGCGACGGGGCGACGGAACCGCATCGATTCGATTACCGTGCGACGTGCCGTGCGGGAGCCGGGAAACCCGCTGGAACTCGCCGACCGGCCGTCGAATGATCCGGTATGAGGATGTTTCGCCGGGGACGGCCGATGCCTGGGCGCCGGCCGTCCGGTGACGCACGTACGCTCGTGCGGTGATGAACGGTATGCGCGAGGACTCCCACCGGGCCGGGTTCGTCTGCTTCGTCGGGCGTCCGAACGCCGGCAAGTCAACCCTGATGAATGCCCTGGTCGGGCAGAAGATAGCCATCACATCCAACCGTCCGCAGACGACCAGGCACACGATCAGGGGCGTGCTGCACCGGCCGGGTGCCCAGCTGGTCCTCGTCGACACGCCAGGGCTGCACCGGCCGAAGACCCTGCTCGGAGAGCGCCTCAACGACCTGGTCCGGCAGACCTGGAGCGAGGTTGACGTCATCGGTCTCTGCCTGCCGGCCGACGAGGAGATCGGTCGGGGAGACCGGTTCATCACCAGCGAGATCGCTGGGCTCAAGGCGACCGTCCTGGCCGTGGTGACCAAGGCGGACCTCGTCGACCGGGGCACCCTGACCCGCAGGCTGACCGAGGTGGCGGCACTCGGTGAGTTCGCCGACATCGTTCCGGTCAGCGCGGTGGTGGGCACGCGGCTGGACACGCTCATCGAGGTGCTGGACGGCCACCTGCCCCGGTCGCCGCGGCTCTATCCCGACGACATGCTGACCGATGAGCCGGAGCAGGTGCTCATCGGCGAGCTGATCAGGGAATCGGTGCTGGAGGGCGTTCGCGACGAGTTGCCGCATTCGATCGCCGTGCTCGTTGAGGAGGTCATCCCAGGGGATGCGCTTACCAAGATCTATGCGGATGTCTACGTCGAGCGGCCCAGTCAGAAGGCCATCGTGATCGGTGCCGGGGCCAGCCGGCTCAAGGAGGTCGGCACGCGTGCCCGCCTGGCCATCGCCGACCTGCTGGGGAAGCGGGTCCACCTGGACCTGCACGTGCGGGTGGCCAAGGACTGGCAGCGGGATCCCCGGCAGCTTCGACGGCTCGGATTCTGAGGAACCGGCGGCGGAATGCGCTTGCCGGACGTGATTGTTTCGCTGGGACCCACGCTCCCACCGTGGCCGGCGGCCTGCAACAAGCCTGCAAACGGCAGCGGTTGACGTTTGGAAACAGGCGAACCTACCTTGATCCCCAAGCCTCGCTACCCAATCGCCACGTCCTGACCTGTGAGTTTGCACGGTCGTGCGGCATCCCCCCGCCGCGCGACGCCCCCACGTGCCACCGCACAGAAAGGACCGTGCCATGCGATCGACATCGGCATGCGACGAGAATCCGTCCCAGCGGCCCACCCCGCCCTGGCGACGTCCAATGACCCGCATCATCGCCGGGGCCGCCGGCCTCGCGCTGGCCGTGGCCGGCACCGTGCTGGCCGTGTCCGCGCAGGCGGTGGCGGTCGGCTGCACGGTGAACTACGCCGTGACGGCGCAGTGGCCCGGCGGCTTCACCGCCAACGTCAGCGTCACCAACCTCGGTACCACCGTCGACGGCTGGACCCTGTCCTGGACGTTCCCCCTGTCCGGCCAATCGGTGACCCAGATGTGGAACGCCACCTACTCCACCAGCGGCGACCAGGTCTCCGCCACCGGCACCAGCTGGAACGCCGTCATCGCCACCGGCGCCTCGGCGACGTTGGGGTTCAACGGTTCCTGGAGCGACAGCAACCCCGTGCCCACCGACTTCGCGCTCAACGGCGCCTCCTGCATGGGCGGCTCGACGGTATCGCCGGGAGCCTCGACCACGTTGCAGCCGTCGGCCTCGGCCTCGGCCTCGACCGGCGTGACCCCGACGACCGAGCCGTCGGCGTCAACGGACCTGGTCGGCTGGGCCGCCCAGAACGGCGGCACCACCGGCGGCGCGGGCGGCGCCACCGTCACCGTGTCCAACGCCTCCGACCTCGATGCGGCCCTCCAATCGAGTGATCCGCTGACGGTCCAGGTCTCCGGCATGATCTCGCTGTCCGGCATGCACAAGGTCGCCTCGAACAAGACCGTCATCGGGGTCGGCGCCAGTTCCGGCATCAGCGGGGGCGGACTGAACGTCGCCAGCGCCGCCAACGTGATCATCCGCAACCTGGTGTTCACCGGGGCCGACGACGACGCGATCAACGTGCAGTACTCCACCAACGTCTGGATCGACCACAACGACCTGGCCGACGGCTACGACGGCCTGGTCGACATCAAGCGCGCCTCCGACTACATCACCGTCTCGTGGAACAGGTTCCACGACCACGACAAGACCGCGCTGCTCGGCCACGACGACGGCAACGCGGCGGAGGACACCGGCCACCTGCGGGTGACCTACCACCACAACTGGTTCGACGCCACCAACCAGCGCCACCCCCGGGTGCGCTTCGGCAACCCGGTGCACGTCTACAACAACTACTACGGCAGCATCGGCTCCTACGGCGTCGCGTCCACCTGCGACGCGGGCGTGCTGGTGGAGGGCAACTACTTCGAGAACACCGACGACCCGTTCCACCTGGCCGAGGGCGACTCGCCGGACGGCTCGCTGGTCGCCAGGGACAACTACTTCGCCGGCTCCGGCTCCGGCCAGACCGGCGGCAGCGTCAACGCGATCCCCTACGGCTACGCCATGGACCCCGCCAGCGGCGTGAAGTCCATTGTGACCGGTGGCGCCGGAACCGGCAGGATCTAGCGACTGCCGGCAACTGGCCGGCCGCCGTGGGGTGACGGTGGCCGGCCAGCGACAATGGGGCGGTGAACGGGTTCCGGGGCAAGCTGTACCGCGATGACGCCCTCGTGCTGCGAGGGCAGAGACTCGGGGAGTCCGACAGGATCGTGACGCTGCTGGCCCGGCGACACGGCAGGATCCGGGCCGTCGCCAGGGGCGTGCGGCGCGTCACCTCCCGGTTCGGCGGTCGACTGGAGCCGTTCGGCCACGTCGATGTGCAGCTCGCCGAGGGGCGCACCCTGGACATCGTCAGCCAGGTCGAGGGCATCGATCTCTACGGCAGGCACTTCCTGGACGACTACGCCAGGTACACCGTCGCCAGCGCCATCGCGGAGACGGCCGAGCGGCTGACCCCGATCGAGCGGGAATCCGCACCCCGGCTGTTCCAGCTGAGCCTCGGCGCGCTGCGGAGCCTCTCCGCGGACGAGCACGCCGGCGGACTCATCCTCGACGCCTACCTGCTGCGGGCCATGACCGTCGCCGGGTGGGCGCCGGCTCTCCGGGCCTGTGCCGTCTGCGGCACGAACGGGCCGCACCCGGCCTTTTCCGTGCCGGCGGGCGGCGGCGTCTGCGTCGACTGCCGGCCGTCGGGAGCCAGCCGGCCGGCCCCGTCGACCATCGCCTTGATGATCGCCCTGGCCGAGGGGGACTGGCGGACCGCGGACGGCAGCCCGGCCCCGGCCCGGCGGGAAGCGAGCGGACTGGTCGCGGCGCACCTGCAATGGCACCTCGAACGGGGGCTACGCTCGCTGCCGTTGGTGGAACGAACCGTGGGCAGAGGGGAATCCGTGTGATCAAGGCAGGTCAGCGGCGGACCTACCGCACGCCGTCGAAGCACCCGTCCGGGGCCCGCCCACCCCTGCTGCCGCCGGAAACCATCCCGGGGCACATCGCCATCATCATGGACGGCAACGGGCGCTGGGCCAAGGAACGGGGCCTGCCGAGGAACGCGGGCCACACCGCTGGGGAGGCCGCGTTCTTCGACGTCGTCGAGGGGGCGCTGGAGCTGGGCGTGCGGTACATCAGCGTGTACGCGTTCTCCACGGAGAACTGGCGGCGCTCGCCGGAGGAGGTGCGCTTCCTGATGGGCTTCAACCGGCAGACCATCCGCCGCCGCCGGGACGACTTCCACGCGATGGGCGTCAGGGTGCGGTGGGCCGGCCGCCGTCCGAGATTGTGGCGCAGCGTCATCGCGGAGCTTGAAGAGGCCGAGCGCCTGACCAAGCGCAACGACCTGCTCGACCTGACGATCTGCCTGAACTACGGCGGCCGGGCGGAGATCGCTGACGCCGCGGCGAAGCTGGCGGTCGACGTGGCGGCCGGCAGGGTCAACCCGGACAAGATCAACGAGCGTACGTTCGCCCGCTACCTCGACGAGCCGGACCTGCCAGATGTCGACCTGCTCGTGCGCTCGTCCGGGGAGCAGCGCATCTCGAACTACCTGATCTGGCAGACGGCGTATGCCGAGTTCGTCACACTCGACACGCTCTGGCCTGACTTCGACCGCCGCCACCTGTGGTACGCCTGCGAGCTGTACGCCAAGCGGAACCGCCGCTTCGGCGGCGCCATCCCCAACCCGGTCGCTCCGGGAACGCAGCCGCCGGGCTGACCGTCCACCCGGCGGTCAGGGGGGCATCCAGTTGACGGCGGTGGGGTATGGCCCCTCGAAGGGCACGAGATCTCCGGCGACCGTCGGCCTGACCGGCAGGGTCAGCCGGCCGCAGCTCCACTGCGGGCGTACGTATTCCCGGGTGTCCAGTTTCGCGTCCGGAGGAGGCTCCGCCGACCCCGGAGGCGAGCCGTCGAGGACCACCACCCGCTCGATCGCGCTGAGGGCGAGGACCTCCTCGACCCGCAGGGCGCCCGTCAGCCGCTCGATGCCCGGATAGACGACCGCCCGACCCGAGCGGCGATGGGCGTGGTCGTCGGCGGCTTGCGCCGCAACGGCGGCGAGACTCGGATCGTCGGGAACGGCCCGGAACGGCGGGGGATTGCCGATCGTGCCGTCGATGCCGCCCCGGCCCACCAGGCTGATCGCCAGGTGCGGGAAGGGCCGCGAGACCGCATGGGTGCACACCACCACCGAGGCCGAACGTATCAGCGGAGCGAGCACACTGTGGATCCAACGCTCCGCGGACGGCACGTTCCGATGGCCGATATCGAGGCCGATGACGAAATCCATGCAACTTGCACTACCCAGCTTCATCCTCATCGCAACACGAACCTGCCAATCGAGCCAGACGGGCTTCGCCGCAGAGCCGTACTATCGGGATCTTTCCGCAGCCGGGATGCGGAGGGGCGGCCGAGCGGGCCCGGTGAAATGATTAATCTACTATGGATTTGGTGTTGCGATGATTGTCAATTTATGGCCCGGATGGGAAAGAAACCCGAAAAGGTGAATACGTATGGCATGTGACGAGAACGAGCACTCTGCCGCGGCAAAGCCGGCGGAATCCGGCGGGCCCGGGGAAACCGCGGACACGCCGGAGCCCGCGGCGCCCGGCGATGCCGAATCGGCGGGAGCGTCGATGACCGCGGAG
>JABDRL010000251.1 GCA_013041765.1 Dactylosporangium sp. | reverse complement strand
GTGTACGCCCCGCCGGCCGGCGGATCCTGCGCGTGTGCGGCCCCTGGCAGCGCCGGAACGGCGGCAAGCGGCAGCAGGAGGAGCGCGGCGACGCGGGCCGGGCTGGCCCATCGTCCCCGGCCACGTCGAGCGGGCGCGATCGTGCGGCTCATGCGGTGACTCCGTGACGTTCAGGTGCTGTCTGGTCACCGGGAGGGTGCCGGTGAGGTGCATCGCCACCGTACGGGGAGCCCGGTGGCGTGTCCAGGGTGCTTCTGAACCGCCTGGAGCTGCGCAAATACCTCCCCGGGGGGAGGAAATCCACCGCCGGGGGGAGGGTCGACTATGCGGCTTTCACGAATCTTGCCGAGAATAGGGCTATACACCTTGGGTATACACGTGATGTATAGTCTCCGGCATGCCTCTCGGACACACCCTGCTCGGCCTGCTGGAAGCAGGCCCTCGGCACGGATACGACCTCAAACGCGCCTACGACGAGCGGTTCGGCCGTGACCGCAGCCTGCCCTACGGGCAGGTCTACGCGACCCTGTCGCGGCTGCTGAAGCACGGGTACGTCGAGGTCGAAGGGGTCGAATCCGGGGACGGACCGGACCGTAAGCGGTACACGATCACCGATGAGGGGATCACCGACATCGAGCGGTGGCTGGCCCAGCCGGAGTCGCCGGAGCCCTACCTGCGGAGCACCCTGTACACCAAGGTCGTCCTCGCGATGCTCACCAGGCGCTCGGCGACGAGCGTGCTCGACACCCAGCGGCGGGAGCATCTGCGGCTCATGCGCGAACTCACCGCCCGCAAGATTGCCGGTGATCTCATCGATCAGCTCATCTGCGACCACGCCCTGTTCCACCTGGAAGCCGATCTTCGCTGGCTGGAGCTGACCACCGCCCGCCTGGCCGACCTGGAACGGACGGTGCTCTCATGAGCGCGCCCTTGCTGGAGGCCGCGGGCCTGCACAAATCCTTCGGGGCGACACCGGCGCTGGCCGGAGCGGGGTTCAGCATCTCCGCCGGCGAGATCGTGGCCGTCATGGGGCCGTCGGGATCGGGAAAGTCGACCCTCCTGCATTGCCTCGCGGGCATCCTCGCCCCCGACGACGGAACGATCCGCTTCCGGGGCCAGGACCTTGTCCAGATGTCCGACGCGGGTCGCAGCGCCCTGCGGCGCGGCGAGTTCGGCTTCGTGTTCCAGCGCGGTCGGCTCGTTCCGGAACTCACCTGCCTGGAGAACGTGGCCCTGCCACTTCGCCTCACCGGAACCGGGAGGAGAGACGCCGAGCGTCAGGCCATGGCATGGTTGGAACGCCTCGAAGTCGCCGATACGGGCGCCCAGCGTCCTGGTGAGATCTCCGGTGGGCAGAGCCAGCGCGTTGCCGTCGCCCGGGCACTGGTGACCGATCCGAGTGTGGTGTTCGCGGACGAACCCACCGGATCACTCGATTCGTTGAACGGCGAGCGGGTGATGCGGTTGCTGACCCTGGCCGCCAGGGAAAGCGGCAGCGCCGTGGTCCTGGTGACCCATGAGACCAGGGTCGCCGCGTACTCCGACCGGGAGGTCATCGTCCGCGACGGGCGGACCCGCTCCGAGGAGTTCGTGCGATGAGGATGCTCTCGCGATGGGGCAATGACCTTCTGCTGGGCGCTCGGCTGGTCTTCCGCGGTGGGCCGGTCTCCTGGCTCAGGCTGGCCTTCACGGCGCTCGGCGTCGGTACCGGTGCCGCGATGCTGCTCGTGATAGCGGCGATGCCGCACGTCGTGGACAGCCGTGGTGAACGATCCGCCCAACGAGCACCGCAGCTCGTGGTGCCGGGAACGGCGACTGGCGATGTCAGCTACAAGGAACGCGATACCGAGTACCGCGGCCAAACGGTCACGGGCTTCGTGGCTCGGGTGCAAGGGCCGGACCCGTCCCTTCCACCCGGCGTTTCCAGACTTCCCGAACCGGGAGCGATGGTCGTTTCCCCGGCGCTGCGGCAGTTGCTGGCGTCTCCCGAGGGGGAGCTGCTGCGGCCACGGTTGCCGTACCGGATCTCCGGCACGATCGAGGACCGTGGTCTGCTCGGGCCGAGCGAGCTGGTGTATTACGCCGGGGTCCGGCAACTGGCGGCCTATTCGGGTGACACGGTCGCCGGATTCGGCGGTGAGCGGTCCGGGTACGCCACCGACGCGGTGTTGCTCTCGATGATGACGGTGGCGTTCGTCGTCATCCTGTTTCCGGTCATCGTCTATATCTCGGCGGCGGTGCGTGCCGGCGGGGAGGACCGTGACCGCAGGCTTTCCGCATTGCGGCTCATCGGATCCGACGTGGCGATGGTCCGCCGCATGGCGTCGGCCGAAGCCCTGCTCGGCTCGGCGCTTGGGGTGCTGCTCGGCTGGCTCGTGTTCTGGTCGGTGCGGGGGTTCGTCGAACGGATCGTCATAGCGGACCTGAGCGTGTTCGCGGCAGACCTGCGTCCGGTGACGTGGCTCGCGGGGATCGTGTCCGTGGGGATTCCGGTGCTGGCACTCGTGGTGTCACTCCTCGCCATGCGGCGCGTGGCGATTGAGCCGCTCGAAGTGGTCCATCAGGGGACAACCACCAGGCGACGTCTCTGGTGGCGGCTCCTGCTCCCCGCGCTGGGCATGGCCACCATTCTCGCAATGATCATGAGAGCGCGTACCGGGCTGGTCGAGCTGGCCGTCGGGACGTGCCTGATCCTGTTCGGGGTCTCGGCGTTGCTGCCCTGGCTGGTGGAGGCGCTGGTGCGACGTGGTGCGGCGGGCTCGGTGTCCTGGCAGCTCGCGGTTCGCCGATTGCGGCTGGAGAGCGGTTCGGCGTCCAGAGCGGTGAGCGGGATCTCGGTGGTCGTCGCCGGGATGATCGCGATGAACGCCCTGCTGGTTTCGACGGAGGGAAACTACGTTCAGGACACCGGTCAGAACGCGAGCAAGGCACAGATCGTGGCGGACCGTGCCTCGGGAAGCGTCACGCCGCACGACAGCCAGCTCGCCAGGGCGCTGCGGGACACCCCCGGAGTCGTCGGAGTATCGGAGATCTTCTTGACGCCGATCGGGAATCCTGACGACGGCGAGTCAGGATTCGAGAGCATGATGACCGTCGCCAGTTGTGCGACCCTGCGTGAACTCGCCGAGCTGCGGCAGTGCGCCGACGGCGACGTGTTCATCGCCACCGATGGCGACCGTGCAATCGCCACCGATGGCGACCGTGCATCAGCCACGCCGAGCCTGAGCCCTGGAGACACGGTCACGCTCGGCGGCGGGAACGGCCCGGAGCGCCGCTGGACGATTCCGTCCTCGGCCGCGACCACCATCGCGAACCTCGCCCCGAATGGGATCCGGTACACCGGGGTCTACCTGACCCCGGCGGCATCCCGGCGGGCCATGCTCGACGAATTCTCGTCCACGATTCTCGTGCGGATGGACGTCTCGGACCGAGACGCGATCGAGCGGGTCAGGAATACGTTTTCCGTCGTCGATCCGGCGGTTCGGGCAATCACCATCAGCAACACGTCCGAGAACTCGATGTTCCGCGCGATTCGCAGAGGCATGTCCATCGGGGTCGCTCTGGTCATGCTGCTGATCGGCGCCAGCCTGCTCCTGGCGATGGTGGAACAGTTGCGCGAGCGTGGGCGGGTCCTCGCGGTCCTCATGGCCTTCGGCGTCCGCCGGGTGACGCTGGCAAAATCCATCCTGTGGCAGACGATGATTCCAGTGGTCATCGGAATGGTCACAGCGATCGTCGGCGGGCTGTTCCTCGGCGCGTTGCTGATGAGACTGATCGATCGCCGGATCGCATTCGAGCTGGTCAACGTGGCCGAGGTGACCGGAATGGCGTCGGGGGTCGTCGTGGCCGTGACGCTGCTGAGCCTTCCGGTTCTGCTGCGATACACCCGGCCCAGCGGGCTTCGGTCCGAATAGGCATCGCTGATCAGCCGGAGCGGGGGCGCCGGGTGAGCCGGCCGAGGGCCCGCTCGACGGCGATGCAGCGGTCCTCGACGTAATCGATACCGGCCTCCGCCGCGACCCGGCGCGCCTCCGGCGAGACGATCCCCTGTTGCAGCCACACCGCCGGGGCGCCGATCGCCACCGCCTGGCGGACCACGGCGGCAGCCTCCCCCGCCGGGCGGAACACGTTGACCAGATCGACCGGTTCCGGGATGTCGGCCAGCCGCGGATAGGCGGGCACCGAGAAGATCTCGCCAGCCAACGGGTTCACCGGAATGATCCGCCAGCCGGCCCGGAGCATCCGGGCCGGCACCTGGTGGGCGGTCTTCGCCGGATCACGGGAAGCGCCGACGACCGCGATCACCGCGGCGTCGGCGAGCAACTGCCGGGCTTTCCTCACCCCGCCAACGGTACCCGCGACGATCCCGGTTTCCGGCTGCCGTCGCGGAGCTCGCCCTGGGCTGGCGTTTCTGCCCGCGACGGGCCGGGACCCGGCCGCCGTCCGGGAGGGAACGTACCGACGTCAACCGGCGGTGCCGAACCTCGACCCGCACGGTATCCACTCCGTTGAGACGGTCGCCGATGCCAAAGCGTCCGGGTCGGGGTCGACCCCGATGCCGGGACCGACCGGCACCGCCATCTGGCCGTTGTCGATCTCGAACGGCTCGGTGATATCCCGCCTGAAATACCGACTGGACGCCGAGATGTCGCCGGGCAGCGTGCAGTTGGGCAACGCGGCGAGGGCGAGGTTCGGCGCCCGGCCCAGCCCGGTCTCCAGCATGCCGCCGATCCAGCAGGGCACGCCGTGCGCCGCGCAGACGTCATGGATCCGGCGTGCCTCGAGGTAGCCGCCGACCCGGCCGGGTTTGATGTTCACGACGGCCGTTGCCCCCATGGTGATCGCGACCGCCGCGGACCGCGCCGAGGTGATGGACTCGTCGAGACAGATCGGCGTACGCAGCCGCGCCGCCAGCGCCGCGTGCCCGGTGAGGTCGTCCTCCGGCAGCGGTTGCTCGATCATGAGCAGGTCGAACGGGCCCAGCCGTGCCAGGTGGCTGGCGTCGGCCGGCGTGTAGGCGCCATTCGCGTCAACCTGTAGCAGCAGGTCGTCGCCGAACCGCTCGCGTACCGCCCGGACCGGCTCGACGTCCCAGCCCGGCTCGATCTTCAGCTTGATCCGCCGGTAGCCGTCGTCGAGGTAGCCTGCGACCACGTCGAGCAACTCACCGACCGCATCCATGATGCCCACCGACACCCCGGTGTCGACCCGTTCCCTGGTGCCCCCGAGGAACGTGGCTAGCGACATACCCGCAGCGCGCAACTGCGCATCCAGCACGGCGGTCTCGACCGCGGCCTTCGCCATCGGGTGCCCCCGCACGTGGCGGTACGCCTCGGCAACGGCCGTCGCCGAGGCGGCGGAGCATGCCGCGATCGCCGGAACCAGGAAGTGCCGGATCACGTCGGCGCAGCCGTCGAGGTACTCGGCGGAGTAGAGCGGCTCGGCCATCGCCACGCACTCGCCCCACCCCGCCACGTCCGTGGTCACCGCCTTGACCAGCAGCGCGTCCCGGTCGGCCTCGGTGCCGAGTGAGGTCCGGAACGGCCGCACCAGCGGCAGGGAAACCCGCCGCAGTTCGAACCCGACCGGTCGCCCGATCGACCGTGCCGGCGTCTCCCCTGCCTCGGACGGCTTGGTCACTGCCGCTGTGATGACCGTTCGGGTGACCGCAGCACGTAGTGGCCGTCGCTGCTCACCCCGACGACGCCGTAGCCATCGCCGAGAAGCGTCGTGAACCGCTCGCGCATCGCCAGGCGAAGGCCGTTGTCTTTCGCGGCCGACTCCCGGCCCCAGCCCCCCAGCCTGCGTAGCAGGAGTACGGGCATGATCGCGCGGAGCCATCGCCTTGAGCGGCTGCTGCCGGAGCGCTGCCCGACCTGGGTGTTGTCCGGGATATGGATCAGCTCGGCATCGTCGCGCTGCCGTGCCTCATCCGCCACGCGGACCGCCTCGGCCTTCGTGACCCGGATGTCGCCCTCCATGGCCGCGACGACCTGTGGCGATGTCAACGACCACGACATGAGAAGCCGGTCGGTGATCTCCCCGGTGTTGATCCCGTCATCCAGGTCGCCGTAGTAGTCCGGCTTGTAGTCGACAACGGTGGCACGAAGCTTGCTGAGATTGAAATACGCGTTGCGGTGAATGAGCGGGTCAACTGTCCAGGTGATGGTGGAAATGCCGCGCTTCAGCGCCCACTCGCGCTGGTACCGCTTCAACGCCAGTCCGAAGCCCTTGTTCTGCAGCAACGGTTTGACCCCGGTGATATCCGAGTGCAATCGATTCACCCGCTGATCCTCCGCGGGGAGCTTGGGATCGGTGGCGAGCAGGCCGACGGAGCAGGCAACGAGCTCGTCTTGTCGGTACGCACCGACCACGAAGTGGCCCGTGCCGGCCAGGGTCTGCAGGAACGGCGCGGTCATCACCTGTTTGCGGGCTTTTCCCCTGGCGCCCCAGATCCGCCACAGCAGCGCCGCCGCCTCGTCGAACTCCGGCACGGTTTCAAGATAACGGAATTCCAGATCTAGCTGCAACAAGCGGCGGGCAACAACTTGCGGCGCAGAATTTCCAGGCGTCGAGCCCTCGAACTTGGCGTTCCTCTCCACCATTTCCACAGTCGCAACACTCCCAGTGTTGTTCACTGATCGTTCTCTATGTCATAACGGAACCGCCGCTCGGCTGGCAGGGCAATGCCGCGCCGCCCCCTTTAGCACATGAATCTGGCAACTGCGATCACCAAATCGCGTACCCCAAGAGGACAGTAGCAGCAACAGCGTCTCTGGCCAGTCCGCGTTATAGGTCTCGATAAGGTACATTGGGAAATCTATCAGCGCGAGCCGTCAAGAGTCGCAACTCCGCCTTCGCCGGCACGTCGCAGGTTCAGCAAGACCGCGGCCGTGGCGATCTGATCGCGGACCCGCCGGACCTCGTTGTCCCACTGCCGGGACAGCCCGGGCCGGCGCTCCAACCGTTCCCAGACACCCATGACGTCCCGGTTCAGCCTGGCCGCCGGCATCCACAGATGCAGGATGTGGTCAACCGCGGGTCGGAGCCGGTCGACGACCCCGGCTGGCTCGCCGGCCCCGATCCGACTGCGTTCGACCGTCGCGAGCAGCACGGTCAGCAACCAGTCGTGCAGCGCGACATCCTCGCAGACGGCGATAACGTCACACGCTTCGGCGGCTCCGATGACCAGCCGCAGGGTTCGCACCCCGTCGTCCTCGACGGTGAACCTGACCCGCTCGTCATCCGGCCCGGTCCCCGTCTCGGCCGCCCAGCGCAGGGTCGTCCGGTGCGCCACGAACGGGGATTTCTGGTTCAGGTGCGGTGACTGCTGCACCCGGACGAGCAGGCGCCGGCAGACCGCCCCCATCTCCAAGGTCGACGAAGCTGGTTCGGTCAGCAGGTGGGCCTCGGCGATGCCGGCGGGGTCCACCCGCCCGATGGTCTCCACGACACCGGGATGGGACAGGTAATGCGACCACGGTCGACGCCGCCCGTCTGGGCTACGCGTGATCCGGGCCGTGACCGACCCCTGAAGCACCCGCCCGCCGGTGAGCGTGCCCCGGCCGGCCAGGGTGCCGACACCCCGCAGCGTGCCGCCGGATCGCAATGGAATCGGGCAATCCACGCCGGTGTAGGTCTCCGGACTCGCCGCGTAGCCGATCGGGCGGTGGGAGGTCCGCACCCGCTCGCCGCACACCAGCGCAAGGACCTGCTCGGCCAGCGGCGGCGAGGCCGCCTCGGCATGCATGAGCATCGCGGTCTGCACCTCACCCAGAACCAGCACCGCGCACCACGCCCGTGTCGACGAAGAGGTATCCGATCCGGTTCACCAGTTCGGCGGGTGGATCGATGGTCTCGCCGCGTTCCCTGGCCTCGATCTGACTCCGGACATCGGGATCGACCGCCACTTGCTCGAGAATGGTGCGGACCGCGTGCTCGGTCGGCAGCAACGGCGGCGCGACGATGGACAGGGTCCGGTAGGCGGTGAAGGGGTCGGCGGCCGGGTTCACCTGGATCAGGGCCGGAAGCCGGTCCCAGGCGTCCGGGAGCGGGTCCGGGAGCGGCTGGGGCACCACCGCCCTGGCACCGCGGTCGCGGAGCATGCCCAGCCGGAGCAGCTGCCACGCGGCGGCCAGCATGGCGCACGACCATCGGCGGTCCCCCGTCTCTCGGTCCCACAGCTGGATGTCCACGAAGATCGAGTGGTTGATCGCCGCGTTCTCGGCCGGTGGCCGCCACGGTACCGGTGCCTTCATCGCCGCCGGCTGGTGCGCCGTTGGGGAACGCCGGCCGTTGCACAGCCAGCCGGTCTGGGTCGCCGGTGGTCTGGCCCCGGTGGTGCCCGGCGGGGGGTCCTCGACCAGGCGAGCCTCGACCAGCTCCGCCGGAGACCAGCGGCCGGGGCCTGTGGTCCGGTCGGCGCAGCCGGACTCCCGCGCCACATAGTCGATCTCCAACCCGGCGGACCGGGCGGCCCGCACGAGTTTCGGCACGAGTTCGGCCGGCCGCGCCGGGGTCTGAAAGTAGTCGTCGATCAGGACGCAGGTGCTGATCCGGGGTCGTCGGCCGGCGAGCCGCTCGGCCCAGTCGGCCCGGGCGGTCGCCGCCCAGCGGCTGATGCGCCGGTAGTGGCCGGCGAAGAAGTCGAAGCTGCTGGCCAGGTCCCGGTGGTAGAAGTGGCCGAGCTCGACGGAAAGGTGGGACAGCGGCTCCGCCTCGATCCGGCGGTGTGCGCTCGCCTCCTGGAACTCGGCGTCCGCCGCGGTCATGGGCTCTCCCAGACCACGGGATCGGTCAGCTTCCTGGCCAGGTCGTCGAAGGCCGCGATCGTCTCGCGGTTGGCAACGTCCCTGGCGAACACGTCGTCGTCGGACAGCAACTGCTCGCGCCACTGGAGCACCGGATCCAGCGGCACCGAACCGAGCAGCGCGGACCGGCCGACGCGGTGCCTGGCTGCCAACTCCAGCAGGTCCTGGTGGCAGTCGAGCAGCCAGGCGATCTGGGCGGCCCGCAGCCCGGCGAGGTCCGACGAACCCGGGTCGACCACCGCGGTGCGCACGAACCGGATCGCGTCGCGCAGCCGCCGCTCATCGTGGCCGGTGCGGACCCCGACGTCGACGATGCCGTCCCGGCCGAAGGCGAGTCCGGCCGCGGCCGGGATGTGCTGCCTGGTCCACCGGTGGAACACCAGCCACCGCGACACCACGTTCCGCAACGCCGGGGTCGCGGTGGCCTGAAGCACGAGCTGGGTGGCGTAGGAGCGGCCAGCGCTGAGGTCGACCAGGCAGAGCTCGAACTCCTCCTCGAGTCGCAGAAACAGCCGCACGCACCGGTCGAGGGCGTCCGGGTCCGGCGGAAACTCGGCGCCGTCGCGGTCGCCGGGGATGAGGGTGAGTCGGCCCGCGCCTGGCGGGCGACGCCGGAGGCTGCCCCGGGCCGACTCGCTCCAGACGTTGATCCGCCGGGGTTCCTCGACGATCGCGTTCCCCGCCCCGAAGTACGAGTGCAGCCCGCCCTCGACCACACCGCGCCCGGCCCCGGTGATCTGGAAGATGGATCCGGCGGTCGGGGAACCGAAGTCGAAATCGACGTAGCAGGCATCGTGGCCGGCGAGCGCCCGGCGGTAGACGATATTGCAGCTGGTGATCGACCGTCCGGTCCCGCCCTTATCGGACACGGCGAAGACCAGCATGTCAGCCCCCGGCCTCGGGCTCGCGGGCCGCCGCGAGCTTGTCCAGCTCGCGAAGGACCTCGCTGACCAGGGCTACCACCGTGGCCGGCCGGGTGGCCCGCAGCCGCCGGGCCCGCCGCAGGCTCGTCGCCTGCTTGCGCATGCTGTCCTGGAGGGCCGGGCCAGCGTGCCCCGATCCGCGCAGCAGCTCCTCGTCGTAGCGGTCCTCGGCCTCGACCAGCATGTTCGCGGCGATCTCGATCATCGGGGAGGCGACCGGCGGCAGTCCCTCGATCACCCCGGCGGCGGCGGCGAGGTGCTGGACTACCCGGTTGGTGACGTACCAGGAGGGTTCCTCCACCCGGAGTTCCAGGCTCGGGAACACGTTGGCCGGCTGGTCCCACAGGCCGGCACCGCGCCCGCCGCGCAGCCGGCGTCGCTCCAGGTGCAGCCAGGTCACGTCGGCAAGGTCGAGCAGCCTCGCCCGCAGCGGGGAGTCGTTGACCTGCTGGGCCACCGCAAGCGTGCGGCCGAGCACCAGGGTCGCCAGGTCGGACAGCAGCCAGCCTAGCCGCGGCGCATCGGCTTCGGTGCCCTCGCTGCCCTGCAAAGTAATCCGCGCACCGGGGTCGTGCAGGGCGAGCGCCGGGTCGTCCTTCAGCGGTCGACGCCGGATCCGGCCGCGGTCGGCGAGATTCTCGAGGATCCCGGCGATCCGGGCGAGATCCGCGTCCGGGGCCCGGCGGTCGAGCAGGTCGTTCAGGACCAGCTGGGTGACCAGGAGGCTGTAGTAGTCGGTCTCATCCTCGTCGGTGGTGCGCCAGGGCAGGTCCTCCAGCGGCCAGCGACCGCCGCCGAAGCTCGCGATGCTCGCCCAGTACCGCCTGGCCAGCTCCCACTGCAGGTTCAACGTCCTGGCCAGCTGCTGCTGCTCCTCACTGAGCAGGCCCCGGACCCGGGTACGGGCGGTGAAGAGGTCACGGATCCCGTCGACGGCCACCACCGTGAAGTACAGGTACGGCGCGGCCTCGGCGAAGCCCGGCTGTCCAAGCTCCCCAAGCGCCTCGGTCCGTACCGGCGCGGCGTCACGCAGGACGCCCCAGGACCAGCCGCACTCGAACAGCAGGTCGGGGTTGTCCGAGAGGTCGGCGACCCGTTCCGGATCGATACCCAGCTCCCGCAGACCAGCGATGACGTCGCCCAGCGCGTGACGCAAGCCGGCGACGACGGCGGGGGCGAACTCGTCATGCATGCTCGCGGTCCGGCAGAGCGCCCGGCCCTCTGTGGAATCGGCGCCGAAGACGTTCACCGCGAAGCTGCGTTGCAGCCCGACCATGGCCCCGGTCAGCCGCCGGCTCGCATCCTCCTCCGCCGTGTCGATCTCGGCGAGATGGGCCGGTCGTGATGCGGTGCGGCGGTAGCCGCGCAGGAAGTCGATGATGGCGATGCAGAGCACGATCGAGATCGCATACGCGTCCACGACCTCGAGCGCCCGTTGCCTCGCCGTGGGAGCCCGGGAGTCTGCCGGGTCCGCCATGACGAAGGAGCCACCGCCGGAAAAGACCGGCCGACCGGTCTCCTGGTCGGTGTAGCGGTCCAGGTACTCCTTGATCAGGCGCACGATGCGGCGTGGGATCTCCGCCGGCGTGCCCAGCGGTCCCAGCGCCTCGGCAACATCAGACGCGGTCGCGTCCGGTCGGTCGAACCGAATTCCCGGCATCTTTGATACCGGATACAGCAGGCAATGCAGCAGTTCGGCGTCGCTGATGGCATTCCGGCCGGCCCGGCCGGCCCAGTCCCAAACCTCTGCTTGTCCGGACGCCGACCATTTCCCGATGGCTCTCCAGATTGCGAGGAGTTCCTGTCGCGGCTGAATCCTCATCGGTCGGCAACCACCGTTCTGTCACCCCACACAGGCGCACCCACGCAGATCGATACTTCAACCTGTGGGTCGCACGTCAGGCTGGCTCCGTCTGGTTGGCGTAGTGTATCCCAGTCCCAGTCACAAGAGCAGCTCCTGCATATCGCGACAGTTCCGCACGAAACCCACGATGACGCCCCACCGCGACTCGATCGTGTGATCCTATTTCGCCTATCGCTTGATACTCTCGACACTTCAGCCGTGCATTTCGGCAAACCATCTTCAGCCCGAAGGGGGATGCCCGTTTCCTCGTCAATGCCGATCACGATTCTGCACTGCCCGAGCCTCCTCATCACGGTCAATGCCGAACAGACGGAACAGCCCGCAATGGCGATGCCGTCGACCGTCATCGACCGGGTCTGGACGACGCTGTCCGGCACCGCCCGGCAACCGGATCTCGTCGTGATCAGCGGCAATCTTGCCGAGTGCGCCGAGACAACCGAGTACGAGACCACCTATACGGTGCTCACTCGCCTGCGCGATGAGCTGGGGCTCGCCCCGCGCCAGGTCATCGTCGTGCCGGGCCGCCACGACGTGAACCGGCGGCTGTGCCAGCGGCACTTCGACGAGCGGGAAGCGGACGGCCTGCGACCCACCCCACCGTACTGGGACAAGTGGCAGCCGCTGGCCACGATGCTCCGCCGCTTCCACGGTGCCGAACTCCCCAAGGACCAGCCGTGGTCGTTGACCGAGTTCCCGGACCTGCGCCTGGTGGTCGCCGGGCTCAACTCCACGATGGCCGACAGCCACCGCACCACCGATCCGCACGGCCACCTCGGCCCCGAGCAGGTGGCGTGGTTCGCCGACCGGCTGGCCGGCCCCGGCTACCACGGCTGGCTGCGCGTCGGGGTGCTGCATCACCGGCCGGACCACCCCGACGACCCGCAACCGGCCGGTGGACGGCTCGCCGACGCGGACGGCTTCGCCGAGCGGCTGGCACCCCACCTCGACGCCGTGCTGCACGGGCAGCCGGGCAGCCGGTGGCGGACGCTGCTCGGGCCACGGGGGCTCCCGGTCCTCACCGGCGCGCACCAGCACGGCTGGCAGGTCGTCGAGCTCCACGGCGACCACCTGATCCAGCGGGTCGGTGACCGGACCACCGGTCGGGTTCACCTCCCGCGTCCCCCGGCCCGGCGGCGCGGCAGCGGCGCGCCGGCCCCCACCGCCCGGGACCGGTTGCTGGAGAGCGTCACGGAGATCTGCCGGCTGCGCTACCCCGGAGCCGAGGTCACCCCGGTCCCGTGGCCGGGCCCGGCCACCTCGGGGTACGTGCGCCTGGCCCCCGACTGGTCCCGCGACCTCGCCCACCGCGCACCGGCCGGGCAGTGTCCGGTCGGCGTGTGCGATGCGGCACCCGACCCCGATGACATCCAGCGGTTCATCGACGAGGTCCTCGCCCGGTTCCGCACCGGAGGTGCCGCGCCCGACGCCGCGCTCGTCCACACCGGCCCACCCGCCCCCGGGCATCTGCGCGACTGGGCCAAGGGCAGGGGGATCGACCTGGTGCCGTTCCGGGAGTTCCAGCTCGGCAACGACCTGGTCCAGTTCGCCGAGCGGCAGGCCGCGGCGCTCGGCGACGACGCGGTCTACCCGGAGGATCTCTACGTCCCGCAGCGGTACGCCGAGTTGGGGCAGCAACCGCAGCCGGAGCCGGGGACCGCACCGCGGCCGGATCTCCTCCGCTGGCTGCGGACCTGGATCGACCAGCCGGCCGGCCGGCTGGTCATGGTGCTCGGCACGTTCGGCCACGGCAAGACCTTCCTGCTGCGGCAGCTCGCCCGGCGGATGTCCGCCGACGGCTGCCAGACCGTTCCAGTCCTCATCGACCTCCGCGGCCTGGAGGAGTCCTACAGCCTGGACGAGCTGGTCGCGGTTCAGCTGTCCCGGACCGGACAACGTCGAATCGATCTTGAGGCGTTCCGCTACCTGCGGCGCGCCGGTCGGGTCGCCCTGCTCTTCGACGGCTTCGACGAGCTGGCGACCCGCGTCAGCTACGACCGGGCCGTCGACCACCTCAGGACCATCATCCAGGCCGCCGAGCGACACGCCAAGGTCGTCGTCACCAGCCGGGACCAGCACTTCTTCGCCGACGCCGATGTGCTCTCCGCGGTCGGCACCCGGGCGGACCGGGAGCGGCGGGTGGTCCGGCTCGCCGGCTTCGACGACGAGCAGATCCGCCAGTTCCTCACCAACCGGATCAAGGACCGGGCCGCGGCGGCGTCCCGGCTCGACCTACTCCGCGGGCTCAAGGATCTGCTCGGTCTCTCCCGCAGTCCGCGCATGCTCGCCTTCATCATCGAACTCGACGAGGCGGTGCTGCGCGATGCCCTGCACCACGAGGGCGTCACCGCCGCGACGCTGTACCAGCGGATCCTCGACCGGTGGCTGGAGCACGAGGCCGGGCGGCTCGCACCGCTCGAGTCCCGGGCACCGAGCCGGGCGGACCTCGGCCAGGCCGTCATCCGGCTGGCACTGCGGCAGTGGGGTGCGGCGGATGACAGCCTCGGGATCGAGGACCTCGACGCGGCCGCGACCGCGATCGAGCAGCTGACCTCGGCGACGATCAGCGAGAGCGCCGGGCTGGAGCCGATGGAGCGCGCGCACATGCTCGGCTCGAGCACCCTGCTGGTGCGCACCGGAGACGGCCGGTTCACCTTCGTGCACCACTCGGTCCGGGACTGGCTGGTCGCTCGACACCTGGCCGACCAGCTCACCGCGCCGGTGGAGCCGGGCGCGACCGCGACCTCCGCGACCGGGCACCTGCTCGGCCGCCCCATGCCGCCCTTGATGATCGAGTGTCTCTGCGACCTCGCCGGACCGGAGAACGTACGGGCCTGGGCCGAGCGTGCCCTGAACGCCACGGTGACCGCCGCGGGGGTGCGGCGCAACGCCGTCGAGGTGCTCCATCACCTTGGCGTCACCGCTCCGGCGCCGCCGAACCTGGCCGGGCTCGACCTGCGGGGCAAGGACTTCTCCGGTCAGGTGCTGCGGGAGGCGAGTCTCGGCGGCGCCAATCTCACCGACGCCCGCCTCGCCGGCGCGGATCTGACAGCCGCCGACCTCAGCGGTGCGACCCTCATCCGCGCCCGGATGGAACGGGCCTCCCTCGCGCGCGCCGATCTGTCCGGGGCCGACCTCACCGGGGCGCGGCTGCTCGGGGCCGACCTGGACGGCACCACCCTGGCCGGGGCACGGCTGTGCCGGGCCGCGCTGGTGGGCGCGCGCAACATCGCGCTCGACACCGACCGCGCCGAGGACGTCATCGGCATGGCCCTCCCCGGAGATGGCCCGCCGCAGCTCCAGGTCGGCTCGTTCGCCGTGGCGCACGCGGTGGCCGCCGACTCCCGCACGCGCCTGGTGGCCGGCGGTGGGGTGGACGGGGTGATCCGGATCTGGGACGCCGCCACCGGGCTGCCGCTGCGGATGCTCACCGGCCACACCGGCCCGGTGCACGCCGTCGCCTACGCCCCGGACGGCCGGCACCTGGCCAGCGCCGGTGCGGACGGGACGATCCGGATCTGGGACACGGCCGCGGGCCAGGTCAGCCGGGTACTCCTCGACCACACCGGCTGGATCCGGGCCGTCGCCTATGCCCCGGACGGCCGGCACCTGGCCAGCGCCGGCCATGACGCAACCATCCGCGTCTGGGACACCGCCACCGGCGAGATCAGCCACCGCCTCGACGACCACACCGGCTGGATCCACACCCTCACGTACGCGCCGGACGGCGCCCACCTCGCCAGCGCCGGTGCCGACGAGACCATCCGGATCTGGGACACCAGCACCGGTCGGCTCAGCCACCGCCTCGACGGCCACACCGGCACCATCCACGCGGTCGCCTTCTCCCCCGCCGGCGATCAGCTGGCCAGCGCCGGCGACGAGCGGCTCATCCACCTGTGGGACCTCACCACCGGGAGCATCCTGCGCACCCTGACCGGCCACACCGGCTGGATCCGGACCATCACCTACCTCGGCGACCGGCTCGCCAGCGCCGGCGACGACGGCACCATCCGAATCTGGGACACCGCTACCGGTGACGCGCCGGCCGTCCTGGCCGGGCACGGCGGCTGGATCCGCTCGCTTGCCGGGTACCACGACGGCCGGCGCCTGGCCAGCGCCGGCGACGACGGCACCATCCGGATCTGGGACACCACCGGTTCCGGCTGGCAACTGCGGGCGCTCGGCGGCGACGGCGCCGAGTCCCGGGCACTCTGCTTTGCCGGCCACGGCCGGTGGCTGGCCAGCGGCACCAGCGACGGGACGGTGCACCTGTGGAGCCAGGTCGGTGCCCCCCGGCTGCGCACCCTCACCGGGCCCGCCGCAGCCATCACCGCGCTGGCCCGCACCCCCGACAGCGAGCGGCTCGCCGGTGCGGCCGCCGACGGCAGCGTCGCCGTCTGGCGGCCGTCCACCGGCGAACTGCTGCACACCGTGACCGGGCATACCGGAGCGGTGCGTGCCCTTGCCTACGCCGACGGCGGCCGGTACCTGGTCACGGCCGGTGTGGACGGCTACGTCCGACTCTGGAACCGGTCCGGTCGCATGGTCCGCACGCTGGCCGGCCACACCGGGACCGTCAACGACGTGGCGGTCCGGCCGGCCGGCGGGCACCTCGCCAGCGCCAGCGACGACAGCACCATCCGGATCTGGGAAGTGGCCGCCGGCACCGAGGTGCGGGCCCTGACCGGGCACACCGGGCCGGTCCGGGCCATCGGGTTCGCCCCCGGCACCGACCACCTGGCCAGTGCCGGGACCGATGGCAGCATCCTCGTCTGGGACATCGCCGCCGGCCGACCGGTCCAGACCCTGGACGGCCACCCCAGCACCGTCACCACACTCGAGTTCGCGCCGGACGGGCGGTATCTTGTCAGCGCCGGTACCGACGGCGTGGTCCGGGTCTGGGATATCCCCAGCGGCGAGGTGCTGACGACCATCGTCCTTCCGTACGAGCGCGCCCCGGCGATCGCCCACGTCCCCGGCGGCCGTGCCCTGGCCAGCGCCGGCAGCGACCGTGCCACCCGGATCTGGGACCCGATCACCGCCCAGCCGCTGGTCACCCTGATCCCGCTGGCCGGTGGCGGTTCGGCGGTCGCCCGCAACGACCTGCGCTCCGCGGTGGACGGGCCGGTCCGGGGGGAGTTCTGGTACGCCATCGGCCTGTGCCGGTTCGAGCCCGGGGAGCTGGACGCCCATGTTTCGGCGCTCCAGCCGGTCCCTGCCGAACTCCCCCTGTGGTGATGGAGCTCATCCCATGCCGGAGCGGCCGAGGTGGTCGAGCAGCCGGTGGGCGTTCTCCCGGACCCCGGCCTCGACGCCGCTGTCCACGGCCACCGCCCGCACCCAGGCTCTGGTGGTTTCCGCCCCGGCCAGCTCGCACACGAACCGCACCGTCAGGGGCGGCATCGCCCGGTGCGGGGT
>JABDRL010000188.1 GCA_013041765.1 Dactylosporangium sp. | reverse complement strand
TCTCCGGGTCGTCGCGGCGGCGGCCGGCCTCCCGACCCGGCGCGCCGACGAGATGCTCGACCTCGTGGGCCTGGCCCCCGCGGCCAACCGGAAGTTCCAGGGATACTCGCTGGGGATGCGTCAGCGACTCGGGATCGCCACCGCGATGCTGGGCGATCCGAGGGCGCTGATCCTCGACGAGCCGGCGAACGGCCTCGACCCCGAGGGCATCCGGTGGCTGCGCGAGTTTCTCCGGGACCTGGCCGGGGAGGGGCGGGCGGTGCTGGTCTCCAGCCACCTGCTGGCGGAGATGCAGGTGCTCGCCGACGACTTCGTGATCATTGCGGCCGGCCGGCTGGCCGCGCGGGGCACCATGGACCAGATCGTCGGCTCGCTCGATGACGCCGATCAGATCCGCGTGCCCGGGTATCCCGATCTTGAGCAGGTCTTCCTGCGCCTCACCAGCGGGAAGGCGGACATCCGATGAACCGCGCCGGCAAGAGCGAGCTGATGAAGCTCCGAACGACCAACCTGTGGTGGCTGGCGCTGCTCGGCGTGGTCGCGGCCACCGTGCTGGCCCTGCTGTACAACGCCCTGGTCGCCCACGGCACCCTCGCGCACCAGGACTGGCTCCCCGCGGACGCCACCCCGGAGCAGGAGCGGCAGCTGCGGGCGGAGGAGAGCCTTCGCTACGCCGAGGCGCACTCGGCGGCCGGGCTCGCCCGGCTGGCGGCCGGCCTCTACACGTCGGGTCAGTTTCTCGGTCTCATGATCGTCATGCTGGTCGGGGTGATCCTGGTGACCGGCGAGTACGCCCAGAGAACCGCGGCCATCACCTTCCTGGCGACGCCCCGACGCGGCAGCGTGATCGTCGCGAAGCTGGTCGCCGCCGTGGCATGCGGCGTCGTCGCCTGGGCGTGCACCGCCGCGGTGAGCATTCCGGCCGGCGTCTTCGTCCTGCGGGGTGAGCACGTCCCGGACAGCCTCGGGCGCGGGGACGTCACCAGATCGCTGGCGTTGAACCTGCTCGCGTTCGCGGTGTGGGCCGTGCTGGGCGTCGGGCTCGGCGCGCTCTTCCGTAGCCAGCTCGCCGCCGTGGTCACCGGCACGGTGCTGTACCTGGTCGGATCCAACGTCGCCATGGTGGTCCTGGAGGTGGTGCGGAGGTTCCTCATCAAGGAGGACTGGGTGGAAACGGCGCAGGTCGTCATCCCGGCGATCGCGTCCCAGATCATGACGACGCCGGGCAGGCTGTCCCCGCATGCGCCAGAACCCTGGGCGGGGGCCGCGGTCCTGCTGGGATACGGCATCATCGCCAGCACGGTCGGGATTATGTTCATACAAAAACGCGACATATCGTAGCTGATCGCTGTCGCTGGCGAGCCGGCGGTGACATGTCCCACTGCCGGGTAAGGAGCCCGACCGGGTGGGACGTAGATCCCGACCACTACGTATGATCGCCGGACGAGCAGCCTTGCTGTCGCGACAATCGCCAGCAGCGCTGCGGTGATGCATTCCGACGAGAGAGGCGTGCTTTCCGGTGCACCGGCCTTGACCGAGACGGTCGAGTATGCGGGCCGGGCCTGGGCAGACAAGCAGTGTATGAGCATCCGGAGTACGGGGCAGGATGTGGTACCAGTGCTGATCCCTCCTACGATCGCGGCCTTGGCCCCGGTCTGCGGATACCCGAGTGCGTTCGCTGTTCCCCTTGCCGCCGCTGCCGTTTCGGCGTGGGTCTGTCCGCGGCCACGGATGTGGTAGGCGGTCGGACGGTGCTTCGTCGCAGCCTGTGCCTGCGCTCTACGATGGGGACGCCAGAATGAACAAAGCCTCGACTGCCCTGCGTAACCAGCCTCAGCTGATCACCTACGCTGATCGCCTGGGGGGTGGTCTGGACGCCATCCAAGCACTGCTGAGCGGCCCGCTTGCCGGCCTGTTCGGCGGGGTGCACCTCCTGCCGTTCTACACGCCCTTCGATGGAGCGGACGCCGGCTTCGATCCGACCGACCACACGACCGTCGATCCGCGCCTCGGCTCCTGGACCGATATTCAGCGGCTGGCGAAGACCCACGACGTCGTGGCCGACTTCATCGTCAACCACGTGTCCCGGGAATCGCGGGAGTTCTCCGACCTCGCGCGGCACGGTGCGGAGTCGGCGTACGCCGGGATGTTCCTGACGTTCGACGCGGTCTATCCCGAGGGCGCGACCGAGCAGGACCTGCTCTCGGTGTACCGCCCCCGGCCGGGGCTGCCGTTCGTCCCGGTGCGGTGGGGCGGGCAGCGGAGACTGGCCTGGTCGACCTTCACCCCCGCCCAGATCGACGTCGACGTGCGACACCCCCAGGGGCAGGCCTACCTGGACCGGGTGCTGGGCGCCCTCACCTCCAACGGCGTTTCGCTGCTACGCCTCGATGCGGTCGGCTACGCCGTCAAGACGCCGGGCACCTCCTCGTTCATGACACCGGACACGCTCGCCTTCATCGCGGAACTCACCGAGCGGGCCCGCGACCGCGGCGTGGAGATTCTGGTCGAGGTGCACGGCCACTACTCGCTGCAGATCGCCGTCGCGGAACAGGTGGACTGGGTCTACGACTTCGCCCTGCCGCCCCTGATCCTGCACGCCCTGTTCACCGGGGACGCCCGGGTGCTGGGACACTGGCTGGAGATCAGGCCCGCCAACGCCGTCACGGTCCTGGACACCCACGACGGCATCGGGGTCGTTGACGTCGGACCCACCGACTTTCCGACGGCGCAACCTGGCCTGCTCTCCGCCGACGACATCGACATCCTGGTCAACCGCATCCATGACAACAGCGAGCAGACCAGCCGCGCCGCGACCGGCCTCTCCGCCTCGAACCTGGACATCTACCAGGTCAACTGCACCTACTACGACGCCCTCGGCCGCGACGATGACGCCTACCTCATCGCCCGGGCGTTGCAGCTGTTCACCCCGGGGATTCCGCAGATCTACTACGTCGGGCTGCTGGCCGGGACCAACGACGTCGACCTGCTGACCGCGTCGGGCGTCGGGCGGGACATCAACCGGGGGCAATACACCGCGGCCGAGATCGAGGCCCAGCTGCGGCGCCCGGTGGTGCGCGACCTCATCAGACTGATCCGCCTGCGGGCCCAGCACCGGGCCTTCGCCGGCACCTGCCAGATCCGCTCGGAGGACACGACGATCGCCATCGAGTGGACCAACGACACCGAGCGCGCGACCCTCACCGTCGACTTCGCCGCCAGGACAATGGACCTGGCGTGGACCGACGGCAGCACCCCCCGCCAGATGACCCGCTGGCCGTGCCGGGACGCGTGAGGGGCCCCGCCGGGGCGGACCCGGGGTGAGCCCGGGGCCGCCCCAGGGGAACGCGGATCCAGTTCCCAGGCTTGCGGACGTGGCGCTGTGCCGGAGGCGCAAGCCTGGGAGTGTTCCCGGTCCGCTCAGGCGACGCCGCAGGCGGTGCCGTTGAGGGCGAAGCCGGTGGGCACGGCGGTATCGCCGGTGTGCGTGGCCTGGAACCCGATGCCGATCGAGGCATTGGGTGCGATGGTGGCGTTGTAACTGAGGTTGGTCGCGGTGACCTCCCCGCTGGCCGGGGCATAGGTGGCATTCCACCCGGAGACGATGGTCTGACCGCTGGGCAGGGTGAACGTCATCGACCAGCCGTTGACGGCGGTGGTACTGGTGTTGGTGATCGTGACGTTGGCGGTCAGGCCGGTGCTCCAGGCGTTGGTCGTGTAGGCGACCTGGCAGGCGCCCGGTGCGACGGAGCCGCTGGGCGAGGTCGACGGGGACGGGGACTGGCTCGACGGGGAACTCGACGGGGTGCTGCTGGACGGCGAGCTGGTCGGGCCGCTGGACGCCAGGTCAAGGAAGGCGATGGCGTAGCCGACCATGCCGCTCTGGGGCAGGGCATGGCCGACACCTTCGACGCTGACGCCCTCAACGGGGGCGGTGGTGCCGCTGCCGCCGTACCGGGTTCGGGTCCAGGTCGACTGCGGATGGTCGGTGAGCACCGGAGTCTGGCTGACCCCGTTGAGGTTGGTCCACTGCTTGATCTCTTCGGCGAAGTTGGGGTACGACAGCGTGGTGTCGGCGGTGCCGTGCCACAGCTGCATGCGCGGGTACGCTCCGCCGTAGCCGGGGTACATCGACCGGGCGAGGTCGCCCCACTCCTGGGCACTCTTGATGATCTGGCCACCGGAACACTGGCTGTTCCAGGTGGACCCGTCGGTGGTGGCGAAGCACCCGGCGGGCACGCCCATGAACGCCGAGCCGGCGGCGAACACGTCCGGGTACTGCGCGGCCAGGACATTGGTCATCATGGCTCCGGAGGAGAACCCGGTCACGTAGATCCGGTCCGAGTCACCGTTGTAGCGCTGCTGGGCGTAGCTGACCATCGACATGATCCCGACGGGGTCGCTGCCGCCGCCGCGGGTGAGGGCCTGCGGGGAATACACGTCGAAGCACTGCCCGCTGCGGGTGGCCTCCGGGAACACGATGATGTATCCGTACTGGTCGGCGGCGGTGACGTAGTCGCGGGCGTAGCCGCTGAACACCGCGGAGGCCGAGCCGGTGCAGTAGTGGACGGCGACCAGGATCGCGGGCTTCGCCGCGACGTTGTCCGGAACGTAGATGTACATGTTGAGGTTGCTGGGGTTGGCGCCGAAGTTCGTGACCTGGGTCAGCGAGGCCGCGGCGGCCGGTCTGGCCGCCAGCAGGACGGTCGCGGCGATCACTGGGATGGCCGCGATGCCCACCAGGGCCTTGAGGTGTCGTCGCATGCGGCGGTCCTTCCTTTCGGGGAGGGGCACGGATCCGAAATATTTCGAAGTATTGTCAGAATCTTTTCGGTTGGCAAAACTTCACCACCGTGACCTGAACGGGCACGACACCTGCGGGCTTGGACCAGCGACAGGACGACGGAACTACCGGTAGCTTCCGGAATGTTTCATGGTCTGCTCGGACCCGGGGTGAGCAGCATGGCGACGCGGGCCCCGCCGAGTTCGCCACGATCGATCCACAGGTTTCCGCCGAGGCTCGTCGTCACCCGGCGGGCGATGTCCAGCCCGAGCCCGGTCGAGCCCGAGCCGCTGACCCCGCGCCGCAGCGCGGTCGCCGTGTCGGCGATGCCCGGACCGGCGTCCTCCACCACGAACGCCTGATCCGACACCGTGATCCGGAATGCGGTGCCCTGCGGGGTGTGCTCGAACACGTTGCCCAGCAGGGCGTCGACCGCGCCGATCAGATCGGTGCGGGGCACCGCCAGCGGGATCGGGCGATCCGCGCCGACCACCTGCCACGGCCGGTCGTGGTCCTCGGCGAGGACCGACCAGAAGGCCAGCCGGTCCGCCAGGACCTCGACCAGGTCCGGATGCTCCGCCGAACGCTCGTTGGCCGGCTGGCGGGCGCCGGCGATGATCGCTTCGATCTCGTCCTCCAGGGCCAGCACCGCGTCCCGGACCCGGCCGCCGACCCCGCCGGCCGGCAGCCGCTCACTGTCCAGCCGCAGGGCGGTCAGCGGGGTGTGCAATCGGTGGGAGAGGTCGGCCGCCAGTTCCCGCTCCGCGGCGATCAGCCTGGCCAGGCGGTCGGCCATGGCGTTGAACGCCCTCCCGGCCTCCACCAGTTCGGGCGGGCCGGCCGGCCGCACCCGCGCCGACAGGTCCCCGGCGCCGAAGGCTCCCACGGTGCCGGCCAGGTGCCGGGCCGCGGCCACCGGCCGGGCGCCGAGGCGGTCGGCGACCAGCACCGAGCCGGCGACCAGCACGATCGCCAGGCCCGCCAGGGACAGCCAGGTCGTGGCCACCCCCCGGTGCAGGTTGGCCGCCGGAACGTACACCTCGACCACCGCGGTTCTGGCGCCGTCGATGGCCACCGGCTGGAGGTAGACCAGTCCGCCGGCCACGGGCGCGGTGACCGCCCGGCGATGGACCCGGACCAGCGTGAGGTCCTCGGCGTCGGCCCGGGAGACCCCCACCGCCGGCTGCTCCGGCAGGCTGACCGCCAGGCGCCCGGCCGCGCCGTCCCCGGTGGCCGCTATGCCCCGGACCAGCACCTCGCGCTCCTCGCTGACGGCCAGCACGGCGACCATGGAGGTCGCCTGGGCCCGCGCGTCCGCGATGGCCCGTTCGGCCACGATCTGCCGGGATAGCACCGCCAGCGGAATCAGGAACGCCAGCGCCACCATCGAGGTGACCGCCAGTGTGAGCCGGGCCAGGGTCCACCGCATACCGATCCACTCATTTCGGGTACACACCTGTCGATGGTTCGGGCTACTCCGGCGCGACCAGCATGATCCCGACACCGCGGACGGTGTGCAGGAACCTCGGCGCTGCGGCGGTCTCCCCCAGCTTGCGCCGCAGCCAGGAGACGTGGACGTCGAGCGTCTGGTCGGTGCCCGCATGCGGCTGCTGCCAGATCTCGGTGACCAGCTCCCGGCGCCCCACCACCCGCCCAGCCCGTGCGGCCAGGTACGCCAGCAGATCGAACTCCCGCCGGGTCAGGCGCAACTGGCGGCCGTCGAGTTCCGCGGCTCTGCGGTCCGGGTCGATGTGCAGCCCGCCGATGTCGATCGGCGGGCTGGACCGCGGTCCCCCGGGCAGGACGCGGCCTCGACGCAACACGGCGGCGATCCGCGCCGCGAGATGGGCGCTGGAAAACGGCTTGCTGAGGTAGTCGTCGGCACCGGCATTGAGCAGGCGGATCACGTCGTGCTCCGCACGCCGGGCGGTCGCCACGATCACTGGGACGTCGCAAACCGCCCGAACCATCCGGAGCGCGGTGATGCCGTCGATATCCGGAAGGCCCAGGTCGAGTACCACGAGATCCGGGCGGTTTGCGGTGATTTCCTGGAGTGCCGCCAGCCCGGTGGCCACCGACTGGACGGCATGACCCGCGTCGCTCAGCGCATGGGTGAGCGCGCCGCGGACCGTCGCGTCGTCCTCGACCAGTAGCACGAGGGGCATGGTGGCACGGTAGTCGACGTTGGCAGGATGAGCCCCATGAAGTCGTGGCGCCCTTCGGCGACCGTCGTGCTGGCCTGGCTGGCGGCCACCGCGCTCGGGATCATCGTGGCCTGGGTCGGGCTGCGGCCCGTGCTGGATGCCGCCGTGCCGGACCGGGCGGCGCCGCTGTCCGCCGCCGACGTGCGTCGCCTGGCCGTGCCCTCGGCCCCGGCGGCCGGGGA
>JABDRL010000187.1 GCA_013041765.1 Dactylosporangium sp. | reverse complement strand
GTCTCTCCGCCACCGTCGCCACGGAGGTCGTCCCCGTCCCGGCCCGCTCCCGGGCCGAGGGCCTCCCCGGGGTGGCGCACCAGCTGGCGGAGACCATCGTGCCGCTGCGCCGCGGACCCGACGGGGTGCACCGGCTGACCGTGCACCTGCATCCGGAGGATCTCGGCGCGGTCCAGGTCGTGGCCGAGGTGCGCGGGGGCGAGATCGCCGTCCGCCTGGCGGGTTCCACCGATGTCGGCCGGGAGACGCTGGCCGCGGCCCTGCCGCAGCTGCGCCGGGAGCTGACCGAGGCGGGGTTCGAGGGATGCTCGCTCGACCTGCAGGGGCAGGCCACCGGCGAGTCGCCGCAGCGGCATGAGGCCGCGCCGGGGCGACGCGACCCCGCCGACCGGGCCGAGGCCGGGCCGGAGCACCGGGGCGGGGACCCGGAGCCGGACCGGGGCGATCCGCGATCCCCGGACCGGCCGTCCCCCGTCCCCGGCGAGCGGTCGGCCCGCCGCCAGCTGATCGACCTGCACGCCTGAGCGGAAGGAAGAGCACCGATGACCACACCCATTGCTGGCGGATCCGGCACCACGTCGGCGGGCGCCACGTCGGCGGCGAGCGGCTCGGCCGCCACGACCGGGATGGACCAGGACACCTTCCTCAAACTGCTGGTCGCCCAGCTGAAGTACCAGGATCCCAGCAAGCCCGTCGACAGCTCGCAGTTCATGTCGCAGACCGCGCAGTTCACCATGGTCGAGCAGCTGACGAGCCTCGCGTCCGGTCAGGGGGACCTGCTGGCCGCGCAGCTCAGGCTCGGAGCGAGCAATCTGATCGGCCGTACCGTCACCTATCCAGACGCCGACGACAACCTCATCACCGGGGTCGTCGCCTCGGCCACGTTCTCGGGCAGCAGTCCGACCCTTCGGGTCGGGAACACGGATGTGCCGCTGTCCTCGGTCAGGGAAGTTCGAACCGCCGCCGGGTAAACCGGTCCTCCGTTCCCAACCGAAAGGTAGCCATCATGCTTCGCTCACTGTTCTCCGGCATCAGCGGCCTGCGGACCCACCAGCAGATGATGGACGTCACCGGCAACAACATCGCCAACGTCAACACCACCGGTTTCAAGGCCTCGCAGACGGTCTTCGAGGACACGCTCAGCCAGATGATCAAGGCAGCCTCGGCGCCGAGGGACGAGTTCGGTGGTACCAACCCGTCCCAGATCGGCCTCGGGGTGCGCCTCGCGTCGGTGACGACGTCCTTCACCCAGGGCTCGGCGCAGAGCACCGGCCGCAGCACCGACCTGATGGTCTCCGGAGACGGATTCTTCGTGCTCCGAAACGACAACGACCTGACGTACACCCGGGCCGGGGCCTTCTCCTTCGACGCCAACGGCCGGCTGTGCAACCCCGACGGCATGATCGTGCAGGGATGGCCCGGCGTCAGCGGCGCCGTGGACACCAATATCGCCCCGGGCGATGTGACGCTGCCGGTGGGCATCCTGCTGCCGCCGGTCGCCAGCACCGCCATCACCATCAGCGGCAACCTGCCGGCCGACACCACGAGCACGACCCCGGTCAGCCAGTCCATCACCACCTACGACGGGCAGGGCAGTGAGGTCATCGTCACGGCAACCTGGACCCGGAACTCGGCGACCAGCTGGGATGTCGTCGTTTCCGACGGCACCACCACCGCCCCGGCGGCCACCGTCGCCTTCACCGCCGACGGCAGTACCCCGACGCCGACCTCCCTGGCGTTCGGCGGTATCGCCATCGACATCTCCGGCGTGTCCAGCTATGCCGGCAAGGCCACCATCGCGGCCCAGTCCCAGGACGGGTCGGCGATGGGATCGTTGTCGGGGTTCATCATCTCCCCAGACGGCCTGGTCATCGGCACCTTCACGAACGGTCTCAAGCAGACTCTCGCCCAGATCGCCCTGGCCAACTTCAACAACCCCCCGGGTCTGGAAAAGATCGGGGAGACGATGTTCCGGGACACCATCAACTCCGGGCTGGCCCAGCTCGGTCAGCCGGGGGCCGGCGGCCGGGGGACGCTGATCACCGGCTCCCTCGAAATGTCCAACGTGGACCTCGGCCAGGAGTTCACCGGGCTCATCATCGCGCAGCGCGGGTTCCAGGCGAACTCCAAGATCATCAGCGCCTCGGACGAGTTGCTTCAGGATCTGGTCAACATGAAGCGCTAGCCGACCCGACGTTGGCGGGAGGGTGCGGAACGGCTCGTTCCGCACTTTCCCTTCACCCCGAGCCGGTTCTCGTCGATGAACACGATGAAAACCCACGGACGGGTGCTCGCCCCCGCGCTCCAAGGATGGACCTCCGTGATACTGCTGACGCGTCTCAACGGCCCGGTGTTCGCCCTGAACCCCGATCTGGTCGAACGCGCCGACTGCACCCCGGACACCGTGATCACCCTCGTGGACGGCACCAAGTACGTCGTGACGGAGTCGCTGGCCGATTTCGTCGCGCTGATCCGCGACTACCGCGCCTCGGTCGTCGCCGAAGCCCAGTGCCTGGTCCACAACCCGCCCCCGGACGCCGGGGGCGAAGCCCCGCACCAGCCCCGCCCGCTGGGCGACTCCGACGGGCCCGACAGATCCGGCACCGACAACGTGGTGCCGCTGTACCGGCGGGAGCGCTAGATGGATCCGGCAACCATCGCGGGGATCATTCTCTGCTTCGTCGCCATCTTCACCTCGATGCTGCTTGAGGGCGGCGACCCGCTGTCCATCTTCCTGCTGCCGCCGCTGCTGCTGGTGTTCGGCGGGACGATCGGCGCCGCCTTCGCCGGCACGATGTTCAAGGACGTCGGAAGCCTCATCAACGGCCTCAAGCAGGGCTTCATCGCCAAGGTCACGCCACCGGACGCCCTGGTCGAGTCGATCGTCAAGCTGGCGGAGAAAGCCCGGAGGGAAGGGCTGCTCGCGCTGGAGGACGCGATGAAGGACGTCTCGGACCCGTTCCTGCGCAAGGGGCTCCAACTGGCGATCGACGGCACCGATTCCGAGGAGCTGCGCGACATCCTGGAGGCCGAGGTCGATGCCAAGCGCAAGGCGGACAAGCAGAGCGCCAAGTTCTTCAGCGACATGGGCGGGTACGCACCGACGATCGGCATCATCGGGACCGTCCTCGGGCTGATCCACGTGCTGGAGAACCTCAGCGAGCCGGAAAAGCTCGGACACCTCATCGCCGGCGCGTTCGTCGCCACCCTGTGGGGGGTGATGAGCGCCAACGTCCTGTGGCTTCCGCTGGGCAACAAGCTCAAGCGGCTGTCCGAGGTCGAGTGCGCGCACATGGACCTGGTCATCGCCGGCATCATCAACATCCAGGCCGGCGCCAACCCCCGGCTCGTCGCCCAGAAACTGCACAGTCTCATGGGCTCCAGCGAGCAGAAGCCGAAGAAGAAGGCCGAGGCCGCCTGATGACCGCCGATGGGATCCCGGGGGGCCGGACATGAGTGGGAAGGCCAAGGGCGGGCGCCGCAAGCGCGGCGAGGAAGAGGAGCACGAGAACTCCGAGCGCTGGCTGGTGACCTATGCCGACATGCTGACGCTGCTCATGGTGCTCTTCATCGTGATGTTCGCCATCAGCCAGGTCGACCAGAAGAAGTTCGCGGCGCTCAAGAACGGGCTCGCCACCGGGTTCGGCGCTCCGGCCGTGCCGTTCTCCGGCCCGGAGAGCACCATCGCCGACGCCACCGGTCAGGGCAGCCCGCTCGACCTCGCCGCGGGGACCGGGGGCGATCCGCTGGAGGCGGAGGACAAGGCCATCCAGGCCGCGGTGGCGGCCGCCGACCGGGCACGGGAGCAGCGGCGGCAGGCGGACGCCAAGGACGAGGTGGAAAACCTCGAACAGGTCAAGGAAAGAATTCTCAAGGAACTGACCGAGCAGGGCTACGCCGACACCGTCCGGTTCGCCATCGACGAGCGCGGGCTGATCGTCACGGTCATCACCAGCTCCATCGTGTTCGCCGGGGACCGGGCCGAGCTGCTGCCCGCCGGTCAACGCATCATCGCCGCCATCGCGCCGGCGATCGCTCCGCTGCCCAACCGCATCGAGATCGACGGGCACACCAACCAGCTCAACGTCGCGACGATCAACTATCCCAGCGGCTGGGAGCTGTCCACCGCGAGGGCCTCAACGGTGGTGCGGTACCTCAACCGGCACGCGGGCATTGCCGAGAACCGGATGGCCGCGGCCGGTTTCGCCGATACCCGGCCGCTGTACGACCCGGCGGATCCCCGGGCGGTCACGCTCAACCGGCGCGTGGAGATCGTCGTCCTGACCCTGCTGCCGGCTTCGGTCAGTGCCCTGCTGCCCTCGGCGGTCGGGATCGACAGCACCACCGCCAGCGGGTCTGGCACGGAGTCTGGAGGACACGAGTGAGCAAGGACGGCAAGGCCGCCGACGGAGCGTCCAAGAAGTCTTCGAAAAAGAAAATCATCATTATCGTGCTGATCCTGCTGGCCTTCGGCGGCGGCGGGGCCGGCAGCTACTTCCTGTTCGTGCCGCATCCGGAGGAACCCGAGCCCCCGCCAGAGCCGGGCATCGTCATTCCCCTCGAAGCGATCACCATCAACCTGGCGGACGGGCACTTCCTCAAGCTGAGGATCGCACTCCAGGCGACGGCGGAGGTCGCCGAGGCCCTGGACGGCAGCAAGGCCCTGGACATCGCGATTGACCTCTTCAGCAATCGCCCCATTGCCGAGCTTTCCTCCAATGACGAACGAAAAAGGATAAAACAGGAACTCGCCGAACACATTTCCGAAGCATATGAAAAGGAGATTATGGACATATATTTCACGGAATTCGTCATGCAGTAGGACTCTCCGACCCCACACTTTTCTCAACCTGTCAGCCGATCGGCCGATGGTCCGGCGTGAGCCAGTCATCGCAGCCCGTCGGTGACTCCCGTCCGTCCGGCCGGCCCCTGAGAAGGTCCAAGCAGGCCGGACCGGAATCGTACGACTTCCGGCGCCCGGCCAAACTCGCCCGCGACCATGTCCGCACGCTCCAGATCGCGTACGAGACCTTCGCGAGGCAGTTCTCCACGCTGCTCACCACGGGCCTGCGGGCGGTCTCGCATGTATCGCTCGCCTCGATCGGCCAGCAGTCCTGCGAGGAGTACATCCTGTCGCTGCCGACCAGCACCGTCCTGGCGATGTGCACCATCGAACCGCTGCCTGGCATCACGGTGCTGGAGTTCTCGCTGGGCATCGCCATGGTCTCCATCGACCATCTCCTCGGCGGCACCGGCGGCGACCAGCCCCAGCGTCCGCTGACCGAAATCGAGACCCCGCTGCTGCGGGGTCTGATCACCCGGGTACTCGGCGAGCTGCGATACGCCCTCGATCCCATCGTCGCCGTGAACCCTCAGCTGATCGGTATCGAGTACAACCCGCAGTTCGCCCAGATCGGTGTCCCCTCCGACATCGTGGTCGTCGCCTCGTTCGACATGAAGGTCGGTCTGGAGGAGTGCGTCGCGACCGTCTGCATGCCGTTCAACTCGATCTTCCCGACGCTCCAGGAGGAGCAGGGTGACCTCGTACTCTCAGACGCGGAACGCGACTCGCGCGAGCTGGTGCGCCGCAATATCACCGCCGGGGTCGAGCAGGCTCCCATTGACGTCTCCGTCAGTTTCCAGCCGGTCCTGATGCACCCCGCCGACCTCGTCGACCTCGAACCCGGCGACGTCGTGCCCCTCGCCCACCCGACGTCGGTGCCCCTGGCCGTCACCGCGGCGGGCATGACGTTCGCCCACGCCATGCCCGGCAGCCGGGGAACCCGGCTGGCGTGCCTGGTCGTTCCGTCCCCGTCAGACCATGCCCCGGGAAAACCGTTCGCCGCCGCATCCGGGCCGGCACCGGCGGCGCCCACGTCCCCGGTGTCCCCAGCGAAGGGCTCGCACCCATGACCCCCGCCACCGTTGAGACCCAGCCGGCCCAGGCGGTCGCCGCGGCGACCGCCGCCGCGGCCTTCCTGCCGGCCAGCAGCCCGCTGACCATCGGGATCCCGATCAGCGACGCCGCAGATGCCGCAGACATCGTGTTCGACGGGAAGGCCATCCTGGCCCGCTTTTCCGGGTCCGCGCACGGAGAGGTCGCGGTCATCGTTCGGGAGGATCTGATCGAGGCCCTGTCCAACACCCCGATGGGGGTACTGGACCTCAGCCAGGCCGTACGCCCGGCGCTGGAGGCCGCAGCGACGTCCCTCGGCCCCGTCGTGGTCGACCCCGGGCAGGTCGGTGACCCCGGCGAGACCATGGCCGAGATGCTCACCGGTGGCGGCCTGATCGTCCCGCTGCTCGCGGAGGGTGTCCCCCATGCGGCCCTCGGTTTCTGCGTCACCGCGTGGCTGACGGGTCCGAGGGCGGCCGATCCGGCCAAGGTCACCGGCCAGCGGCCGGGACTCGACCTGCTCCACGACGTCGAGATGGAGGTCACCGCCGAACTCGGCCGGACCAAGATGCCCGTCCGGGACCTGCTGTCGCTGCTGCCCGGCGCCGTCGTGGAACTCGATCGGGCCGCGGGTGGCCCGGTCGACCTGCTGGTGAACGGACGCATGATCGCCCACGGCGAGGTCGTCGTCATCGACGAGAACTACGGTATCCGGATCACGGAGATCATCCCACCGGCCGACCGGGACTGAGGGCACCGGCCATGACAGAACTGTCGTTGCGGCTGGGGTTCACCCTTCTCGTCCTGCTGGGACTCGGGTGGGCGGTGCTCCGTGTGACCAGGGGCGGCGCCCACCGTCGCGGGCGGGCCGTGACGGTCCTCACCCGCCAGCACCTGACCCGGAACTCCGCGGTCGCGGTCGTCCAGGTCGCCGACCGGGCGCTCGTCCTGGGCGTGACCGATCACGGCGTCAGCCTGCTGACCGAAACCGACCTCGACGCCGTCCGCGAGCCGCGGCCCCGCACGGATGCCCGGCCCGGTCCGCCGACCGATGTCCCGACCAGCCCGGTGCCGGACGCCCGGCCCGGTCCGCTGGCCGGCTCGGCGCTGTCCCCGCAGACCTGGAAGGACGCGCTGAGGGCGCTGCGCGAACGGACGGTCCGCCGCACATGACACCCGGACCTGACGACGCCGGGCAGCCCAAGCCGTCGCTGACGAGCCTCGGGCTGCTGCTGGCGAGCCTCGGATTCCTGCTGGCCGGCGTCGGCCTCGCGGTGACGTTGTGGCCGGCGTCGGCGTCGGCGTCGGCCTCGGTCCTCACCGCGCCCCGGGCCCCGACCCCCAGCCCGCCGACCGCGCCGACGGCACCGGTCGTGCCGGGGGCGGAGACCGACGGGGCCGGGGACGTCACCATCGACATCGGTGGCAAACCGAGCACCTCGATCACGATTCTCGTCACGCTCACCGTGCTGTCGGTCGCCCCGGCGATCCTGCTGCTCTGCACGAGCTTCACGAAGATATTCGTCGTGCTGAGCATTACCCGAAACGCCCTCGGGATGACGACCGTACCCCCCAACCAGGTCATCGCCGGCCTGGCCCTGTTCCTCAGCCTGTTCATCATGAGTCCTACCCTGTCGGCGGTGAACGACCAGGGCGTCCAGCCCTATCTGCGGGGGGACAAGACGCAGTCGGTCGCGTTCGACGACGGGGTCGCGCCGCTGAAGACCTTCATGGTCACCCACACCAGGGACGATGAGATCGCCCTGTTCACCAAGATCTCCGACCGGCCGAAGCCGAAGAACAAGGCGAGCGTGCCCCTGACGACGCTCATTCCGGCGTTCGCCCTCTCCGAGCTGCGGACGGCGTTCCTCATTGGCTTCATCGTCTATGTCCCGTTTCTGGTCATTGACATGGTCATCTCTGCGGCGCTGATGTCGATGGGCATGATGATGCTGCCACCGGTCACCGTGTCCCTGCCGTTCAAGCTGCTGTTGTTCGTCCTCGTGGATGGCTGGGGCCTGGTGGTAACCGCGCTCGTCGCCAGCTACCGGTGATCGCGGGGGGACATGACCGACAACCAGATCGTCCACATCGGACTTCAGGCGATGACCGTCGCGGCGAAGCTCAGCGCCCCGATGCTCCTGACGGCCCTCGTCGTCGGCTTCGTCGTCTCGCTGTTCCAGTCCGTGACCCAGGTGCAGGACGCGACGCTGTCCTTCGTGCCCAAGGTGGTGGCGATCGGCGTCGCCCTGCTGTTCATGGGAAATTGGATGCTGCATGAAATGCTCTCGTTCACGACCCAGCTGTACGGGCAGATCCCCGAGCTGATCGGCGGCGGCTGACGTGTCGCTGTCGGTGCCGCTGACAACGCTGCTCGCGCTCCTGCTCGGCTCCGTCCGCGCGGCGGCCTGGCTGGCCATCTGTCCCCCGTTCAACGGCAGGGGGCTCCCGGTGCGGGCGAAGGCCCTGCTGTCGATCGGCCTCGCGCTGCCGTTCACCGACCACCTCGCCACGACGATGCCCCGGACCATCACCTCGGCCGGACTCCTGACAGATGTCGCCGAGCAGGTGGTCGTCGGTGCGGCCCTGGGATTCTGCACCTACCTGTTCGTCATCGCCCTGCAGTCCGCCGGCAGCCTCCTCGACCTGTTCGGGGGCTTCGCCCTCGCGTTCTCCTTCGACCCGTTCTCGTACACCGGTAACGCCATCCTCGGCCGCGTCTACAACCTCACCGCGACGACCCTGCTGCTCGCCACGGACGCGCACCAGCTGATCCTCGCCGGCTTCGCCAGGTCCTACCGGGCGTTGCCGCCGACCGGGACGCTGTCGCTGGAACGGCTGAGCCGGCTGCTGAGCGACGGGATCGGGGAGATGTTCCTGGCCGCCCTCCAGATCTCCGGCCCGCTGATCGCCGTCCTGTTCCTGACGGACCTCGCGTTCGGCCTGCTCTCGCGGGTCGCGCCGTCGCTCAACGCGTTCGGTCTGGGCTTCCCGGCCAAGATCCTGCTGACCCTCGTCCTCGCCGGAACCGCCATGCGGTTCCTGCCCGAGACGGTCGCCAGGCTCACGGAGCAGGCCGTCGGCGCGGTGCTGGAGTTGCTGGGCGGATGACCGGGGAGAAGACCGAGGAACCGACCGAGCAGCGCAAGAAACAGGCCCGCCGGGAGGGGCAGATCCCCCGCACCCCCGATTTCGGCACCTGGGGCGGGCTGCTGGTGGCCTCCCTGCTGCTCCCGATGACCGTCAGCAACCTGGCGGACCGGGTCCACGGCCTCATGATCACGATCGCCGCGACCATCGACAATCCCTCGGACCAGCAGGCGCTGCTGCTGCTTCAGACGGGTCTCCGGGACGTGGCGATCGTGGCCGCGCCGCTGGGTGTCGCGCTGTTCGCCTTCTCCATCGCGGCCTCCGGCGTCCAGGGCGGCCTCAGACCCGCCGCGAAGCTGTTCATGCCGAAGTTCAACCGGCTCAGCCCGCTCAGCGGCTTCAAGCGCATCCTCGGCCCGAGGGCCCTGTGGGAGGCCGTCAAGGCCCTCGCCAAGACGGCCGTGCTGGGTACCGTGCTGTACCTGACGATCAGCGACCTCGTGCCGCGGCTGCTGACCTCCGGATCGTTTTCCCTGGAGACGATCCTGGCGACGGTCGCCAGTACCGCGACGAACCTCATCCGCACCGCGGCCGTCGCGGGCATCGTGCTGGCCATCGCCGACTACGCGATGGCCCGCCGCCGGATCGGCAAGCAGACCCGGATGAGCAAGCATGAGGTCAAGGAGGAACACCGCCGCACCGAGGGCGACCCCCAGGTCAAGTCGGCCATCCGGTCGAAGCAGCTGGCGATGAGCCGGCAGCGCATGATGGCGGAGCTGCCGAAGGCCGACGTCGTCCTGGTCAACCCCACCCACGTGGCCGTGGCGCTGCGCTACGACCCCGCCAAGGGCGCCCCCCGGATCATCGCCAAGGGCGCTGGCGCGGTGGCGGCGAAGATCCGCCAGAAGGCGATGGAACTGCGCATCCCCATGGTGCAGGACAAGGCGCTGGCCAGGTCGCTCTACCGGGACTGCGACCTGGGGGCGGAGATCCCGGCGCACTTCTACGAGACCGTCGCCCGGATCCTGGCGTTCATCATGATGCTGAAGGCCAAGGGGTCAGCCGCCGGCCTCCACCGGCCGACGCTGTCCTGAGGCGCCC
>JABDRL010000183.1 GCA_013041765.1 Dactylosporangium sp. | reverse complement strand
GCCCCGGCGCGGAGTGGCTGCTGGACCGGGCCGACGCCATCGCCGGGCTACGCGACGACGTCAGCGGTTTCGCGGCCCTGGCCGACCGCCACCCGGTCGTCCGCCGCCTGGCACGGCGCTTCGCCGGGCTGCGGCTTCCGGCGACCGGACGGGTGTTCCACCACGGTGTCCCCGCGGTCCTGAGCCAGAAGGTCACCCGGGACGCCGCGCGCCGCGGGTACGTCGGTCTGCTCCACCGCCTCGCCGAACCGGCCCCCGGGCCCCGCCCTGGCCTGCGGCTCCCTCCGCCGGCCAGGGCGGTCGCCACCATGCCGTACTGGCTGCTGCACCCGCTCGGGGTGGAGCGGCGACGGGCGGAGATCCTCCGCCGGGCCGCGCTGGAAGCCACCCGGTTGGATGCCACGACGGAGCCGGCGACGGCGGCACGTCGCCTGACGGCCCTGCCCGGGGTCGGCCCGTGGACGGTAGCCGAGGTCGTCCGGCTCGCATTCGCCGACGCCGACGTGGTGAGCGTCGGCGACTGCCATCTGCCGAGCATGGTCGCCCATGCCCTGGTCGGGGAGTCCCGTGCCGACGACGCCCGCATGCTGGAGCTGCTGGAGCCGTTCCGGGGCCATCGCGGACGCGTGTGCCGCCTGCTCCTGGCCGCCGGCCGGCACGCCCCGAGATTCGGTCCGAGGCTGACGATCGGTTCCATCGCCGACCGCTGATCTGCGGATGTCCGGGCGGTTGCCGCCCGGCCAGGTGCCGGTCGGCTCGCCGGCGTCTCCGGAGCCCGGTTATGCCCCGTGCCGCCCGGCGACCCCGTAGGCTTTCCCGGAGTCATTCGACCGTCGCCGGAGGCAATCTCGTGACCCGACACCGTGTGGTCGCCGTCCTGACCGCCGTGGCCTTGCTGGTGGGGGGCTGTGTCACCCCCAGCACCAGGTGGGTTTCCGCGACCTCCGGCAAGGTGAACCAGCCGTCGGAGGCCCCCACCGCGCCGATGTCCCTCGCGCAGTGGCGTCCGTGTCCGGAGCTGGCGGAGGAGCTGCTCCAGCAGGCGCCCGCCAACTATGCCTTCGCCTGCGCGACGATTCGGGTGCCACAGGACTGGACCACCGCGGTCAATGGCCAGCCGGCCGACGGCAAGACGTTCGACCTCGCGCTGGTACGGGTGCGGTCGATCATCCAGCGGGCCTCCGACCGGATCGGCTCGGTCGTGGTCAATCCCGGTGGTCCCGGTGGGTCCGGGGTCGAACTCGCGGTCTATCTGTCCTCGGCCCTGCCCACGGCTCTGACCAGCCGGTTCGACATCGTCGGCTTCGATCCCCGCGGAGTCGGCCGATCGACCCAGATCAGCTGCTTCAGCTCGAAGGACCTCGACGAGTACTTCGGGGCCGATCCGGATCCCACGTCGCAGGCCGATTTCGACGCCGCGGTGGCCCTGCAACGGCGGATGGCCGAGTCCTGCGGCACGAAATATGCGGAAACGCTGCCGCTGTTCTCGACGGAGCAGACCGCGAATGACATGGACGCGGTCCGGGCCGCGATCAACGACACCCAGCTGACGTATCTCGGGTACTCCTACGGCACCCTGCTCGGCGCCGTCTACGCGCAGCTGTATCCGCAGCGGGTGCGGGCGATGGTGCTGGACGGCGCGGTGGACCCCACCCAGACGTCGACCCAGGACGCCGAGGGCCAGGCCAGGGGGTTCGAGCGGGCCTTCGACAACTTCGCCGCCTGGTGCCGGAACACCCCGTCGGCCTGCCCCATCGGGTCAGATCCCCGGGGCGTTGTCACCGCGGCGTTCGACCGGGCCAGGACCGATCCGATCGTCTCCGGGGGCGGTCGCACGGCGACGGCCGGGTGGATCCTGACGGGGATCATCTCGTCGCTGTACTCGCAGTCCGGCTGGCGGCAGCTCGCCGGTGCCCTGAACGACCTCCGCAAGGGCAACGCCGGGAGCATATTCGCCCTCGCCGACCAGTACGCCGAGCGGGACTCCGCCGGCGACTACTCGAATCTCTTCGACGCGAACGCGGCCGTCAACTGCACCGACGACGACACGACCATGACGGTTGAGCAGCTGCGCCAGCTGCAGAGCCAGTGGCGCGACAAGTATCCGTTGTTCGGCGCACCGCTGGCGCTCAACCTCATGTGCTCGCAGTGGCCGGGCAAGCGCGACCCGTATCCGACAGGCGCGGCCACCGGAGCGCCTCCGATCGTCGTCGTCGGCACCACCGGAGATCCGGCGACGCCGTATGAGCAGACAGCCACCCTCGCCCGGATGCTCGGGGTGGGTGTCGTACTGACCTGGCAGGGCGAGGGCCACACCGCCTATCCCCAGACCCGGTGCATCACCGACGCGGTCAACACCTACCTCGTCGACCTGTCGCCCCCGGCAGCGGGAACGGTCTGCCCGCCGCGCTGAAACATACAGCTGAGTTCGTCGTTGTCGACCCTGTCAAGGCCGTGGCGGTTCCAGCTTCATTGCACCCGTCACATCCGGCTGCTTCAATACGCCCAGACGCTCGCCGGGCGCCAGGTCCGGTGCGTGGAAGGAGACGGCGATGCGCTGGCGACCACGACGTGTGGCGATACTCGCGGTACCCCTGGTGGTGCTTCTCGGCGGAACGCAGTTCCTCATCACGCAGCCGGCATCGTCCGCGACCACGGCGGCGACCCGCATCATGGCGCTCGGGGATTCCATCACCGGCTCGCCCGGATGCTGGCGGGCGCTGTTGTGGCAGCGGCTCCAGGAGAACGGGTACACGAACATCGACATGGTCGGTACGCAGCCGGCTCAGGGCTGCTCCATCGCCTATGACGGCGAGAACGAGGGCCACGGCGGTGCCCTCGTCACCACCGTCGCCGACCAGAACCAGTTGCCAGCCTGGCTGGCGGCGACGCTGCCGGATGTCGTCCTGATGCACTTCGGCACGAACGACGTGTGGAGCAACCGGGCGACCGACACGATCCTCGCCGCCTACAGCACGCTGGTCGACCAGATGCGGGCGAGCAACGCCACCATGCGAATCCTGGTCGCCCAGATCATCCCGATGAATCCCAGCACCTGTCCCGAGTGTGCCCAGCGCGCCATCGACCTCAACGCCGCGATTCCCGCCTGGGCGGCCTCGAAGACCACCAGTGCCTCCCCCATCACCGTGGTCGACCAGTGGACCGGGTTTGACCCGGCGACGGACACCTACGACGGGGTGCACCCCAACGACGCCGGCGACCAGAAGATGTCCGACACGTGGTACCCGCCGCTGGCCTCGGCGCTGGCCGGCACGACGCCGAGTGCCCCGGCCAGTTCCCCGGCCAGTTCCCCGGCCAGTTCTCCCGCCACGTCGCCGTCGAGCGCCTCACCGTCGAGCGCCTCACCGTCGGCCGCACCGTCCAGTTCTCCCCCGCCCAGTTCCACCGGGTGCAGCGCGACCTACCAGATCGTCAACCAATGGGAGAGCGGCTTCCAGGGCGGCGTCACGGTGACGAACACCGGGACCGCGGCGATCAGTGGCTGGACCGTGACCTTCACCTTCGCCGACGGCCAGACCATCACCCAGTCCTGGAACGCGACCGTGACCCAGAGCGGCTCCAGTGTCACTGTCCAGAGCACGACCTGGAACGGCGAGCTGGCGGGTGCGGCCTCGGCCTCGGCCGGGTTCCTCGCCACCTGGGACGGCAGCACGAACGCCGTTCCCGCGATGACCTGCACTGCCAGCTAGACACCGAGGAAGCCGGGGCGGGCAGGCCGCCGGTGAGGCCGGGGCGAGCGCCCCGAGATCACCGGTGGCCTGCCCTGTGGGCAGCCGGCCGTTGCTCCCCCGAGGGACAGAACGTCGTGGCGCGGCCCACCGCGCGAGCGGCCGGGTAGCCTGTTGTCCACAAAACGCAACGCCCTGTCTGGGGCCTGCCGTCACGATTGCGAACAAGCCCCGATTGTGAACAAGTATGGATTGGTTCCTCCATCCGCCCTCTCCCGCCACCGCGGCCCGGCTACGCCGCCAGATTGCCAGGTACCTCGCCCATCATGCGACCGATGCCGATCGGTTGTGGGCCGCCGAGGCCGCCGTTGCCGAGCTCATCGGCAACGCGGTGGACCATACCGACGGTCCGGTATGGGTCAGCCTTGACTGGAGCAATGTCCAACCGGTACTGACCGTTCACGATCTTGGCCCGACCTTCGAACTCGATCCGGCGCCTCCCGACGCCGCCGCGGAACGCGGCCGGGGGCTGTGGATGGTCTCGCAGATGGCCAGCGAGCTCGTGCTCACCGCCAAGCGGGCCAGCGGCAAGCGCATCAGCGTCACCTTGCCGGTCGCCCGGGTCGACGAGCCTTCGTTCGATCCGCCGCCCCGGGAAGTCAATCCGCTGCCGGCTCTGGACGAGGCCGGCCCGGACGGTTTCGGCAGGGAGGCGTTCCTGCGGGCGCTGGTCGTCGAACTCGCCATGTCGGTCGAGGAGGACCACGGCCCGCTGGTCGCCCAAGCCGCCATTGCCAGGGTCGGTGCCACCATCGGCGGCCAGATGGAACGTGAGTACCGCAAGGCACACGCCATCGTCAACCGGTTGCGGACCCAGCAGACGGCCGACTGCTACATCCGGCTGAAGGCCGCCGTTGGCGGGGGGTTCTATCCCATCGAAGTCACCGACCACCGCATCGTGCTCGGCAACAGCCGATGCCCATTCGGTGACGCCGTGCACGGCCAGCCGGCCCTGTGCCGGGTCACATCGAGCATCTTCGGCGGCATCGGCTGCCGCAACCACGGCGAGACCGTGGTCGTCATCAACGAACGCATCGCATTCGGTGACCCAGAGTGCAGGGTAACCGTACTCTTCGGCGAGGAAGCCCGCACCGCCGAGGGCGGCCACAGGTACACCACCTCGACGCTGTGACAGATCGCGACACGCCCCGCGCTCCGAACGGCGCGTTGCGGGTGAAAAACGAGCGGGCGGTCATAGGCTTCGCCCATGGCGCCCTCGACCGCGATTCCCGCACCCTTCGCGCGGGCACTGGACGAGTTGCGCTCGGTCACGCCGCGCGTGGAGATCTCCGTCGAGGAGATGCCGCCGCCCCAGCGGCTGGCGCCCTTCGCCTTCGCGCTCAGCGGCTCGGTGTTGCGGGGGGAAGACGAGGTCGCGACCGGCCGGCTCATCCTGCTGCACGATCCGGCTGGCCACGACGCGTGGGATGGCACGATGCGGTTCGTCACGTTCGTGACCGCGGAGCTGGAGTCCGAGCTGGCGTCCGACCCGCTGCTGCCGGGCGTGGGCTGGAGCTGGCTGATCGACGCGCTCGATGGGCAGGACGCGGGATACACGGCCATCGGGGGAACCGTGACCCAGACGCTCTCAACCCGGTTCGGGGACCTGTCCGGTGACCCGACGATCGCGGATATCGAGATCCGGGCATCCTGGACGCCGAAAGACGGGGATTTTGCCGCGCACCTCGAGGCCTGGTGCGGTCTGCTGGCATCGACCGCCGGGCTGCCCCCGCCGGGGGTGACGGCGCTGCCAGAGCGTCGGGCCGGCGATTGATCC
>JABDRL010000177.1 GCA_013041765.1 Dactylosporangium sp. | reverse complement strand
CCCCCGGCGGGATCCGACCGCTCAGCGGCACGCCGACCGCCGCCAAGCCGCTGGGCCATTGCCGGCGCGGCGCGATCGTCGTCCCGGGGCGGCCGAGAAACGCCTGGGCCGCGGCAAGGCCGGCATCGGAGACCGTTGCGTCGAAGTCGACGCCCGTGCAGCGATCGCAGCGTCCGCACCGGCTGGCGCCCGGGTCGTCGAGGCAACGTCGCAGGAACTCCATCCGGCAGCCGTCAGTGGTCGCGTAGTCCCGCATGGCCTGCTGCTCCGCGGCGCGGGCCGTGGCGATCCGCTGATGCCGCGCCGCGTCATAGACCCAGGGCTGGCCGGTGCCCACCCAGCCCCCGCGCACCCGGCGCACCGCACCGTCGACGTCAAGGACCTTGAGCATCAGCTCCAGGCGGGTCCGGCGCAGGTCGACCATCGGTTCCAGGGCTTGCGTCGACAGCGGACGATCCACACTGCCCAGTGCGGCGAGCACGCCCCGGACCTGCTCCTCCGGGGGAAACGCCAGCGAGGCGAAGTACCGCCAGATCGCCGCGTCCTCGGTTCCGGGCAGCAGCAGCACGTCGGCGCTGCTGACCGCCCGACCGGCCCGGCCGACCTGCTGGTAGTAGGCGATCGGCGAGGGCGGGGCGCCCAGGTGCACCACGAACCCGAGATCTGGCTTGTCGAATCCCATGCCCAGCGCGGACGTGGCCACCAGCGCCTTGAGGGTGTTGTCCAGCAGGTCCCGCTCCGCCGCGCGGCGATCGCCGTCCTCCACTTGGCCGGTGTACGCGGCGACCGGGTAACCGCGCGACCGCAGGAACTCCGCGGTCTCCCCGGCCGCCGCGACGGTCAGGGTGTAGATGATGCCGGAACCGGTCATGGCGTCCAGGTGATCGGCCAGCCAGGCCAGCCGGTGGGCCGCCGTTGGCAGGCAGACCGCGGCCAGCCGCAGCGACCGGCGGTCCAGCGTCCCCCGCAGGACCAGGGTCTCCGCGCTCCCCAGTTGCTCGGCGACGTCGGTGGTCACCCGGGCGTTGGCCGTCGCGGTCGTGGCGAGGACCGGGGTGTCCGGGGCCAGCCCGGCCAGGAAGGTCCGCAGCCGCCGGTAGTCCGGCCGGAAGTCGTGCCCCCAGTCGGAGACGCAGTGCGCCTCGTCCACCACGAGCAGTCCGGTGGTCCCCGCGAGTTTCGGCAGCACCAGGTCCCGAAAGTCGGGATTATTCAAGCGTTCCGGGCTGATCAGCAGCACATCGACCGTGCCGTCGTGGATCTCGGTGGTGATCTGGTCCCAGTCGTCCAGATTCGCCGAGTTGATGGTGCGGGCCTGGATGCCGGCTCGCGTCGCCGCGTCGATCTGGTTGCGCATCAACGCGAGCAGCGGCGACACGATGACCGTCGGCCCGGTGTGCCGGCCCCGGGCCCGCAGCAGGGCCGTGGCGACGAAGTACACCGCGGACTTGCCCCACCCGGTGCGCTGCACGCAGAGCACTCGCCGGCCGTCCAGCACCAGGGCCTCGATGGCCCGCCACTGATCGGCACGCAGCACGGCGTGGTCGCCGGCCAGCCGGCGCAGCACCGCTTCGGCGTGCGCCCGCACCAGTGCCCGATCGTCGGTGCCTGCCTCGTCGGTGCCTGCCTCGTCGGGTCCGCCCATCCGCCCGTCAGCCCTTCCGGTGTACGTCCCACGCCGACGGGTCGGCGGCGCGCAAGGTCCCGGGAACCCGGGGATCTGACACGCACCGCGCGCCGGGGCCGGGGAGAATCGACGGCATGCGGATTCGGGTGCCAGACCGGCGGGAACTGCCGGTCCTCCAGGATATCGAGCGGGCTGCTGGGCGCTGGTTTCGGGACATCGACATGCCCGAGATCGCGGAGGACGATCCGCCCAGTGTGGACAAGCTCGCCAGTTACCAGCTGGCCGGTCGGGCCTGGGTCGTCGCCGATCCCGCTGACGCCCCGATCGGGTACCTGATCGCCGACGTCGTGGACGGCAACCTCCATGTCGCGCAGCTTTCGGTACACCCCGACCACGCCCGCCGTGGCCTGGGACGCCGGCTGCTGGACCATCTGGTCGACCAGGCCGCGCTCGGCGGCATCCCGGCGCTGACCCTCACCACCTTCGCGCACGTGCCATGGAACGCCCCGTACTACCTGCGGTGTGGCTTCCGCGTCCTGGCCGACCGCGAGCTGACCGCCGGGCTGCGGGAGATCCGCCAGCGGGAGATCGCCCACGGCATGGACCGCTGGCCCCGGGTCTGCATGCGCCGGGAGGTATGGGCGCGCCGGGAGACGCCCGGCCCGCCGTGAACCGCGACCTCACTGCCCTCGGAGATCCCGCAGCCGCCCCAACAGCATGGGGTCGCCCGCGCCGAACGGGCAGGCCGCCGCGTAGCGTTCCAGGACCGCCAACTCGCCAGACTCATCGGCCCGCCGCTGGTAGATGGCCACGGCTCGCTGGGTGTGTTCCGGCGGCGGCGGCACCGCATCGACCCGGGCGATCTGCTCGGCCGCTTCGATGATTTCCAGAAGCAGCGCCAGCGCCTCGTCCTCTCGCCCCGCACCGAGCCACTCCTGGAATGTCGGCACCCAGTCGATCAGGTGCCGGCCCCGGACGAGGCCGATTCGCTGCCCGCTCAAACGTCGTTGGTGGGCGGCTTCCAGCTGGGCGAGCAGCGGGTTGTTCCGCTGGGTCTGTCCCTGCCCGAAGAACGACATAGTCGATCCTAACCCCAGGTTCGGTACGGGGCCTCGGATCCGCGGCCCGGATGTCCTCCGGATCAGCGGGTCAGGGCAGGTGCCGAGCTGGAGCTGCGCGTCGTGTTCAGGGTCTGTCGGTACCGCTCGATCGTCTCCACATGGTCTGAGCGCCAGGTCGCGACCAGGTTGAGATTGGCCGCGTTGGCATGCTGACCGACGATGTCGTTGCGGTTGCACCGAACCAGCAGCCCCCGCGGATCGTCGATCACGTACACGTCGGAGTACGCCGTGAAGATCATGTCCAGAAACTCCGTCGGCGAGAACCCGGCATTGGTCAGGTGGTTCGGCTCGAACTCGACAAGCAGGGTAGGCCGCTGCTCAAGCAGCAACGTGGTAGCGCCACGCAGAACATATCCGTCATATCCCTCAACATCTATCTTCAGTAAATCCACCGACCGCCGGCAATCCGAATCCCGCAGGTAGGTGTCCAGGGAGGTAATCAGCACGGGCAGGGCACAGCTGCTGTTGACGGCGACATCAGGTGCCAGCGAGTGGTTGCCCGACCTGTCCACCAGGTGGATCATCGACTCGCCCGGAGCCTCGCCGACGGCGAGTTGCTCCAGCACGACACGATCTGACAGCGCGTTGCCCGCAAGGTTGCGTCGCAGGTAGGTCATGTTGTCCGGCACGGGTTCGAAGCTGATCAGACGCCCTTCGTCGGGCATGTGCGAGGCCAGCACGCAGGAGTAGATCCCGATGTTCGCCCCGACATCAATGATGGTGCGGCTCTGCCGGGCGAGGCGTTCTGCGAGATCCAGTTCGATCGACTCATAGAATCCGGCTGTCAGCCCGGCGATGAAGACATAGTCTCCACCCGGCACGGCCAGTCGCAGCCCGCGGAAATCGGTCGTGACCTCCTTTCCACCCCCTATGGAAATATTGACCGTCATCCGGTACAGCCATTTCACTACCGCCAGTTTCTGCACGCGAGAATCGGCACAGGCACGCCGAGCCCACTTGATGAACGACAGGGAGGTCCTTTGCAGGAGGCTCATGGATGTCACTTCCCCTCAGCACTCATACGTCGATGCACGCCTTCAGACCTGCCAGGCCGTGGCGCTTTGCCGCCCTCACACGCACCCAATACGATTCCGCTCCCCTCGACGGTCTTGAGCATGACGAGACCGGCGAATTGGAGCGGATCCCGCAGGACCTCCCGGGGGCGTCGCAGCAGCCCCGGTCGGGTGAACCGACGACCGCGCTCACCGCTGACCATCCGGTAGGTCGGCAGCCAGCGCCCGTAGTACCGTTTCTTGGCGAAGGTCCGGCGCAGGCCGATTCTACCCTCGTCGTGCATAACGACAGCCTCGATTCGCCCGACCCGGAAACCGGCATCCCGAATACGGTCGGGGAGTTCCCAGTCCTCAAACGCATTGAGGCTTTCGTTGTACCCGCCGACCTGTTCCAGTACCCGACGAGGGAAGATCCGAGCCGCTTCCACCTGGGAATCCCCCAGGTATATTCGCTTCTCCAACGCCCGGCACCGGGCCAGGTACCCCTCGCCGAACGCCAACTCCGGGATGACCAGGGCGCCCAGGCCGCGATCGGCGTGGAACGCGTCGACCGCTTCAGCGACAATCTCCGTGCTCAGCACCATGTCCGCATCGATAAAGACGATGCACTCACCGGCTCCACGCTGCCACCCGTGGTTGCGCTGGGCGCTCCGTTCCGGCCCCCATGTCAACGCCTGATCCGCGTATTCCTCGGCTATCTCCATCGTCGCGTCCGTCGAGGAGTTGTCCACAACGATCAGCTCAACATAGGGATATGTCTGGGCTCTCACGCTTGCCAGGCATCGTGCCAACGTCCTCTCGGCGTTCTTGGTCGGCACGACCACGGTAACTATCGGACGGCTCTTCATGAAACCTCTTCATTTTATCGTATGCCGTAGCAGTGGAATGGCCCCCATTGGTGCATGCGAATGGGACCGCATCGCGCCAACGCTCGGGAACGCGCCCCGTCGCTGGTGGCCGTGCGATGAGCGACCGCCAGCCCAGCAGCGCCAGGGGCACGGCCACCGCGACGACCGTGACGGCCGCGAGTGTCCACATCTGGGTGTGCCACAGGGCCGCTCCTCCGACCACCAGGGGCAGCCCCAGCCAGACAATGTTGGCCCCGTGCCTGGACGAGGCCATGGCGTGCTGGACCAGAACCCATAGCAAGGCGAGTCCGGTTGTGGCCACGGCGACCAGCGCGATGACGTCCGTCGAGACCTGGAAGGTCGCACCGAGCACCAGCGGTATGAGCCGCGGGCCGACCAGCGTCAGCAGGACCATCGCGGGAATGGTCAGGATCGCGGTCCCCAGCAGCGCTCGGGTCAACGCCGTTCGAGAATTGCGCAGGTTCCTCGTGGCGAAGGACGGTAGCAGCGCCGCGGTCAGGGCCTGGGCGCCATAGAGCGCACCGTGCAGCACCGTCGCCGTCGCGGAATAGCGGCCCGCCGAGACCGGGTCGAGGAAATGACGGGCCGCGATGGTGTCCGCC
>JABDRL010000172.1 GCA_013041765.1 Dactylosporangium sp. | reverse complement strand
CGACACTGTTCTATGCCCCCCCGAGAATCGTGTCCGCCCGAAGCAACCGCACCTCAGCGAGCGTGCCGCCACCATCGCGAGGCCGAAGCGAGACCCACCCCTTGTGCCGTTCCACGATTCTGCGCACCAGGTAGAGGCCCAGGCCAACACCGCCGCGCCCGCGCAGTCCGCGCCGCTCCCCCTGCCAGAAGCGCTCGAAGGCCCGTTCCGTGTGCTCCGGGCGGATCCCGACGCCCCGATCGGCCACGGTCAACCACACGCCCCCGCAGTCGGTGCCCGCAGCCAGGTCCACCTCGCCCCGCCCCTCTGAGTACTTGCAGGCGTTGGTGACCAGTTCCGTGACAATGGTGGCGATGGTTCCCCTGTCCCCGAAGGCCTTCGGCAGTTCCACCGGCAGGTACAACGCCAGGTGGGACCGAAGGTCTACCGGCAGTTCGTCGACCGCGTACCGGATCGCCTCCAGCAGGTCGAACGGCACTCCAGCGGCGAGGGCTCCGACGCTGCCACCGTCCCCGGCCGCGGACAGCAGCCGGTCGAGCAACCGGGCGAGGTCCTTGGCGCGGTGCCGAACGACGGAGATCGCCGCTCGCCGTCGGGCATCGTCGAGTTGCTCCCAGTGCTCGGCCAACGTGTCGGCATACCCGCGGATCACCGTGAGCGGCGTCCTCAGCTCGTGGCTCGTCACCGCGATGAACAGGCTGTGGTCTTCCTCCAACGTCGCTTCCCGCCACCCGGCCGCCTGCTCGCGCGACCGGCAGTCCCCGGAGTCCCGGGCGTACACGCTGGCGGCGCACGCCGCCAGCAGGCCGATGGCGGAGCGCTGGGCCGGGGTCAGCCGCGGCGCGGCGTCCTGCGGGTAGCCCAAGGCGAAGCAGCCGACATACCGTCCCTCCGCCACCGCCACGGCCCGTACCAGCCGGCGTAGTCCGGTGCCGGCCAGCCGGCACCGCGTATCCCCGCCCAGAGCCGGCTGGTCGAACTCGCAGATCAACGGGCCCCCGTCCCACGGCGGGATGAGCGCGCGGTGGTCGGTCACCGGACATCCGAGCATCCAGCTGAAGGTTCCGGTGGCGGCAACGACACGGGCATCGGCCCGGCGCCGCTCAATGAAGGCCGCACCGACGGCCCCGGTGACCGTGATCGCTTCGTCAACGAGGCGTTGCAGGGGGCCGCAGTCGTCCGACGCGCCACCGGAGGCGAAGAGAGCAGCGATCTCTTCGGCGTCTTCGGGGCCGACGACAGACTTCGACGGCTCGACCATACCTGCGAGTCTGCCTCGCGTCGCCCTTATCGGAAAGACCGGGTCCGATCTCCGTCATGCTTGTTCGCAAAGCGCAACGAGCCGGCCGCCCCCTGGCAGCCCGCCTTCGGGCAGCTCAACGCCCCAGGATCACAGCATACCCAGGCCGCTACACCCGGTTGATCCAGGATGAATTGCTCTCCATCCAAGTGTCCATGGTGTCCGTCCGCAGGGCGTCATACAGGAGTTGGGCCTCGGATAGGGCGATGATGTACGAGGTGTTACCGATCATCTCCGGCGCGGACGGCACGGAGACGCCCGCCAGCGCCGCCACGTCGACATCGCGCAGGGCATACGCCAACTCGTCCAGTGGCAGGCCATTGACGTCGATGGTCAGGGAACCGGTGACCGCGCGCAGCACCCGATCCAGTTCCAGCGGGTTGGTCATCCATCCCCTCTCCTTGACCTGTGCCAGGACCGCATGCAGAAACTGCTGCTGGTGACGCTGACGGTCGTAGTCACCGTTCGGCAGAGTCTTGCGCTGCCTGACGTAGTCCAGCGCCTCCCAACCCTCGAAGTGCTGGCAGCCGGGTTCGTACACCTTCGGGGTACTGGCGGGGTTGCGGTACGCCCCCTCCGAACCGGTCCGCGGAGCCAGGAACTTTCCGTTCTCGTCGTAGCCGATGTGAATCGACTCGGTACGGATGTCCACGCACATGTCGACGCCGCCGAATTGATCGACAACCGAGGAGAAGCCCTCGAAGTCGATGATCGCCGCCCCGTCGAACTGGACGCCGAGCAGGTCGCTCAGGGTCTGCGACAGCAACTGGACCCCGCCGACGCCGCCCCCTCCATAGTGGAAGGCCGCGTTGACCTTCTCCCGCGATCCCCGAAAGCCGGTCGGCTCGAAGGCCGGAATGCGGACTCGAAGATCACGCGGGATCGAGACCAGGTACGCCCGGTCCATCGAGGCGGGGATGTGTAGCACGATGATGGTGTCCGAGCGCTGGCCATTGGTCGGGTCATCGGCTCGGGCGTCCGAGCCGAGCAGCAGGAAGTTCAACGGGCCGGTGATCGTCAGATGCCGCCGGCTCTCCGCCGCGGCACGCGCGTCCGGCGCCAGCAGCATCTCCTGCTTGACCGAGTCCTGGTACCGATTGGCCAGGATGCGCTCCCCCAGGATGGCGGCCGAGGCGAGGACCATGAGCACCGTTCCGAACGCGACCAGGCACCACGCCCAGATCGGATCCCGTTTCGGTGGGGCCTGCGCCGCTGGGGGCGCTGCCTCGTCACCGGGGTCCTCGGACAGCACCTCCGAGGTGTCGGATTCCGGTGCGGCCGCGTCCGTCTCCGGCGTGGTGCTCGTCTCCGTCTCGGATGTCACCTCCGGCGTGGCCGCGTCCGTCTCCGGCGTGGCCGCGATGTCTGTCTCGTCTTCCGGTTCACAGGAAGTTGCCGCGCTGTCCACCGATCGCCCCGCTCGCAAGTTCTCCTCGCCAACCGCCTCGTTGAGGGTTCGCCATCCCGTTCGGCCGGCGGTGTCCGAACGCCCTTCTCACCAAAGTCCCCGAATTGCCATGGCGCGCGGCAGCTGCACCTGTCCGGCGGGCAGCGTTGGCCGCAGGATCAGCTCGCCGTGTCAGAGGCGACGAACTCCGGATGCGCCATGACGAACTCTGCCAGCTTGTCCGCCCTCAGCGCCGCCAGCATCTCGGAACTCTCCTCGCTGAGTTGCTCGGCCGCGCTGCCATCCGGCAGCGTCACCGAGTTGAATGTCCCCGCATTGACCTTCAACATAACCAGTTCGTTCTCCGCCACTCCACGCAGCGTGAACGCCCACGTTGCCAGATCGACACCCTGAGTATCGACGGTCAGCGCGCTCCCCGCGGCTTTCATCACCTTAAGCGCCTTGACCGGGTTGCTCGTCAGGCCCTGGGTTTTGGCCCGCTTGAACACGGCTTTGAGGAACTGCTGCTGGTGTCGGGCCCTGTCGTAGTCCGTGTTGGGCAGCCCGTAGCGCTGCCGGACGTAGTCCAGCGCCTCCCACGCCTCAAGGTGGCGACATCCGACCTCGTAGTGCACCGGCGCGGCCCGGGGGTATTTGTCCCGGCCGACAAGATTGCCCGCCTTGTCTCTGGCTATATGGTGCGAATCAACCTCTTGGTCGATGCACATGTCGACGCCACCGAGGGCCTTGACGACGTCCTTGAACCCACCGAAGTTGACAATCCCCGCCGCGTTGAAGGTGATCCCGGAGAAACCCTTGACAGTTTCAGCGAGCACCTGCACGCCGCCGGCCCGACCACCGTTCGACGAGCCGTATGCATAGGCGGCGTTGATCTTGGATTTTTCCTTGTTGGGATGCAGCTTCTTGATGGCTGGAATCGTGACGTAGAGGTCACGCGGAATAGAGACGAGGTATGCCTGATCGTGCGAAGCCGGCACATGCATGATGATAATTGAGTCAGCACGCACTGGCTCATCGTTCTCGGGCCGCTCGTCGAGGCCCACCATCAGGATGTTCAGGTCGCCCTCAATGGACTTCTGACCGTTCTCGCCAGCGGCGGCGGCACCCAGCAGACTGTCCTGGTTGATGGAGTCGGTGTAGGTGCCGATCAGCACCTTTCCCCCGACGATCGCACCCCCGCTCGCCATCATGAGCAATGCTCCGAACAGCACAAACAAGCGGGCCCACAAAGGATCCCGACGGCGCGGGCGGCTCGTGCTCGATCTCGAACGACCCGAGGACGACCGAGGACGACGCTTGGCGTCGCCCAGGCCTCGCCGCGAGGTAGAAGAGGGCATGCCAACTCCTCGCTGATTTGCGGACTCCGACAACTCTACGGATCGGTCCCAGCAAACGCGAATGGCTGTGATGTTTCCTAGCCGTTCGTACCGCCGTCAACCACCCGTTTTGGACTAATTACCACTCTTTGGGGTAGCCGAGGGTGATGCCGTCTGTGCCACCAACTCCCCGACGGTATCGCTTCTGACCGCTTCATACAGGGCCTTCGCCTTCGCCTTGTCCGGCATCACGACGCTCTGCCCTTTGACGGTCTGGCTACCGACGTGCGGACTCACCATGAAGGTGAGGTCATCGCCTCGAATACCCCGGAACTGTAGCGCCATGTCAACCAGCGAGAAGTCCTGGTCGACCGTCATGGCCGCGGTCACAGCTTTCAGGAACGCATTCAGCTTGATGGGGTTACTCAGCGTACCCGAGCTAACGGCCTTGTCCATCAAGGCCTTCATGAATTGCTGCTGGTGCCGCATTCGGGCGAAGTCTCCCTCGGCGAACTGATACCGCTGGCGCACGTAGTCCAGCGCCTCCGTTCCATTGAGATGATTCGTCCCCTTCTTGAACTTCCGTTTCGGCGGATGAATTGACGTGATGTCTTGCTCGATGTACATGTCAACACCACCGAGCGCATCGGTCACCTGCTTGAAGCCCCCGAAATCGATGAGCACGACATGATCCATCCGCACGCCGGAGTATCCCTCGATCGCCTGCACGACCAGCGGAAGACCGCCCCAGGCGAATGCCGCATTGATCTTCGACTTGGTGTTCCCGTACTCCGGATTTGTTTGGCTCTTTGGAATATGCACATATAGATCTCGTGGAATCGAAATCAGATATGCTTTGTCATGTGAAGCGGGAATATGCACCACAATCAGGGTGTCAGTACGCCATTCACCCGCTTTGGCCTTGTTGTCAGGATCACGGGAGTCGCTACCGAGCATGAGCAGGTTCAGCGAGCCTTCGACGGCCTTCACCGGACGCCCCTCGGCGATTCCGGAGAATGGATCGGTGCGCTCGATGCCGGCGTCGAGCTGTCTGTAGTAGATCCACCCGCCAAGCAGACCCAATCCGGCCAGTAAGGCCAGGCTCAGGCACACCACCAGCGCGATCCGCCCCCAGCGGGGCCGTCGCTTGCCGCTGTACACCGAACCCCGGCCCGGTCTGTCCGGACCGCCCGGGGCGGAAGAGCGCCGATATCCATCACCGCGGTAGGTCATGCTTGGCATGCCGCCAGAATACGAACCAGATGCTCGTCATGACCGACGGCCCGGCAAGGGCGGCACGAACACGGGACTATGCGCCCCCGGCGAAATGCTCGATCGTGTGCCGCAGGCCCGCTTCCGCCGCTACCCGTGGCCAGTAGGCCAGCAGTGTGCTGGCCCTGGTCAGATCCGGCCGCCGGCGCTCGGGGTCGTCGGCCGGCCGGTCAACGTACCGGATCTCAGAAGTGCTCCCCGCCAATCGGACGATGGTCTCCGCCAACTCCCGCATGGTCATCTCCTGCTCGGTCCCGCAGTTGATCGGCCCGAGCTCGCCGGAGTCGAGCAGCGCGACGATGCCCCGCACCAGATCGGACACGTAGCAGATCGACCGGGTCTGCTCGCCCGTACCGTGCACGGTCAGCGGGTCGCCGCGCAGGGCCTGGGCGATGAACGTCGGGATGACCCGGCCGTCGTCCGGGCGCATGCGCTCGCCGTAGGTGTTGAAGATGCGCACGATGCCGCAGTCGAGGCCATGGGCCCGGACGTAGGCCATGGTCGCGGCCTCGGCGAAGCGCTTGGCCTCGTCGTAGCAGCTGCGGATGCCGATCGGGTTGACGTTGCCCCAGTACGTCTCCGGCTGCGGATGGACGAGCGGATCGCCGTAGGTCTCCGACGTCGATGCCAGCACGAACCTGGCCTGGTCACGCACGGCCCGTTCCAGGAGTTGCAGGGTCGCCACCGAGCCCACCCGCAGGATCTCGATCGGGATTCGGGTGAAGTCGACCGGGCTGGCTGGCGAGGCAAAATGCATGATCGCGTCAAACCGTGCCTCGAGCTCGGGAACGGCCGGCAACGGCTGGCTGACGTCGGCCTCGACAAGGGCGAACCGTCGCTCCCCGGCGAGGTGAGCCAGATTCTCCTTGGAACCCGTCACCAGGTTGTCCACCGCGACGACCGTCGAACCCCGCGCCAGCAGAACATCGACCAGGTGCGAGCCAACGAACCCGGCTCCGCCGGTAACCATGATCCGTTGCCCAGCACCGTAGCCCCGTCGCACATTCGCCATGCCCACAGCCTACGGGCGGATCGGTGCCCACACGATGGCCGCATGGGCACCGCTTCCGGTGCAGGTCAGAGCCGTGGTGTGATCGAGGTGAGGACTTCGGGGCCGCGCCGGTCGAGGGCATCTCCGGCGATGTAGGTGCCGATCAGCACCGCGAAAACGCCCCATCCCCCGCCGATCGGCAGCAGCAGCCATATCAACGTCTCGGGCAGCAGGACATACGCGGCGATCACCGGACCGGTCATTCCGATGGCGGACACCATGCCCACCAGCACCAGCAGGCTGCGCAGGAGAGCGCCCCCGGAGGAGACCGCGAACGGGTTCCCCGCCTGCGGCATCGGGTAGGGCATGAGCACCGCCGCCGTCACGGACAACGCCGCAGCTGTCCCGAACCCCGCGGCGGCGGTGCCCAGGGCCGCCGGAACACTGGCCGCCGCCGGACGGAGCAGGCCAACCATGATCGTGACCAGGGTCAGGAGCGGCACGACCACGAGGGCCAGACTCACGATCCGTGCCCGCAGTTCCATCCGACCGGGCACCCCAACCAGCAGGTGGGTGGCGAACGCCAGGCCGTCGCTGCCGAAGATGTTGGCCAGCGAGATGCCGATGATCACTCCGATGAAGAGTGTCACCGCCGGCAGGGGAGCGGCGGCCCGGCCCTCGTCGGTCATGACAACCAGCATGAACGGCAGGAACAGCGAGACGATCCCCAGCGAGGCGAAGCTGGCCCGCCAGCGAGGATCACGCCAGAAGTACCGCAGATCCCGGGCGACGATCGCGATCAGGCCTCCGGCGGGTAGCCCCCGCAGCACCGCCGGAATCAGCGCATCCACCGCGCCACCGGAACCCGAGACCTTCCGGTCGCGCGGACCGGTCGTGGACGTTCCGAGCATGGCCTGTTCCAGGGTCACCGACCACCACCATGCCAGCAGTGCCAGGGCCACGACGACGATAGCCAGCCTGGCCATCGCCAGTGGCCACCGGCCCTCGCCGGCCTCCAGCACCGCGGCGTGGGCCGCGGCCAGCGGAGTCCAGCCCAGCACCCGGCCGGCGGTCGTCAGCGGGCCGAGACCGTTCTGCTCGACCAGGGAAGCGATCGCCAGTTGCCCGGGTCCGAGGGAACCGGAAACCACGACTATCAGGATGATGGCGAGGTCCCGCATCCGCCTCGACCGCAGCATGGAGGCGAACGCGCTGGTCACCGCGCGGCTGCCGAGGACGCACAGCAGCAGCGACAGGATGGCGGCCGGCACGGCGAACAGCGCGGCCGGCGTCCCCCCGCGAACGGCCCCGCCCACCACCAGCCCGAGGGTGGCGATCAGCGTGGCCACCGCCGGGATCCCCACGCAGGCCGCGACGACCATCCCGGTCGTCAGGATGCGTCGGGGGATGGGGAGCAGCGCGAACCTGGCCGGATCGATGGTCTCGTCCACCCCGAAGAACAGCAGTGGCAGCAGCAGCCAGCCGGCGGTCACCAGCGCACCGGTCAGCCCGACCACGGCGATTCGCACATCGGCGTCGTCGGAGGAGGAGCCGATGGCGAGGACCGCGAACCCGGCCGTGGCCATCCACAGCCCCAGCACGACGCCCACGATGAACATCACCAGGCGTTTCGAGCCGGCCGTGCCCCTCGGCCGCATGCCGTTGCCGAGGATCCGCAACTTGAGCAGCACGAAATGGCGGATCAGAGCCATGACAGCTCAGCCCCTGTCGCGGTCCGACCGCCGACGACCTCCACGAACACGTCCTCCAGGACGCGGCCTCCCCGCACCGTCTCGATCGGCCCCGCCGCCCGGATCTCCCCGGCCGCGAGAATCGCGATGTGGTCACACAGTTTCTCGACGAGTTCCATGACGTGGCTGGAAAAGATCACCGTTCCGCCGCCAGCGACATACCGCTGCAGGATGTCCCGGATGAGTGCGGCGGACACCGGGTCGACCCCCTCGAAGGGCTCGTCCAGCACCACGAGTCTCGGGGAGTGCAGCAGGGCGCAGGCCAGTCCGATCTTCTTCTTCATGCCGGCCGAGTAGTCGATGACCATCTTGTGTCCGGCGTCGCCCAGTCCGAGCACGTCCAGCAGTTCCGCCGCCCGCAGGTCGATGACGTCCCGAGCCATGCCGCGCAGGAGGCCGATGTACGCCAGCAGCTCGCTGCCGGTCAAGCGGTCGAACATTCGCCCGGAGTCTGGCAGCGCCCCCAGCAGGCGCTTGGCCGCCACCGGGTCGGCCCACACGTTCCGGCCCAGCACGTGCGCCGTGCCGGCGTCCGGCCGCAACAGGCCGACCGTCATGGACAGGGTCGTGGTCTTGCCGGCCCCGTTGGGTCCGAGCAGCCCGAAGAACGAGCCGGAAGGCACATCCAGATCAATTCCCGCTACAGCGATCTTCTCGTCGAACCGCTTGGTCAGGCCCCGCAGCAGCACTGCGGGTTCACGCGCATGTCCCGTCACACGATCACCGTAGCGGCGGCTCACACGGCAGTCCTCATCCGTCCGACAGACGTCAGCTCCTACTCGACGACGAGCTGGCGAGGCTTGCGCGGGCAGCCTCCCGGCACCGGCCGAACGGCGACGGATCAGTAGGCGCCCTTGCTCCGCAGCACCACCCAGACCGTGCGCCACAGGGTCAGCAGGTCCAGCAGGAGCGACCAGTTGTCGACGTAGTACAGGTCCAGCCGCACCGCGTCGTCCCAGGAAAGGTCGGAGCGCCCGGACACCTGCCACAGCCCGGTGATGCCCGGACGGACCAGCAGCCGGCGCCGGACGTCCCCGAGGAAGTCCCCGTCCTCTGCCGGCAACGGTCGCGGACCAACCAGCGACATGTCCCCCAGCAGGACATTCACCAGCTGCGGAAGCTCGTCGATGGACGTCGCCCGAAGGAACTTCCCGACCCGGAAGATGCGGGGATCATTCTTGATCTTGAATAGCAGACCATCGGACTCGTTCTGGTCGACCAGCGACGCCAACCGGTCCTCGGCGTCGGTGTACATGGTGCGCAGCTTCCAGACCCGGAACTGTTTGCCCTCCCGGCCCACCCGCAGCTGTTTGAAGAAGATCGGGCCAGGATCGGACATCCGGATGCCCAGGGCGACGAGCGGGAAGAACGGGAGAAGGATGATCAATCCGATGAGCGCGAAGGCGCGGTCCAGGATGTTCTTGACCAGCCAGGCCACCCCGGCCAGCGTCGGCTCCTCGACGTGCAGCAGCGGGAGACCTTCGACGGGCCGGATGTGCACCCGGGGACCGGCGATGTCGGTCAGCTGGGGAGCGACCACCAGGTCGATGCCGGTGCCCTCCAGCTGCCAGGCCAGCCGTCGCAGCTCGCCCGGCTCGGCGCTGGCCGCCCCGCAGACCGCGATCGTGTCCGCCCCGACCTCGTGGACCAGCGACACGACGTCGCGCCCGGCGTGCACGGGCACCGGGGTCCGCACCTCCCGGGTCGAGATGTACCCCTCAGTGAGGTGAATGGCGACGGGCACCATGCCGACGGCCCGATTACGGGTGATCGCCCGGTGCACCTCCAGGGTCTCCGGCAGTGTCCCGACCAGCAACAGCCGGTTGACCGCCACCCCACGGGAGCGCAATACGTACAGCAGTCGTCGCAGCAGGTAGCGCTCCATCAGGAGGAAGGCCAACGTCGCGACCATAACCAGGGCAACGGTGAAGCGCGAAAGATCCTTCACTTTAAAGGCCAGTGCGGTCAGCGCGACAATCGCGATTACCGTCCAGGAGGCGCGCATCACCCGCTTGTACTCGTCGGTGCCGACGCCCAGAAATCGCCGGTCATACCCCCCGTAGCCCCAGAGCAGCACCAACCAGGTCAGCGGGAGGAATACGTAGGCGATCAGGTTGAATAGCCCGGGCGCGTCGCGGAAGCCTGAGCTGGCCTTCTCCAGCGTCCAGATGGCGGTCGCACTCGCCAGGACCGCGGCGGAGTAGTCCAGGCACACCAGGGCGAACGCGTAGGGCAGATACCAGCGGGAGGCCCGGCGGGTGCGGAACCACGTCGATCTCGGCACTCCGGACGGAACCGTCGGCTTGTCCGGAATGATTTCAAAACTGTCCAGCTCTCGCACTGAACGCAACTGGCCGGCTCTTTTCTGAGGGCGGCGCAGGCTCGTGGTCACCCCAGTTTCGTCCTTTCGCGCCACGAACAGTTCCGACGACACTGAGCTACATGCCAACCACGCCTTCCCGCCCTACGGCGGGTAGGGGGCGATCGGTGTCCGGCTGACACTAGTCGCTCGGCTTGTCGTCCGTCACGGGGGGAACCGCCACAATCGCGGCCCCGATCAGACCGAGTATGCCAAGCGCCGTCACCCCGAGCGCGGTCGCCGACCCGAGAGGCGGATGCCAACTGCCGCCCAGCGGGTCGAAGCTGCTCTCGACCCCCACCTGGAACCGGCTCATGACGCGGATGAGGGCGTACAGGTCCAGCGGCGTCGTCGCCACGATCAGCACCGTCACCGGCCATCCCAGCCATCCCCGGTCCCGCAGCCGGGTGGTCAACCGGGTGCTGAAGGCCGCGAGCAGCACCACCCCGACGCCCAGCGGCAGCACGTAGCGGCTGTGGGAGTACCACCCATAGGTCGGCACAAAATGGATCTCCCGCTCGATCATCATCAGCAGACAGCCGAGGAACACCCCGATGATGGCGATCCGCAGGCGCGCGCACCCAAGCCAGAGGGCCGGCCCGACCAGCAGCGCGAACAGCGCGTACCAGGCGACGATCAGCAGCGGGGAGACGCCCGTCTCGCCGTAGCCGAAGCGGGCCACGACCTGGTCCACGTAGAATTGCAGCCGCTCGCCAGGCAGCCGCCGCAGAATCTCACCGACGTCGTATGGCAGGCCGCGTCCAGGCAGCCGCTCGACCTCGGTGACCCGCGAGTACAGCAACCATCCCAGCGCGAACCCGATACCGCCGACGATTGGCGCCCCGAGGAGCGCCAGTGTCCTCCGCCGCCGGATCAGCCCGGCCAGCCGCTGCCGCCGGGCCACCAGCAGGCAGGCTCCCACGATGCCGACGAACAGCACCGGTCCGGACTGCTGACGCACGGTCAGCAGCAGGCCGGACGCCAGCCCCGCCGCCGCCAGCAACCAGGTCTCGCCGGGCGAGTCGTCCTCCGGGGTGCCGCGAAACAGCGCCAGCAGGGCGACGAACAGCAGGATCCCCGCGCTGATCTCCAACCCGTTGGGGTTGACGGCGCCGATGAGGTTCAGCACCGTCGGTGTGCAGACCAGCACGATGGCCCCAAGGAGCAACCGATTGCCCAGCCGGAACCCGATCGCCACCGCGGTGCCGAGCAGGGCCGCGGACAGCAGGGCCGACACCAGCCGGGAGCCCAGCACCCCCGTGCTGTCCGGGCTCAGCCACAGGGGCAGGCCCGTGGCCAGGTAGTACACCGGGCTGTAGCGGGCGGCCTGGCTGGGCATCCAGGTGTTCCCGCTGTCGGTCACCAGGCGCAGGCAGGAGGCCGGTTGTGGCGGCCGGGGCTGCCACGTGCAGGCGGCGTTCTCCGGTAGCAGGCTGCGGGGGGCTTCGAACGCCTCGGCGGGCAGTCCCGCCGCGTCCAGGGCCCGTCCCGTCGGCAACCACTGGCCGGTCGCTACGGCATAGGCCCGGACAATGTGCTGGTCCTCGTCGTAGGTCCCGTTGACCGGCAGTGCCAACGCCCACCCGCCAGCCAGCAAAAAGAACGCCGCCGTCGCCAGGAGGCCAACCGCCCACACCCGCCCGTTCGTCACACGCACCCGCCCAGGGTACGAGCGGCTATGCTCGCCGCACCATGAAGGTCGTCATCGCGCACAACATGTACGCATCGGGCTCGCCCTCTGGCGAGAACACGATCGTCGACACCGAGATTTCCCAGCTCAGAGCGGCCGGAGTGAAGGTTATACCATTCATCCGCTCTTCAGATGAGATCGCCGACATGTCGGTGTATCGCAAGGCCCTGCTGCCGCTCTCGCCGGTCTACAACGGGCCATCGCAGCGGACGCTCGGGGCACTGCTGGGCGCGCACCACCCCGATGTCCTGCACCTGCACAACCCCTACCCGTTGCTGTCTCCGTGGGTCATCCGCACCGCCCACCGGCACGGCGTTCCCGTGGTGCAGACGGTGCACAACTACCGGCAGGTCTGCGCCTCGGGGCTGTATTTCCGCGAGGGGGCCGTCTGCCGCGACTGCGCGGGTCGCCGGTTCGGCTTCCCCGCCATCCGGCACGCTTGCTACCGCGACTGCCGGGCGCAGAGCGCCGTCATGGCGACCGCGCTGGCCGGGCACCGGGCCACCTGGCGAAGCGTCGACCAGTACATCGCCCTGACCTCAGCGATCGCTGATCATCTGCGGGAGTACGGCATTCCGGCGGACCGCATCTCGGTCAAGCCCAACGCGGTCGCCGACCCGGGTCCGCCGCCGGCGGAGCCCGGAGACGGATTCCTGTTCGCCGCGCGGCTCACCCCGGAGAAAGGACTGAGTCTCCTGCTGGACGCCTGGCAGGCGTATCCGGTCGGCGCTCTCGGGCCGCTGCGAATCGCCGGGGACGGGCCGCTGCGGCCACTGGCCGAGGCCGCGGCCGCGGCTCGCGATGACATCGCATACCTCGGTCAGTGCGGTCCCGATCAGATGCGAGCGGCCATCCGCTCGGCAGCCTGCGTCGTGGCGACCCCGACCTGGCACGATGTGCTGCCCACCGTCGCCCTGGAAGCCTTCGCCAGTGGCCGGCCGGTGCTCGCCACCCGGATGGGCGGCCTGCCGTACCTGGTCGGCCCGTCCGCTGGCGAGACAGAGGCCGCCGGCTGGGTCGTCGACGCGACCGTCGACGGCGTCCGGGAGGCGCTCGCGACCGCCCGGGACGGGGCCGCGGCACAGGCCACCGCCGCCCGCCGCCGCTATCAGCGGCTGTTCTCCCCCGACATCATCACCGGCCAACTGGTCGGCATCTATGCGAAAGTGGCGTCGACGTGACGTTTCCGGGATACCACGGAGCGCTGCCTCGCCGGTATGTCGCCCTGCTCGGCGCGACGGGTATCGCGGCGCTCGGCGCGGCGCTCGTGGAGTACGCAACGACCCGCCAGGTGGCGGAGGCTGCGGAGGCGGTCGTCGCCGTCCTGCTCGGCGGCGGCGTCGCCGGGCTCGCCGTGTCGCTGCCCGGGATCACGCTCGGCGGTCTGGCGCTGGGCGGGTTCTTCGTCACCGCTGGCGTGCTGAGCTGGTCGTACTCCGAGCGCCCGGTGGTGGTGTGGTCGCTGCTGCTGGTGGAGGGTGTCGTCTTCGCGGTGTGGAGCCGGCCGTGGCTGCGCTACCTGCGACCGTCGGTCCGCCTGGGCACGGCCTGGCTCGGTGTGTCGTACTGGCTGCTGGGGATCGTCGGAGCCGTGCTGGTGCTGCATCCCGGAGTCGCGGCCCAGCGGCTGCTGTACGCCGGGGTCTTCGGGCTCGCCGTCTTCGCCGCCCTGGCGGGCACCCGGGCCGGCAGGTCGGGCGGGGCCGGTCCGGCTCCGACGGATCTGAGCATCGGGGTGGTCGCGGCCTTTCTCCTGGCGATCGCCGCGCTGCTCGTCTCCGGGTCCGGCAACCTTTTCGACACCCACCACGTGGCCGTCGACACCGCCTGGGGCAAGAACATGGACCTCCGGTTCTGGGGTGGGCCGTGGCTGCTGTACCACCCCAATTCCCTGGCCGGCATCGCGGTGGCCGCGGCAATCCGTATCGGGCTGGGCCGGGGTTTCGCCCCGTGGCAGCGCCTGGCGGCGACGGTCCTGGCCGGGGCCGTGATCTATGTGGTCGATTCCCGCACTGGCCTGGTGTTCCTCGGGGTGGCCAGTGTGCTGCACGCCGGGTTGCTGGTGTGGCATCGCCGCCGACCGGTGACGGATCTGCCGGAGTACTCCGGACGCCGGTTGCTGGCCGCAGCGGTCCTCCCCTTCCTGGTGGTGGCGACGGTGCTCGTGGCCACCGGGGGCCAGGGCTTCCTCACCCAGCAGCGCTACGGCGGCACCGGAAGCAGCGGCCTGACCAGTGGCCGGTCGGACACCTGGATCCAGGTGGGCCGGGACTGGGTCGACGACAGCCTCCCGGAGAAGATCTTCGGCGACGCCGAGACGGCCCGCGCGGTCGTCTACCGGGAAAGCAGCGGTCACGAGGTGAAGCTGACGACCGACAACGCGGCCGTCGGTGCCCTGCGCCGGGGTGGGGTCCTCGGGGCCGGGGCGTTCCTGATCGGCTGGGGCCTGCTGCTGCGCACCGCGCTGCGCCGGACATCGTCCGCGTGGCTGCTGGTGGCGGCGGTGGCCGCGGTGCCGACGATCGCGACGGCCGACTGGGTGCTCGGCGGCACCGGCGGCACCCTCTGGATCCTGCTGGTCACCGGAGAGACGCTGTCGCGGAGCGGTACAGACCGATCATGACGACCAGACCGGTGGCGGACCCCACCAGCAGTCCCCAGACCGCGCCGGTCAGCTCGCCGCATCGCGCGCCGATAACCAGACCGGTCAGGCTGACCGTGGTGAACACCGCGTACTGCGCGAACAGCACCTTCGCCCGGTGCATGCCCCGCAGCGCCGCGGTGAAGGGCACCTGCACCAGGTAGATCCCGGCTTGGAGGGCGATGGGCAGGGCCAGCGGCGCGATGTCGGCGAACTTGTCGATGCGGGTCAGCACGAGGCTCGCCACCGGCCACAGGACGGCGACCAGCAGCCCGGCCAGCCCGGTGAACGCCAGTGCGATCTTCCGCACCTGGCGCCGGAGGTCGCGGGCCGCCCGCGGGTCCTCCGGTACCCGCGCCGCGAGGCGGGACAGGCGTGGCACCAGCAGCCCCTGGACGGCCAGCTGGAAATTCTGGACCGGCTGGAGCAGGACGGTCTGCGCGATGCGCAGCCCGGACAGGGCGGTCCGCGACAGCCCGCCGGTGAGGAAGCCGACGGCGAGAGTCTGCGCCTGCCCGACGAGCGCCGTCGCCGTGAACCAGCCGGCCAGCTGCCGGGTCTCGGCGAGCCAGCGGCGCGGGCTGCCGCGCCAGACGACGATCCGCTCCCGCAGACAGAAGGCCGTGAATCCGGCCGAGGCCCCCAGCCCCCAGGCGACCAGCAGCCCGGGAGCGCTGGGGCCGAAGGCGAGGATGGACCCGGCAACCACGGTCGCCTGGCTGCCCACCCAGATCAGGTCGACAGCCAGCGCCCTGGTGGGCCGGCGGGCTGACAGGTAGATGTACCGGCCGGTGTCATGCAGCAGGATCAGCGGCAAGAACGGTGCGACCCAGGCCAGGTCGCGCAGGTTGATGCTGCCGACCGGGGGAACGGCCAGGCGAAGGATCGCCAGCACCAGGCTGGCGCCCACGCCGATGACGAGGGCCGAGCACAGCCCGTCCCGCACCAGTCGCTCGCGCCGGGCGCCGTCGTAGCGCGAGGCGAGAGCCAGCAGGACATCGCCGACGAACGCCCGGTTGAGGCCGATGGCGAAGTAGGCGACGGCGGCGGCCAGCAGCAGGTCGCTGGAGCGCGACCTCGGCAGCAGCACCCCGGCCAGCAGGGTGTTGCCGGCGTTGGCCAGCGCGATCACCGCTTGGTCGAGGACGCCGGCACCGGCCCAGCGCGCCCCGGACAGCATCCGCCGCCGAGTGGGGGGCGCCGGGCTCGCCACCGTGCTCACGCGCGCAGGCTCGCCCGCGCGGCAGCGGCAATACTCACGACCAGGAAGCCGCCGTTGACCAGGGTGAAGGCCGCCAGCAGCCAGACGGTCAGCTGCGGGGCCAGCGCCAGCACGAGTCCGACGGCGGTCACCACCGCACCGTAGTCGCGGATCAGCTTGACCAGGCGGATCGGCAGGGAGCTACTGGTGACCAGGCTGCTGGCCGCGGCTCCCTGCTGGAGTACCGAGGTCACCAGGTTGACCATCCAGGTGCCGACGAACGACGCGACCAGCCAGGTCGGGGTGTCCGGTTCGTAGGCGGTCGCAACGGTCGACACCGCGGCCACCAGCGCGATCTGCTGAGCGACATCCGCGAGGACGTCCACCCGCCCTCCGGCGGGACTCGCCCGGCCCGTCACCCGCGCCAGCTGCCCATCCGCACAGTCCAGGGAATAGGCCAGATGCCAGGCCAGCAGGGCCAGCCCCAGCACCGGCCCCGCCGGGACTGAGCCGCCGGCCATGGCCCCGGCCAGCGCCACGACCGTGACCGAGGCCGCGAGGCCGAGCCCGAGGTTGGCCACGGTCAGCACGGTCGGGGCCAGCCCGAAGCGGTAGGCGACGACGCAGCAGTACGACCCGATCCGTTGGTTGACGGTCTCGGTAAAGAGCCCGCCGCCCCGATGTCTGGCGAGGAAATCGGCGGCCTTCGGGGCCGCCGGAGCCGGCGGAGTCGTCACGGTGTCCCCAGCTCGTTGGCCCGGGCGAGGTCCGGCTCGAAGTCGACCTCGACACACCCGTAGGACGAGATGTCGACCGCCCGCACCCGCAGGCCGGCCTCGGAGATCGCGGTTTCGATGCCGCGCTCGAAGTAGTCGTTGTCCGCGCACCGGTCCAGGTGGTCGACAAGGACCGCCCGGTCGGCGGGGGAGACGTAGTTGATGCCGATCGCCTCCCCGAGCCCGTCAACGACCTGCTTGGAGAGTTCCTTGAGGTAGCCGGAGCCGTCCAGGGTGTACTTGATCTCCTCCTCCGCCACCCGGTCGGTGTTGACCGCGACGAAGGTCTGCTCCTCGACGATGCTCCGGTGCAGCGCTGCCAGCAGGCCGGGCACGAAGACGACATCGCCGTTGAGCCACAGCACCCCGCCCGGCGGGGCCAGCCGCAGCGCCTTGAGAAGACTCTTGGAGGTGTTGGTCTGGTCGTACAGCTCGTTGTAGACGAAGGCCGCGTCGCTGGCCGCCGCCTCCATGACCAGGTCCATCTTGAATCCGACGACCACGGTGAGGTGGGCCTGATCGCCGAAGGCCGTTTGGACGTGGTCCAGTTGCTGGCGGAGGATACTGCGCCCGTCCGCCAGCGGGGTCAGGGTCTTGGGATGGGGACGGCCGAGTCGGGTACCCAACCCGGCGGCGAGAATCACGACGTTGAACGCCATCGTCGCAGAATAGCCGCACCCATCGGCGCCGGACGACGCAGACGAGCATCCCAAGATTATTGCCAGCTGGCGTACAGCGGCTGGCCCTCGGCGTATCCGGCGGCGCTCTGTACCCCGACCACCGCCCGCTCCGCGAACTGGCGCAGGTCGGCGGCGCCGGCGTAGGTGCAGGCGCTGCGGACTCCCGCCACGATGGCATCGAGAATGTCCTCGACGCCCGGCCTGCGGGGATCGAGGTACATCCGGCCGGTGGAGATGCCTTCCTCGAACAGCGCCTTCTTCGCCCGCCCGAACGGGCTGTCCTCCGCGGTGCGTCTGCTGACGGCCCGGGTCGAGGCCATGCCGAAGCTCTCCTTGTACAGCCGACCGTCGTGGTCGCGGCGGGGATCGCCCGGCGACTCGTGCGTCCCGGCGAGCCAGGATCCGATCATGACGTTGGAGGCTCCGGCCGCGAGTGCGAGCGCGACGTCGCGGGGATGGCGGATCCCACCGTCGGCCCACACCGCCGCGCCGCGTTCCGCGGCCGCCGCCGCGCACTCGGCGACGGCGGAGAACTGTGGCCGTCCCACCCCGGTCATCATCCGCGTGGTGCACATCGCCCCGGGACCGACGCCCACCTTGATGATGTCGGCGCCGGCCTCGACGAGGTCGGCGACCCCGGCGGCGGTCACGACGTTGCCCCCGACGATGGGAACCGCCGGATGCAGCCGCCGGACGGCCCGCAGCGCCGTGATCATGCGTTCCTGGTGGCCGTGGGCCGTGTCCACGACGAGGACATCGACCCCGGCGGCCAGCAGCTTGTCCGCTCGTCCCACGGTGTCCCCGGTGATCCCGATCGCGGCCCCGACCCGCAGGTGACCGTCGGCATCGGTTGCCGGGGTGTACAGGCTGGCCCGCAGCGCGCCCCGGCGGGTCAGGATGCCCACCAGCCTGCCGTCGGCGTCGACGACGGGGGCGATGCGGTGGTGACCCGCGACCAGCCGGTTGAACGCCTCCTCTGGCGCGACGGTTTCCGGCAGGGTCAGCAGCTGCGTGGACATGATCGTATGGAGCTGGCTGAAGCGGTCCACATCCGAGCAGTCGCTTTCTGTCACCACACCGATCGGGCGGCCGTCGGCCACGACGATGAGCGCGCCGTGCGCCCGCTTCGGCAGCAGGTCGATGGCGTGCGAGACGGTGTTGCCCGGCCCCAGGGTGATGGGCGTGTCATGGACCAGGTGCCGCCGCTTGACCCATGAGATCACGTCGGCGACGACCTCGATCGGAATGTCCTGCGGGATGATCGCGATCCCGCCCCGGCGGGCCACCGTCTCGGCCATCCGCCGCCCGGCGACGGCGGTCATGTTGGCGACGATCACCGGAATGGTGGTGCCGCTGCCGTCATCGGACGACAGGTCGACGTTCATCCGGGAGGCGACGGCCGAGCGGCTCGGTGCCATGAATACATCGTCGTAGGTCAAATCATGTGTCGGTGCAGCGCCGTTGAGAAAGCGCATCGTTCCTCCCGCCCTCGCGCGTCCGTCCTCGACCGTGGACCTACGGCGCGAGCCGCACCTGGGGTTCGCGATATGCCGACGCCAACGACCGTAGTCTGGTGTCCATGACCGCCGAGCAACTCATCTCCTTTGCCCGAGGCGCCCCGAGCCTTGACATTGTGGACGTCGCGGGGCTGAAGGCCGCCGCCGCGCGCGCCTTCGACAGCGATCCAGCCGGTATCACCGCGTACGGCACATCCGTCGGATATCCGCCCCTGCGGGCGTGGATCGCCAACAAGCACGGGGTCGACATCGACCAGGTGCTGGTCACGAACGGTTCGCTTCAGGCGGACGCCTTCCTCTTCGAGCACCTCGTCCGACCCGGCGACGCCGTTCTCGTCGAGCGGCCGACATACGACAGGACCCTACTCAACCTGCGCGGCGCTGGCGCCAAGGTTCACCAGGTCGCTCTGGACGAGCACGGTCTGGACATCGAGGAGTTGCGCACCCTGCTCGCCTCGGGCGTGCGGCCGACGATGGCGCACATCATCCCGAACTTCCAGAACCCGGCCGGCGTCACCCTGTCCGCCGAGCGGCGGACCGCGCTGCTGGAACTGGCGGCGGAGTACGACTTCGTCATCTTTGAGGACGACCCGTACGCCGACATCCGGTTCCGGGGCGAGCGACTGCCCTCGATGCTGTCCATGGATACCGCCGGCCGCGTGGTGCACGCGAGCTCGTTCACCAAGACGGTCTGCCCGGGTGTCCGGGTCGGCTACCTCGTGGGGCCGAAACCCATCATTTCCCAGATCGCCAAGAAGGCGACAAACCTCTATATCTCTCCGGGCATGGTGTCCGAGGCGATCGTGTACCAGTTCTGTGTCTCCGGTGACATCGACCGCTCGATCGAGACCGTCTGCCGGGCGCTCGGTGAGCGGGCGACCGCGCTGGGGGCCGCGCTCCGCACGCACATTCCCGGTGCGCGGTTCACCGAGCCCGATGGTGGTTACTTCCTCTGGGTGGAGCTGCCCGACGGCACCTCGGCCGCGGCGGTCGCG
>JABDRL010000141.1 GCA_013041765.1 Dactylosporangium sp. | reverse complement strand
GCCCCGGTGCGTTCCTGTCCGACCTGGCCGGGTCGCTGAACAATCTCGGGAACCGGTTGTCGGAGGCTGGGCGGCGGGAGGAGGCGCTGGCCCCTACCCAGGAGGCGGTCACCATCAGACGGCGGCTGGCCGAGGCCAGCCCCGGTGCGTTCCTGTCCGACCTGGCCGGGTCGCTGAACAATCTCGGGATCCGGTTGTCGGAGGCTGGGCGGCGGGAGGAGGCGCTGGCGGCGTTCGAGTACGCCTGGGTAGGGCTCGACCCCGGAGCACAGGCCGAACTCCAGACGACCCGCGCCCGGTGGTGTGCCGAATCCGATGACCATGATGGGCAGGTCGCGGATCTGCGCGCCGCGATTGGCCTGGCCACCGACGAGGCCGACCCAGGCCGGGGCGCGCGGGCCCGCCGGGCGGTCCGGGCAGCGATCGGCGAACTCCGCGCCGCGACCGGAACAATCGGTGGCCTCCCCGAATGGGCGACCGTCGAAATCACCGACAAACTGATGAGCCTCCTCAACCAGGCCGTGGCGGCACCCACCTGGGCCGAGACGGCCGAACTGCTGCGCGGCGAGCAGGGCGCCCCGCTGCTCGCACCCGACGCCCGCCCCGCGCGGCGGGCACTGGCCGCACTCCTGGCAGACCAGCCACCCGTGGTGGCGGTGCTGGGCCTGCTCGACACGATCGACGCCCACGGCATCGATACGGTCCTCGACGACTTGTGCGACAGCGAACACCACGCCCAACTCATCCAGGGTTGGCTCGCCACCCCGACCTGGACCGCCTCTCGGCGCTATCTGGTCGATCACCCCGATCTCGTCGCCGACCCGCGAACACCGCAGATCCTGGATGCCTCGGACGACCCCACCGCCCGCCAGCACGCCGCGATCATCCGGCTCCTCGTCACCGGGGTTCCTCGCGACGACGTCTACGACATTGTCCTCGACCCCAACGATGCCACCGAGGCGCTTGGCACCGCGCTCGGCACCGCCAACCCGCAGCGGACCCGCCTGGTCCTGGCCGCCGCCCCACAGTTGCTCGCCGATCCGGTCACCGCGGCCTTCGCCGCGATGACGCTCGCAGCGCTCGATGGTCAACCCGACCAGGCCCGTGAGACTGCCGGGTTCCTCGCCGAACACCTCACCGACACCGGCCGGCTGGCAGACGGGGCCCAACGGCTGCGGCAAACAGCCCAGCGCGCCCCCGAGCACGCCCTGGTCCTGCACGATCTGGCCGACACGCTGAGCACGCCCATACCGACTCCCACCGAGCCGGCCGAACCTTCGAAGACAGCCCCGGACCGGCACCACCCGGCCCCAGGCGGGTGAGCCCACCAGGCGGCCGGGCGCCGACCGCCGACGAGTACAACGCGCTGTACCAGCACGCCGCGCTTCTGCGCGCCGGACACCCGGACATCGAGGCCCTCGTCGCAGTCGCCCGGGTATACCGGGGCCGAGGAGTTGCCTGGGCCGCCATCGCCGCGGCGTACGGCATCAGCGCCGACCTGCTACGCGACTGGCGCGGTGCCATCACGGACGCGGCCAAGCCACCGGTCGGAACAGTATTCCCATCCCCGCATCCCAGCCGGACACTGCCGCAACGGCTTCAACCATCGCACCGAGTCGCACCCGCGCGGACGATCCTGTTCGCCGCAGGCCACGCCGCACCAGGCGGCAACGACTTCGCCAGCGAAGCCGCCCGCATCCGCGCCCTGGTCTGCCCGCACGGAGTCGAAGTGATCGAGCGATTCAACATTGAACTCGCCGAGCTACGCCGCAACCTCGACGGCGTGCGCCCGGCAGCCGTGCACATCGCCGCCCACCACAGCGACGGCGCCATCGCCTTGTCGATCGACTCCCGGCCTTGCTTCGTGGACCCCGAAGACCTCGGCCGGGCCATCCGGACCAGCACCCACAATCCGGTGCTGGCGATGCGGGCCTGCTGCCACTCCTATCAGCCAGCTCAACGCCTGGCAGGCAACTGGGCGCGGCCAGCACCAGCCGCCGAGACCGCGATTGGATGGTCCGGCCAGGTCACCGACGAACGGGCCAGCACCTTCGCCACGCAGTTCTACCCCTATCTCGCCGCAGGCTCCACAGCCGGCAGATGCTTCACCGACGCCCGCCTGAACGTCATCGCCCGCTGGCCCGGCATGGCAGCTCCTCAGATATTCGGCGACGCCTCCAGCACACCGCTCCGGCAACCGTGACACCACATCGATTCCGATAATCGATGATTCAGCGAACTGTCATCGCCAGATCCGGTACTTCGCGTACCCGCTGTCATGGCCGACGACTATGGAGTGCTACGTGTCTTGACTTCTTCAGTCGGGTTGGCCCTCCGGCGGGCACGTTGCTCGGCACCGGTGGGTTCCTGCGGTGCGGGGCGGGCGACGGCTTGGCGGAGGGCGGTGGTCTCGCCGACCGGATCCCGGGGTGGCCGGGTCTTCAAGGTGAACGCCGCGGTCTGGCGGTTGCCCACGACGAGGCGGGCGGCGGCGGTGCAGGCGTCCAGGTGCGTCAGGTCGTGCTCGTCGAGTTCCGGGATGGTGTGCCGGGCCAGCTGGTGGGCGTCCTCGGGCGAGCAGGAGAAGAAGATCTTGTTGCGGGCGTTGGCGGACATCGCCAGTTGGGTGTCGCGGGGTACCTGGGTGAGGTTCTGGTGGGCCAGCACCAGCGAGAGGTGGTAGCCGCGGGCCTCGGGGGGAATGCAACGTAAACGGTGGAAATTGGAATAAAGGTTTCTTCTGGGCCGCCTCCGACACGGCCCTGGCCGAACGGATCCGCCAGGTCCACACCCAGGACCGTGCCTGCGGCGCCCCACGGATCACCGCCGAACTCAACGACGGCGTCCCGGAGGCCCAGCGGGTCAACCACAAACGGGTGGCCCGGGTGATGCGCGCCAACACCATCGCCGGGATCCGGCCGCGCCGCCGGGTGCGCACCACCATCCCCGAACCCGCCGACCAGAAGACCCCCGACCTGCTGCGCCGCGACTTCACCGCCCCGACCCCCAACCAGCGCTATGTCGGCGACATCACCTACCTACCCCTGGCCGAGGGCCGCAACCTCTCCCTGGCCACCGCCATCGACTGCCACTCCCGACGCCTGGCCGGCTGGGCCATCGCCGACCACCTGCGCACCAGCCTGGTCGAAACCGCCCTCCGGGCGGCCGTCGCCACCCGCAGCCACCTCACCGGCGCGATCTTCCATTCGGATCACGGCTGTCAATGCACGTCCAAGGACTTCGTCACCCTCTGCAAGCAGCTGGGCGTGCGGCAGTCCATGGGTGCGATCGGGTCCAGCGCCGACAACGCCCTGGCCGAGGCATTCAACGCGAGCCTCAAACGCGAGATCCTCGCCGGCGCGGCCACCTGGTCCGACGAGACCACCTGCCGGCGGGACGTCTTCCGCTGGGTCACCCGCTACAACACGCGTCGACGCCACTCCCATTGCGACAACCTCAGCCCCGCCGACTACGAACGCCACCACCCGGTTACGCTGGCGAAAGCGGCATAGCCATCCCACCCCGTGTCCAGAACCCGGGACAAGGCCTCACGTGATGCAGACCCTCGGGCACAGCCAGATCGCGGTGACGATGAATACCTGCGCGCATGTTCTGGCCGAGGTGGAGCGGGCGGCCGTGGACGCGGCGGCAAGCCGGCTGTTCGGGTAGCTGGCTGTACGGGTGGCTGTACTTCCGAATACGGTGAAGGCCCAGGATCAACCAATAACGGCTGTGACCTGGGCCTTTCTACTGTGGGCCGCCGGGGTCACCCAGAACATCTCGAACAAGCTCGCCCTCGATGAGTGGGACCCTGCTGATTGAGGAGCGATTCATGCTGGGGTCGTAGCTGGGCCTGCTTCGCGGCTGCGCGTGGGTCCGCGCCCCGGGGTGTCAATTGGACAACAAGGTTGTACAGCTTCCGGTCTGGGGTTTAGATCAACGCCAGCTTGAGGTCGGGCAGGAGATCGTGGACGAGTTCGTGGCCCGACCACCGGCGCAGCCGTCTCGCAAGCTGGCGCAGGTCCTGCCGGATTGTGGTCGAACCCAGGTCACCGATCCAGGGCAGTAGCGTGCGGGTGAGGTCGCAGGCGGGCTCGAGGTCTCGCGCCTCGGCGTGGGCCAGTGCGCAGCGGGTCGCGTACCGTGCGTACGCACGACGGGCGTCGCCGGGGATGCGTCGGATCTCGCGCTCCAGGATGACGGCGCACTCCTGGTGCCGGCCGAGATCGTAGAGCGCCCACCCTCGGGTGGCGGCCGCCGGATCGGCAATGGCCGAGCCACCCAGGGCGGTCGCGCAGCGCTCCCCGGCCTGCCGTGCGAGTAGCCGCTTGGCGTGCTCCATGGTCCGCTCGAACTTGTCCGACCGACCGCCCAGGGCATACCCCTGTGCCTGTCGCAGCGCAGCGAGCCCGCGCAATCGCGGCGGCATGGTGGTATCAGCGGCAGCCCGACTGGCCAGCCTGACCGTGGTGACGTGGTCGCCGTCGTACAGGGCCATGAGCGCCTGCCGGGTGAGTGCATGGCGGGCCATGGTGCGGTCTCCGCCTGCGGCGGCGAGTTCGATGGCCTGCTGGGTCAGACGCTGTGCCTGGGCGTTGGCACCGGCCTCCTGGAGCATCCATCCGGCGTACTCGGCGTAGCGGGAGGCGGTGATGTACAGCTCGGCCCGGTCCGCGCCCCGCGCCGACCGAGCGAAGCCGATCACGGATTGGAGCTGACCGAGCACCGTGGGAAGCACATTGCGGGGATCGGCGCACTGCCCGAGTCTGCGGACGTCGGCCAACCATCCGGTCCACAGCCGCGCGGGCAACTCGTCGGTGCGCGGCGGCAGCAACCGTCGCGGTCTCGGGTCGATCACCGATAGGGTCGGGGCGTCGAGCACCTCCCGACAGGCGACCGATGCGAGGACGGGGTTACCGTCGGGACCGCCACCCATGACCCACCAGCTGTCGATCCCGCCGGTCTCGGGGACGACATGGTCTGCGGCCGCGAGCGCGAGGAGCGCGCCGTTGGCCGCCAGCGCAAGGTCCACGGCTCGGACCAGCTCCGGCGATGGTGCCTTGCGGCCGTTCTCGACCTTACTGAGGTGGCCCTTGCTGTAGAACGTCATCCTGGCCAGCGATGCCAGCGACATCTTCCGTGCGGTCCGGCGGCGGTACATCTCCGTGCCGAATGTCCCGCTGGAGCGCGCCATCGTTCCCCTCCGCGCGAGGATTTAGAGAAGAGTTCCGGTATCCGCCCCCATCGTTTGGTCGCGACCGTACTCGACGGCGCCGCCGGGGGTGACCGTGTCACCGCCGGTTTCCCGTTTCCTCTTCGGACATCACTCCCGCGGGGCTGTCCGTGCGGGGCCATGGGGTACGTTCGGCGCTCACAGCCCGGTGGATCGGATATCAGCGTCTACCCTTGAAGTGGCTCTGCGGTATCCAGACAGGGGCTTGGCGCATGGTCGATGTCCGGATCCGTCTGCTCGGTCCGGTGACGGTGCGCGTTGACGACCGGGATGTCGATCTTGGTGGGCCGACGGCGAGGGCGGTGCTGGCCGTGCTGGTCCTGCAGGGCACGGTCGGCGCGGGGACCGCTGAGCTGATCAGCTCGGTGTGGGGTGGGCCAGGCGCGGCGACCCGTGACAGCGTCTACCACTATGTGGCGACGCTGCGGTCGGCCCTGGCCGCCTCCGGTATGCCCGCCTGCATCGAGGCTCGGCAGTCCCGGTACCGGCTTGCCGTGGCCGAGGGCGTGGTCGACTGGCACCAATTCAAACGCCTGCGTGCCGAGGGTCGGCGGGCTCGGGACGCCGGGGACCCAGAGCGGGCCGCCGCGCTGTTCACTGAGGCGCTGCGGCTGTGGACAGGACCGCCGCTCACGGATGTCGGGGATCGCTTGGCGCCTCAACGGGCCGAACTCGCCGCCCGGCGGCTGGCGGTCGTGGAGGAGTTGGCCGCTGTCGAGGCCGGGAGGGGCCGGGCCGACCGGGTCGTCGAGCTGCTGGACGACGAGTGCACCCGGGAACCGGGCCGGGAGCATCTGGCCGCGCTGCTGATCGGCGCGCTCGGGGCGCTCGGCAGGCGTGAAGAGGCTGGCGCCGTGTTCCACCGCACCCGTCGGTACGTCACCGAGCGGCTTGGCCTCGACCCAGGCAGAGAGCTCGAAGCCGCATACCGGGCGGTGCTGTACGGGGAGCAGGGCCGTTCGTCCGTTCCCGCGTCGGCGCAGCCGGTCGGTTCCAGTACACAGGCGGCGGGGGCACCGGAGTGGTGGGCCTGCGGCTTGCCGAGACCCGACCGGCATTTCAGCGGCCGCGAGGACGATCTCCGGCAGGTCCTCGACGCCATGCGGCCAGGGGAGGACCCGGTCGTCTGTGCCGTGAGCGGTATGGGCGGCGTCGGCAAGACCGCACTCGCTGTACAGGCGACGGTCCGGTTGGCCGATCAGTATCCGGACGGATGTGTGTTCATCGACCTGTACGGCCACTCGGACAGCCGGCCGCCGCTGACGGCCGCCGAGGCGCTGGACCGGCTGTTGCGTCGCCTGGGTGTGGATGGTGAGCGGGTTCCACCCGACGAGGACGAGCGGGTGAGGCTGTACCGCGAGCTGCTCGCCGGCCGGCGCACGCTGATCGTTTTGGACAACGCCCGCGACACCCGGCAGGTGCTTCCGCTGGTGCCGGCCACTACCGGCTGCGGCGCCATTGTCACGAGCCGCCGACGGCTCGTGGCGCTCGACGACGCGGGGAGGCTCTCCCTCGACACGCTTGCGGCCGGGGACGCGGCGGCGCTGTTCCGATCCATAGTGGGAACCGCCCGGCTTACGGGTGAAGCGGACGCTGACCGTCTCGTGGGGGAGATCGTCGAGGTGTGCGCCCGGCTGCCGCTGGCGGTGCGGATTGTCGCGGCTCGGCACCGGGCCCGCGACCGGCAGACCCTGCGCGATCTGGCTCGGCGGCTGAAGTCCACCCGGACGACGCTCGCCGAACTGGACGACGGTGACCGTAGCGTCGCCGCTTCGTTCCAGCTCTCGCTCGACGATCTTCCGGAGGACGTCCGGACCGCCTTCGGGCTGCTGGCCGTCCATCCCGGACCCGACTTCGACACCTTTGCCGCGGCCGCGCTCATCGGCCAGCCGTACGACGACGCGTGCCGCATCCTCGACGTATTAGTCGATCGGCATCTGCTGGTCGAGCATGCCGACGACCGGTACCTGTTCCACGACCTCATCCATGCCTTCGCCCGACAGCATGCGGTGCCTGTCGTGCCCGGGCAGCGGCGCGACGTGGCACTTCGCGCGCTCGTGGACGGCTATCTGAGTGCGGCCGAACGCGCCGATATGGCGATCACCCCGCACCGGTACCGGGTGCCGCTCGACGTGCGATTCCGGCCACAGGTGCTGCCATCCGGGCTCGACGATTACGACACGGCGCTGGCCTGGCTCACCACGGAGCAGGCCAACCTGGTCGACGTCTGCCGGGCCGCCGGTGCTGCGGGACTGGATGTCAGTTGCTGGCAACTGGCGTACACCCTGCGGGGACACTACTTCCTGGCCAAGCTTTGGGGGCCGTGGCTGGCGACGCACGAAGTGGCGCTCGCGGCTGCGCGGCGGTGTGGTGACACCCTCGCCGAGGCCATGATCACGAATCAGCTTGGCCTCGCCCACATCGAGCAGGGGCACCTCGAGGTGTCTGCCGATTTCTACCGGCGGGCCCGGCACCTGTTCGCGCAGGCCGGCGATGCTCACGGGGAGCAGACGGTCAGGGCCAACCTGGCCTGGGTGCTGTTCGAACAGCGGCGGTTCGAGGAGTTCCTGGATGAGACCGAACCGGTATACCGGTTTTACCGCGACGCCGGGTCGCAGCGGAACATGTCTATTACGCTGCGCGGCATCGGGCTTGCCGAGGCCGAGCTAGGCCGGTCGGCGGACGCTGTGCGGCATCTGGGCGAGGCCCTGAATCTGTTCGAACAGTTGGACCTGCGGCTGGATGTCGCGATGACGCTCAACTGTCTCGGCGAGTCGTATGCCCGCTGTGGCGAACACCTCGCCGCCGTCGAGGCGCACGAGCGGGCGATCGCCGCGAGCCAACGGTGCGGTAGCGCGTACGAGCAGGCGAGAGCGCACTATCGGCTTGGTCGGTTGGCCATCGACAGCGGCCAGGTCGACCGAGCCGCCGAGCACTGGGCCCAAGCACTGGCCGGGTACCAGCGTGTTGGGGCGCCGCAGGCCGCCGAGGTGCGCGCCGCGCTTTCGGAGCTCACCAACCGCTGACGCTCCATGTCTCTCAGACGGTGTTCAGACCGGTCGTGGACGGTGTTCAGACGACTTCCCGGTTCCCGTCCCGATGCTCGATCTGCGGCCGCACCACTGGCCGGATCGCATCGACCCACGAGGAGCCACCATGGGAATCGGGTCCCGCATCTTCGATCAGATTCTCTCGATTGCGCTGGCCGGAGCGCTCAGCGCCGTCCTGCGAGCGTGCCAGTTGTGGATCGCCGCGATGCTTGCCCGCCGAGTGTGTAGACGGCTGGACGGCAACGGACCATCCCGTTCGCGGCTGGCCTGTTCACCGATGGCAGGCAGCCACCGACCCCCTACCGTCGCCGGCTGTAGTGGTCGCACCTGCGGTCCTCCCGGCGGTTGGGTCTGTGCAGGCCGCCCGCCCGGGTCCGGTCGCAGCCCCACGCGGCCCGGTCTGTCGCATAGGCTGGTTGCCCTGTGCCCGGTGGGCGAGAACGAGCCGGCCCGGAGCGACCGTCGGCGTTGCGGGTGGTCCTCGTGAACAAGATCTTCATCAACTCACGGAACGACGACGAGCCGTACGGTGCGATCCTCGTCCACACTGTTCTATCCCGATGGTTCGGTCCGGACGAGGTGTTCCGGGCCAGCGAGTCCATCCCGATCGGCACGGACTACGCCCGGGCGCTCGTCGAGGCGGTCCAGGGGTGCCGGGTGCTCCTCGCCGTGATCGGGCCGGGTTGGAACGGTATCACCGATCGGAGGGGGCGGCGTCGGCTTGACAATCCTGACGACTGGGTCCGTCGCGAACTCGCGATGGCGTTCGAGGCGGGGAAGCTCGTCGTGCCTGTGCTGCTGCGGGGGGCGCCGATGCCCGCGTTACTCGACCTACCGCCCGACATCGCGGCGCTGGCTCACTGCCAGTACCGGCGGTTGGACCATCGTCAGTTTCCGACGGACGTGTCCCGGTTAGGGGCGGACCTTACCGATGCGGTACCCGGTCTCACGCCCCGCTGGGACTGTGGGTGCGCGGCCGGGTGCCGGCACCGGGACCGGGGTGGTCGGGCAACGGGAAACCCCTGCCCATTTCGCTGCGGGGCCACTAGCCTTTCCTGGCGTGTCGATACCAAGATGCGGTCGGATCCTGGCGATACGCGTGGCTTCCATTGTCGGAATCAACGCGCCATCGGCCGTCACCCATCCGGATGAACGGCCGAAGTTCAGTCTTCATAGATGAACGATCGTTGGCCTACGGTACGTGCACCAGTGACGGCCAGCCGGAAACCAGAGGATTTCGGTACCTCAACGCATGCGCCGGTCTTGTCGTCCTGTGGAAAGCGGGGTGAAGCACTTTGAAAAGAAGCGAAAAGGCCGCGACCTTCGTCTTCCTGACACTGTCCGGAGCGATTCTCACCGGGATCTGGTCGGTCTGGGAGTTCGGTTCCAAGCATGCCGTGGCACTGCTGGTCGTCACGGTGTTCGTGGCCTTCTTCCTCGTTCTTGCCACGGCGTACGTGGCGCGTGCTCTCTGGCGGATCAACAAGATGATGCAGGCGGACCCGCTGCCCGTGCAAATCGGAAAGAAGGTTCTCTGGTTCCTGTTGAGCCGGCGGCAGTGGTACACCTTGATGTTAGGCCTGATCGCCATCGCGGTGTCCACCGGCGCTGTGGCCGGGGTCGACGTGATGCGTTGGAACGCTCGGAGCGCACCCGGTGCCGCCTCGGGAAACTCGCCGTCGCCGACCCTGAGTCCGTCGCCGAGTCCGAGTCCGTCGCCGTCGGTTCTGCCGTCGCCGTCCGATTCGGTCTCGCCGTCTGATCCGTACTCGTCGAGCGGGTACCCGGACCCGAGCTATTCGTACCAGAATTCAGGTGCCATCACCTACCTGGACAACGTCGACCCCGTGGGCGGGACCATCTCCAGCCATGGTGCCGTGAGTTTCGGCGGGAAGCGGTACCCGCGGAGTATCCAGAAATACTGTTACCGGCCGACCCAGACCTATCTCGAGTGGAACGTCGCAGGCTCGTCGAAGTTCACCGCGACGCTCGGTATATCCGACGACACCGAGGACAGCTTCGGCGCGATCGCCGAAATGATCTTTTACGACCAGGATGGACATGAGTTGCTACCGAAGCCGGTCGACGTGTCGGTCGGGCACCCCCAGCCGGTGGAAATACCTCTGTCTGGTGTAGTGCATCTGCGGGTCACGTGTTCGGGGCGTGACGCCAAGACCAACGACGTACGAAGTACCACCGCCGCGTTTGGCGACGCACTCATCGTCGCAGCGTGACCGCTACCCGAGAAGTCGCCGCACCGATCCCGCGGCCGTACCAGATCCGTATCCGTAGATCCGCGCTTCTGCGAATGTGAGGTGCTGTGTCGTGCACTGGGGCAAGTCCGAAGTATTCTCCGTCATCTCTGGTCTGGTGTTGGTTGCCATCGCGATGCTACCCATTCGCCGAATGTCGGCCTCCGAGAGGATCAGGGGTTCATCGCCGGGGCGCTGTCTGTCGGATACGGCATCTACGTCGCGCGCCAGGCATCGGGAACCTACTACTTCTCCGCATGGGTCTTCGTCGTACCGTTCCTGGTGGCGGCGCGCCTGATCGGCGCGATCGTCACCCGTAACCGGAACGATGCCAACCGACACTGAAGCGCTCGCAGACCCGGTCGCGGCCACCTACGGTGGATCCATCGAGGACCGGCTATACGCTCGGGAGGGCGCATCGCGCTATTTGGGATGCCTCTCCGCGTTTGCCAACACCGATCACGAAGGACACGATGGTGACCGACGGGACGGACCTCTTCCTGTGCTACTCGTGGGTGGACAAGCGCCGGGCCGACGAGCTGCGCGACGCGCTGGTCGACGCTGGGCTCTCCGTCTTCCAGGACGAGTCCGGTATGCGTGACTACGACCATATCTCCGAGCGTATCGACGTCGCGCTGCGCTCCACTCGCGTGCTGGTCGTCCTCTACACGCCCTCGCTGCCGACCAGCGAGTACTGCCGCCAGGAGATGCACTTCGCGTTACTGAGTTCGTACCGTCTCCACCGCAGCCGAGCCCGAGTGCTCGCGGTCGTGCAGGGCATGGAGATCGCGGACGTGCGACCCGGCCGGCTCAAGCACTGGCGGCTTCCCCGGACCGATTCGGACCCGCGCCTGATCGCTATGCAGATCGCTGGGTACGTCCACGGCCTGCGCGACGAGGACCCGCGCCGGTTCGGTGACGCGCCCGAACCGCCGCCCGTGCGGTGGCGCACCGGCCCGCGGCGTGACCCGCACGAGCTCTACGGCCGGGAGTTCGAGCTGTGGAGCATCCACGACGCACTGTTCCCGGAGGACGATCCCGCTGCAGGCGGGCAGGTCGCCGCGGTGACCGGCCCCGGAGGCGAGGGCAAGACGATGCTGGCTGAACAGTACGCCCGGCTGTTCGCCGACGACTTCCCCGGTGGCGTGTTCGCAGCTGGCGGCGCCGCTCCGGGGCCGGGCCTGCCGTACCTCTGGCTCGTGGACGACGTGCCCGACGGCATCGACCTGCCGGCGTTCAAGGCAATGCTGGCGCCGACGCCGGAAGGCCGGACGCTGGTGACGGCCCGGCACGATCTTCTGGGCTGGGTGCACCCGAGCAAGCACCTCCGGATCGGTGGGCTCGGCCGCGCGGCGGCGCTTGCCACGCTGACCTGCCGCTGGTCGCCGGATTCCGGTGAGGCAGTCGCGCGGCGACTTCAGCGGCTGAGCGACGACCGCCGGGAGTACGGCGCGGCCCGCCGTGTGGTCGATGCGCTGGGTGGACACGCCCTTGCCCTGCGTCTGGCCGCCGGTTTGGCCGGTGCGCCGGGCTTCACGGGCTTCCGCGAGTTGGCGGCGGCGGTGGACGACCCCGGTCGGGATGCGCTCGCCCTGGCCGAGCAGTTGCGGCCCAGGCTGTCCACTGCCCACATCGGCAGTGTCGCCGCCACGATGGCGCTCGCCGTCCGTGCACTGCCGCAGGCCGGCCGTGACGTGCTGCTGCTGGCCAGCGTGCTCGCGCCCGAACCAGTCCCGACGGTGCTCCTGGCCGATATGCTGGCTGACGCCGACGGGCTCTCCCCGGGCGAGGCCCGGAAACGGGCCGACGGCGGCCTGGCCGAGGCGGCCGGGCGTCATCTCGCCGAGATGACGCCGGGCGACTTGGCGCTGGTTCACCCGCTCGTCCTGCGCACCGTGCGGACCCTGCACCGTGACGACCCCCGTCGCCAGGTTCTGCGGCTCGCTGCGGTGGCCAGGATCGGCGCGTGGCTGGATACCGGACGCGAGCGGCACAGCCCAAGCGGCGAACTGGCCGTGCTACTGCCACATGTTGCCGCCGTCGCCGCGCAGATGCGCGACGTCGACGAGTGGCATGTACTCAACGAGGCCGGTCGGGTGCATGCGGAACTCGGCGACAGCCGTGCCGCACTCAACGTCTACCAGCGCCTGCACGAGCTCTGCCGCACAAGGCTTGGTGAGGACGATCCGGTCACACTCGCCGTGCGGCTGGGTCTGGGCACGGCGTACGGAATCCACGGCGACCACCCGAGAGCACTGCACCTGATCGAGGACGTCCATGCAGTGCTGGCCCAGCGGCTCGGAGCCAAGGCCCCCGACGTGCTCACGGCCCTAAACAACATCGGCGCCGTCCATACCTCGGCCGGCGAGCACGAACGGGCCCGCGACCTGTATCGGCAGGTCCACGTGGTGCGCAAGCGGAGGTACGGGCCGGGGCATCCCGACACGCTGGATGCGCTTTACAACCTGGCGATCGCCATCGGGCGCTGCGGCGATACGCAAGAGGCCCTGCGGCTCAAGACCGAGGTGTATGACACGGTCCGGTCCGTGCACGGCGACGCCCACGAACGCACGCTCGACGCGCTCACCAGTGTGGCCGTGACGACGCTGAAGCTGCCCGACCGCGACGGTGCCCGGTGGATGTTCCAGCAGGTGTACGAACAGCGTCGGAGCGCACCGGCCGCCGGGGCCGCGATCGCAGATGCTGCCGCGAACCTGGCCGCAGCCGAGGATCATCCTGACGTGGTCCTCCGGTTACTGACCGAGGCATACCAGGTCCGGGTCGCGGCGCAGGGCCCAGCACATCCACGCACGCTGCGCTCGCTGCGGTCGCTACTGATCGAGCACCTGCGCGACCTCCGGGAGGTTCCGCCGGATGCCGAGCCTTTGGCCACGATCGAGCAGGCGCTGGCACTGCCCGACGGTGTCCGGCCGGAGGAGATCCGCCTGGACGCCGAGGATATGGACGAACGGGTCGAGCTGTTCAACTTTGCGAGCACCTACTACGACAGGCAAGCGAAGCTTTCCGGGGAGGACTCGACGGACACCGCACTGGCGATCTGTTATCTGGCACATGCAACGGCCGCGCTCGACCAGATGGATCTGCAGTTCGACCAGGCATGGGTCCTCATCGACAACGCCGCCGAAGGACTGGAGGACGACCTCAGTACCGGCCGTCCGGCCAGCGTGGCGGCCGACGAGGTCCGGCGATGGATCGCATCTCTCGGGGGTGACCAGGCATGACGAACAACCAGGTCTTCTTCTCGTTCGCCGGGCCCGATCGGGATGCCGCCCGTCGCCTTCTCAAGGCCCTGCGCCGTCGAGGCCTGCGAGTGTGGATGGACGAGACGCTGCCGGTAGCTCGCGGGATCACCGCAGGCATCGAGGACCAGCTGAACGCCTCGAAAATCATGCTGATTCTCTACTCGGCCGCGTATCCACCGCGGTCCGCGTGCCAGTTCGAGCTGACCGAGGCATATCTGGCGGGCGAGCGTGAGGGCGATCCGCTGCGGCGGATCGTGGTCATCAATCCCGAGGCGGATGAGGACCATCTGCAGCCGGTGCAGTTGGCGGACGCCAAGTTTGTTCGGTATCCGATGCCGGCCGACGACCGGGCCGTGACGGCTCTGGCGGAGGTCATAGCCGAAAAGATGGCATCGGTGGACGGCCCGTTCGGCGACTTCAGCTTCACCGAGCGCCCGATCTGGTACCCGGACGGATCGGCCGGGACACCGGCCTTCGTTGGGCGCTATCGCGAACGATGGCGCCTGCACACCGAACTGCACCGGGTCGACTTCCCTATGATCACCGCAGTCACCGGCGGGCCGGTCGTCTCCCTCGTCGGCCTGGCCGGCAGCGGCAAGTCGACGCTCGCCGCGGCGTACGGCTGGCACTACGGCTCGGCGTTCCCCGGCGGTGTGTTCCGCACCGGCCTGTCCGGCGCGGGCGCCGACGACGCCCTGGCCCGGTACGGCGACGAGGTGCGCAAAATCGCCGTCGCGCTGAATCTGCCGTACGCCGGCGGCGCCGGCCACGCGGAGCTGATCGCCGCCGTGGCCGATCATCTGCACGTCGTGGGGAAGCCGGCACTATGGATCATCGATGACGTGCCGCAGGATCTGGACCGCGGCACCCTCGAACAGCTCCTGCTGCCCGCCGGTGCCATCGTGCGCACCATCATGATCAGCCGGCGGGACCTGTCCGGCGGCGTTGCGCCGGTCGTCGAACTCGGCGCGATGTCGCTCGAAGACTCGGTCGCGATGCTGCGTCTGTCCCGCGAACCCGACGACGACGGCGAGGACGACCTGGCGGCCGAGCGGGTCGCGCAACGCCTTGGCGGTCACCCCTTCAGCCTCGCGCTCGCCGCCGCACAGTTGGTAGACCGACAGGGCCTGCGTTCCTACGCCGACCACCTTGGACGGATCGACAGCAACCCCGACCCGCTCGATCCTGCGGTCAGCCTCGTCGGCGACGTCTTCGCAGGCCTGGGTGACGGCCCGCGGCTGGTTCTGCAGGTCGCCGCGCTCCTTGCTTCCGCGCCTGTACCAGCCGCGGTCCTGGCCCGCATTGTGGCCAGCGTACGACCCGGCAGTGACCTGACCGACCACCTGGCCGAGTTGCGTAGGCTCCAGCTCGCCACCCGCACCGGGGATCGGTGGCAGGTCCACGCCATCGTGCTGGACGCGAGCCGGCGGTTGCTGCCTCCCGTCGTGCCGGTCGAACACCTCGTGGGCGCGGCCGCCGACGTGCTGCTGGCCGACAGCTCGACGGCACAGGTGGCACCGCATCTGGCAGCCCTCGCCGGCCACGATCTGCTCGACGCCGAACGGTCGATTCAGCTGCGGCTCAAGTTGATCGAGCATTACCGCCTGCACGGTGAGCCGGTGGCGGCGGCCGGGCAGTGGGACCGGCTGCTGGCGACCGGCACCCCTACGACGGCCGACCTCCTCGCCGCCGCGACCGTGCATCTGCAGGCGGGCGGCTACGAGCGGGCGATCGAACTCGCCCGACAGGTCGCCACCCCGGACGGCGAGCGACTGGTCGCTGAGGGCCTTGATTCGCTCGGCCGGTTCGACGAGGCCAACGGCTGGTGGTCACGGGTCGTGTCGTCGTCATCCGGCTCGGCGGATGGCGAGATCGCGTACATCCGCAGTCGCCGCCTTCGTGGCGAGATGAACGTCGCCCGCATCCGAGCCGCCGAGCTTGTCACCCGACTGACCGGCTCCGACGACGATCTGCTTCAGGCCGCCCGCCTCGAACTGGCCGTCATCCAGCTCTCCACCAACCAGCAGCAGGAGGCCCGTCGGACGGCCGAGACCGTGGTCGAGCACTATGCGCTGCGCGGGCTGCCCGAGCACGCCAACGCCGTCGCGGCGCGGTTGGTGCTGGCCCAGGCATGGCTCACCCTGCACCTGTTCGAGCTGAGCCCCGACCCGCACCGGTGGGAAGACTCGGCACGCGACCTGTGGGAGACACGCGAGCGGCTGCGCCGATCGCATGGCCCGCTCAACGCCCGCACGCTCACCACCGACGTGGAGTACGGCTTCGCCCTACTCTGCCTCGGTAAACCGGCAAAGGTACAGGCACACCTCGGTGCGACGCTCACGGCGCTGCGCCGCCGGTTCCCGGCCGGACACCACACGATCATGCGGGCGACGTTCCTGCTCGCCCAGGCCGACGCCCAGCTTCACAAATACGACCGGGCCTGCGCTGTCTACCAGGAGGCGTACGACGGTTTGCGCCGCACGCTCGGACCCAGGCACCCAGAGACACTGGCCGCCCAGTACGGGCTCGGGGTGGCACTCATCCTCACCACCTCCCGCAGCCGCGGACTCAAGATGATCTGCCAGGTGCTGCGGGCCGCGCCCTCGGTCGTCGGGCTCCGAACCGACATGTTCGGCCAGAGCCTTGTCGGGGTTCTCCTGCTGCCGCTGCTGCCCAGCAGCGTGCTGCGGCGGCTCGGCCGGGTGTGGTCCAATGCGGACTAGGATCCCGACATGACCGAGAGTGTCCAGCACTACGACATTGCGGTGTCCTTCGCCGGAGCACAACGAGCACGGGTCGAGCCCATCGTCCGGGCCTGCCAGGCGCTCGGGCTCCAGGTCTTCTACGACAAGGACAACACGGTCGAATTCTGGGGTCGCAACTTCATCACAGACATGCGCGCCATCTACGGTGGGGCGAGGGCTCGGTACTTCGTGCCGTTCCTGTCGAAGGAGTACCTGGCGAGCGCGTACCCGATGGACGAGTTCACTACGGCGATGCGGCGCGCCATCGAGGTTGGTGAGGACAACTACATCCTGCCGATCGTTGTCGGATCGGTTGAGGTTCCGGGTGAACTGCTCAACCCAGCGATCGGCTTCCTGCGCTTGGAGGACTACCCGGTCGATCGGCTCGCGCAGATCATCGCCGGTCGGGTTCGTGCGGCAGTTGAGCGCCACCAGGAGCCGCGCGAGATCACGGGTGTGGTCGACACGGCGTTCGGGGTTCGGCTGCCGCGCCTTGCCCCGGCCGACTTCGTCCCAATCGAGGAACTGGAAACCGCACTGACCCGCGTGGGTTCGCTGTTCCAGCACGAGACCGACCAACTCGCGCCCTTCGGAGTTCAATGCCGAGTCCGGCAATCCGACACCGCCCTTGACGTGCGCGCCTACCGACAAGGTCAGCAAGTGTGCGGCCTGCGGCTGTACTTTCCGGATGCCTCTGCCATGCACAACGACCAGTTGCTCATGACGTTCCAGTGGCCCCGGATTACCAGCGGCGGCTACAACGGTTGGGTCACCGCGGAGTGGGACGCTGATGCGGGCCGGCCCGTCCTGGAGTACACCGATATGGCGAGGGGCACCGCGACGCCCGTCAGGGCAACCGCCGACGAACTCTTCCGCCTGCTGTGGGAGAAGATCGTCGACCATCTGGAGCACGTTCGCTGATCTTGTTGCGGCAAGATTCCACAACGTTACGTTGCGCCAAGCCGCACCGGCTGGCGCAGCATGGTCGGCGCGTTCGTGAGATCGGCGAGGCGTCCGGCCAGGGTGGCCATGGCCAGCCGTTTCGGCAGCGCGTCGCTGAACTTCAGCCCGACCAGCGCCTTCTCGCCCGGCTCGGGCAGGCAGAGCCGCTCAGCAGCGTCCGCGGTGAGGGCACGCCAGTCCTGGTAGGTCAGGTCCTCACGCAGTCGGATGCGGTAGTCGTCGAAGCGTTGGGCAGGGTCGGTGACTTCGCCGAGGGTGGCCACGAGCGTGGCGTTGGCCCGGAACCCCGCCCAGGTCCACCACTCCAGGTCCCCGGTGGGCGCACGCCAGATCACGGTCCCGTCGGCCCACACCAGGTGGGACTGCTCCTCGCGGACGACGGTCAACCGGTCGACCGCGCGGCGGGTCAGTCGCACCGGCGGGTCGGCGCCCAGAAGCACCTCCCGCATGGCCTGGGCCAGCTCGAAGCCGGTGCCGCCCCAGCCGCCGGTCAGCCACCGGGCCCGGCCACCGCCGTCGGCCGGTTCGACGAAGCAGCGCCGTCGCCGCCAGTCGATGTACGTCACCCGCCAGCTTTGCCCGCCGAGCAGCAGCCGACGGTCGCCGCCGCGGACGTCCTCGACCAGCAGCCACGGATCGACCCGACCAAGCTCGGTGCGCCCGGACAATACGGTGAACTCGGGGGCGCCGACGAAGACGCTGGTCATCTCCATGAAATGCCGGCGGCCGAAGCGCAACTCGGCGGCGGGGCCGATGAACAGCATCCCACCGTCGCGGTCGAGGAAACCCTGCTCCACCAGGTGGCGCAGGATCACGTCCGCGCCTGCCCGGAACGGGCCGAGCCCGTTCCACCACTCCCGGTACAGGTGCTCACCGACCCGGTGTTCCTGCAGGCAGAGCGCGAGGATCTGCTGGGCGACGATGTGGCGCGGCTCGGGCGGTGGTACGACCGGTTCGACCCAGCCGCGGCCCCACAGCAGCAGCAGGCCGGCGGCCTGTAGCAGGCTGGTGGTGCCACGGGCCAGGAACAGGCAGTTGCGGGTACTGCCGGGGCGCCGGCCGGTGCGACCCAGGCGTTGCAGGAACGAGGCGACGGTGTCCGGGGCGTCGATCTGGATCACCCGGTCGAGATCGCCGACGTCGATGCCGAGTTCGAGGGTGCTGGTGGAGACGATCACGCAATCGCGGGACTGGGCGAAGGCCTCCTCGGCGCGGCGGCGTTCGTCAGCCGACAGCGAGGCGTGCGACAGGAACGTCGTCACCCCCTTGCCTCGCAGCAGTTGGCCGAGTTCCTCCACCGCCTGCCGGGACTCGCAGAAGACCAGCCGCTTCTCCCCGGCGTGCAGGGCGGCGATGATGGTCGCGGCGTTCTCGATGGTGCCGACGTAGTCCAGCTCGATCTCACCCGGCGGGGGAGCGGTCGCCGGCCCTGGTCCCGGCCGCAGGGCCAGGGACACTTCCGGAGCGACGATCCGAGCCGGCCGCTGCCCGGCACCCGATCTCTGCCCGGCACCCGATCCCTGTCCGGCGCCGGAGCCCTGCAGCCAGGTCAGCAGCTGCTGCGGGTTGCCGACCGTGGCCGACAACCCGACCCGCTGTAGCGGCCGACCGACCAGATGCGTGAGCCGCTCCACCACAGCCAGCAGGTGCCAGCCCCGGTCGTCGCCGGCGAACGCGTGCACCTCGTCGACGACGACTGCGCGGATGCCGGCCAAGAAGTCGCGGTGGTCGACCCGGGTGCTGACCAGCATCGACTCCAGCGACTCCGGGGTGGTCAGCAGCACATCCGGGCGGGTCGCCAGGACGTTGCGGCGCCGGGAGGTGGCCACGTCGCCGTGCCAGACCGCGGCCCGCCGGCCCAGCCACCCGGTGTACCCCTCGATCCGGGGCAACAGGTTGTTCAGCAGCGCCTTCAGCGGGCACAGGTACAGCAGCGACGGCCCTTCCCAGCGTTCGGTGGCCATCCGCGACAGCAGCGGGAACATCGCCGCCTCGGTCTTGCCCCCGGCGGTCGGCGCCAGCAGCAGCGCGTCGTCGCCGGCCAGCAGCGGGGCGATCGCCTCGCGCTGCAACGGTCGCAGGTCACGCCAGCCGAGGGTGTTGACGACGTGGTGCACCACGACCGGGTGCAGCAGGTCGACGGGGTTGGCGGTCTCCGCCGAGGTCACGGCAGGTCCAGGGTTACCTCGTCGGCGGCTGCCGCGTTGCGTTCGACCTCGCTCAGCTCGGCGGTGGCCACCAGCAGGGTGTAGTCGGTGCGCGGGTCGAAGTCGGGGAACTGGTCGACCCGGTCGAGGACCTCGCCGACCAGCTTCTTCAGAAACAGCCTTGGGGCGACGCCGACCTTGCCGCCGAGCCGGCCGGAGACCGCCGCGGCCAGGTCTGCCAGGTACGCCTCGTCGACCAGCCGGGTGATCCGCTGTGGATCGGTGGCGTCACTGGCGAACAGCTCGCGGACCCGCGCGCCGACCTCGCGCAGCGAGTCCTGGGTGAAGCCGGGCAGCCGCACCTGGACCGCGCGGGGGTTGTCGAAGCGGGGATCGCCGCTGAAGTCGGTGGCCAGCCGCTGGGCCAGCGGGGCCAGCCGCTGCGCACCCTGCGGGCCTTCGAAGAACGCCGGGGTGCCGGTGATGAGCAGGTACAGCCCGGGGAAACGGCCGGCGTCGACCTCGTCGAGCAGTTGCCGCAGCGCGTTGAGGGCCTTGTCGCGCACGTCGGCGCGGGCGCGTTGCAGGGTTTCGACCTCGTCGAGGACCAGCAGCAGCCCGGGGTGGCCGCTGTCGCGCAGCACGGTGAGCAGCCCCTGGAAGAATCCGAAGGCGCCGAAGTGGTCCAGTTCGCCGCGGACCCCGGCGCTGCGACGGACCTTGGCGGCCACGTGCGGTTGCCCGCCGAGCCAGGCAACCAGGCCCTCGGCGGTGGCCAGGTCCCCGGCGGCCAGGGCCGAGCGGTAGGCGCGCAGCACGGCGGCGAAGGCCGGGGTGGTGCGGGAGACCGCCGCCAGCCGGCGTTCCAGCACGGTGTCGACCTCGGCGCCGGCCTCCTGTTCCAGGCTGAACAGCCAGGCGTCGAGGACCTCACGCAGCGCCGAGGGCGGGAACTCGGCGGTCTGCAGCGATTCGCAGACCCGCCGGTAGACGGTCTCCAGCCGATGCAGCGGCGTCTCGGTCTCCGAGATCTGGACCTCGGCGACCGCCATGCCGGCCCGTTTGGCGCGCTCGCCCAGCCAGCGGGCGAAGAAGGTCTTGCCGGAGCCGTACTCGCCGCGGACGGCCTTGAAGACCGCGCCGCCGGAGCCGGCGGTGGCCAGCTCGTCGTCGACGGTGGCCTGGAACCGCTCCAGGCCCACGGCCAGGACGTCCAGACCGTTGAACGGCACGGTGCCGCGGCGCAGCGCGTTGATGACCTCTTTGCGTCGGCGTGGGCTGAGCGTGGTCATCGGCCCACCTCGAACTGCTCGCGCAGCAGGTCGACGTCGAGGACGACGGTGGCGCCGTCGGAGTCGCGGCCCAGGACCCGGTACTGCTCGATGTTCAGCAGCCGCTGAACCTGGGACAGGGCTCCGGACAGTTGCACGGTGGCCACGCCGAGGGCGGCTGCGGCCGATTCCGGGTCGAGCCGGTGGGCGGGTGCGGACAGCAGGGCGAGCACCAAATCGTGCACCTGGTCGTCGGTGATCGCCGCGCGAGCGGCCCGGCTGCGCTGCTGGCGGTAGCCGGCCGAAGCGAGGACGGCCTGGGCCAGGCCGGTGGGGCTGTCGACGGCCGGGGCTGCGGGTTCCGGGTCGAACAGGGTGGGGGTCGTGAGGTCGGAGCCGGCGAGTCTGGCCGCGGCCTGCCGTGCCCCGGCACCCCTGCCCCCGGCACCTGGTGCGTCGGTGACCACGTCGGGGCTGGTGCTGGTATCGGCGACCGGGCCGCGCCACCAGGCCGGGGACTGCGGGGGTGCCAGCCGCCAGCCCTCGGGGGCCTCGCCGACGGCCAGCACGCTGACCGGGACCACGACCTCGGCGGGGGCGCCGCCGCCGTGGTAGCCGGCCTTGAGCGGCCCGTAGCGCAGCTGCTCGTCCACGGCGAGGATCGCCTCACCGTCGTGCAGCAGCACGCGCCGCCCGCGGACCCGGATCTCACCATCGCCGACCGCAGCGCCAGGGCCAGCTGGCCGGGAACGGTTGCTGGAGGCCGCCGCCGGTTGCACCCGGCCTTGGCGACGTTCGACGACGTGGCCGTGGTCGGCGGTGAGCACGACGATCCGCCCGGCCCGCCGGGCCCGGTCCAGCAGCGGTCGCAGATGCTTGACGGTGTCGGCACCCCAGGCGGTACCGCCGGGGTCAGAGCGGTCCAGGGCGTCGTCGATGGTGTTGAGCACGCACGCCACGAGCTGGACGTCAACGACGTCGTCGATGGCGGTGCGCACGTCGTCGGCCAGGGCGTAACCGTCCGGGCTGCTGTCCAGCGCGATCTTGTGGAACAGGCGGGTGGTCACACCGTGGCCCTTGCCGAGCACCTCCAGACCGCTGCGTTCCACCGACTGCTCGCCGACGGTCAGTTCACCGCTGAACAGGCTGGCCCGACAGACCTTGGTCAGCGACGGCAGGGCGGCGACGGCGGCAACGCGCCGGTCGCGCCCGGCGGGTAGGCACTCCAGCCAGCTGTCGTAGCGGCGGACGACATCGTCGACGACCTCGGTGGCCACGGCCTGGCTCATCCCATCGGCGACGACCAGCAGGACCGGGCGCCGCTTGGCCAGCGGCAGGACCGTTGCGGCCAGCAGATCCTCCAGATGGACACCACCGGCCGGGGCAGCCGCGTGCTGCTCGACTTGGCCGGCCAGGGCCTGGCCGAAGGCGCTGTCGTGGGCCTGACGGCGCAACCGGGCGGCGGCGAGCACGGCCCGCAGCCCACGGGCCAGGGCCTCGTCGTCGACCCCGGCCCAGGCCGCGGCGACCGCCCGGTCGGCCCAGGCATCCTCGTCGCGGTGGCGGGTGACCAGCAGGGCGAAGTCCGTACCTGCGGGGAGCGCCGGCTGGGTCAGCCAGCGGGCCAGCCGGACACCGGCGAACGCCCGGGAGACCCGTAGCTCGTCGGGGTGCTGAGCCAGGGCGTGCGCCGCGACCCGCTCCCGGGCCTGCTCCACCGCCGCCAGCAACGTCACGTCGACCAGCGGTGCGTCCGGGCCGTCGCGATCGGCCCGGACCATTACTCGGTCGGCGCAGCGGCGCAGGGCTTCGCCGAGGTCGGCCAGGCGAGCGGTCAGGCCGCGTTGGAGCACGTCGGAGGCGGCGGCGAGCCCGGCGGCCTCGACGCTGTCGCAGAGCACCTCGGCGCGGGCCAGGACCCGGGCCGCGCCGTCGGGGTCGGCGCCGATCAGCTCGCGGGTGACCGTCTCGGCCTCCTCGGCCCAGACGCTCCAGACCTGGTCGGACAGGTGCTGGCCGACCTCGCGGCCCAGCAGGGCCCGGGGGCCGGAGCCGGGCGCGGTGGC
>JABDRL010000139.1 GCA_013041765.1 Dactylosporangium sp. | reverse complement strand
CTCGTCCTCACGGTGACCAGGAGATCGACTCACGCTGGTACCCCGGGCCCGGGTGAGGAGATCGGCCAGGGTGTCCAGTTCGCCGCGGGGCAGGCCAGCGGCGCTCAGGGTGGTCTCGTCCTCGCCGCTGAGGCCGAGGAACGCGATGGTCAACCGACCGTCGGCGTCCAGGTCAACCGACCAGCGGCCGATCGCCCGCCCCGCGGTGGCCACGACAGCCACCCCACCACGGCCGGTGGCGGCCAGATCCGCGTCGAGCGCCGCAAGCGCGGCGGTCTGGTCGGGGTTCGGGTGATCGACCAGTAGTAGGTGGGGCATCCAAGCATCGGCGGCGATATCGGCAATCCGGCCGGCCAGGGGATCGCCCGCGGCCAGGTGGTCCACCGAGCGCACCACCTGCGCGGCCCGACGGCGGATACGGTCGATGGCGGCCTGGATACTGGTGGCGGCCTCGATGCGCTCGCCGCCCACCGCGATCAGCTGGTGGGTTTCGGTGACGTCGAAACCGGCGACGGTGACCTCGGCATGGTCGCTCCAGGCGTTGCAGGCCAGTTCGGCGGCCAGATACCGCATCAGGTCACCGGACCGCCGCCGGTCGCCGGTGACGGTCAGCAAACCAAGGCGTTCCAGGTCGAGCAGCAGATGCGTGCCCGGCCGGGAGCCGACGGCCGCCAGGTATCGGGGTGTCCGGTTGAAGGGGGGAAGCTCACAGGCACGACTGGTACTGGCGTTTGGCTGCGGCGACCGTCGTGGCGAGCACATGCGGGCTGACCGGTTCGGCCTCGGTGGGCTCCGTGTGGCTGGTCAGCGCGGTCACCAGGTCCGGGCCGCCGGCCTGGCGGGTATCGGCGGAGACCGCGGCGGCGAACAGGGCCGAGGCGCTCAGCCCGAGCAGGGACCGGCGGCGCATGGTCTCGCCCGGGGGCGGCTCGAACGGCACGGACTCATGGTGACCAGTGTTGCCGGGATCGGGCGGACTGCCCAGCTCCACCCTCGGCACAGGAATGTCCAGTCTCGGTGCCGGGCTCGGGTCCGCGTGCGGCACCGGGGTGTCCAGCCGCGCGATGAGTACCGCGCCGGTCCTCACTGGAGCTGGTTGCTCGACTGGCTCATTGGGGAGTCCAAGCGGGAAGGAAGCCCCGCAGGTAGGAGGTTCTGCCGGGCTGGCCGACGTTGTCCTATGTGGGTAGAAACCCAGGTCGGCGGGGCGATTGGCGTCGAGGACCGCGCAGAGGGCCTGCCGGTAGTGCAGATGCGGCCATCGGTTCTCCCCGCGCTCGTACTTTCCAATCTGGTTGGCGTCCATCGCGAACGTCTTCTTGGTCTGCTCGTACAGCCAGCGGTTGGCGGCCTCGGCCAGGTCAGCGCGCGACATCGGCTGGCCGGAGCCGGATGGCGACGGCATGCGCAGCCTGGCCTGGCGCAGCAGGTTGTTCGCGCGACGCCCCATAGATCATGACCTTTCCGCCCTGCCCAGCCCGGCACGGTGCCGGGACGTGGTTCCCATCCGGGCTGACCGGCCCCAGCATGTCAGCGTCTGCAGACGGATACAAGGCGTGCCGTTGGACGGCAGAGCGCCTGACCAGCGCGAATACTCGTGCCAGGGAGTCTTCCCCCTTGTTCTCCCCATAACTTGCCCCACCGTTGGGGATTCCTGGGCTCCGACGTGGTCGGTCACGGTGGACGGTATGCCCCCGCCACCTCGAAGCGACGCCACCGAGCAACGCCCGTTCGACATCGACTACAGCCGAATGATTCGCACCCTCAACGAGGCGCACTACGCGACCGAGACCTCCTTCTACACCGCCGCCGGGCTGCGCGGATGCGAGGAGCGGCTGTGGGAACGCCACGGTCGCGACGCACGCATTCTCGACGTCGGCTGCGGTGCGGGCCGGGTCACCCGCGCCGTCGCCGAGCTTGGCGGGCGGATTACCGGAGTGGACATCAACACCGCCGCCATCGACGCCGCCCGACAGGCCGCGCCCAGGGTCGAGTACGTCGAGGCGAGCATGACCTGCCTGCCGATGCCCGACGACTTCTTCGACCAGGTGTGGTGCCTTCGTTTCTCCTTCAACGCCCTGGCCAGCGACGACGAGCGGTTGGCGACCATCGGTGAACTGTGGCGGGTCTGCACCCCCGGCGGCATGGTGCTCGTCGAGGCGTTCAACTGGCACCACCAGGGATGCCTCGGCCTGGTCCGCGCGGCGAACCTACTGGATCTGCTGGCCCGCCGGCTGCACACCTACGGCAGCCGAGGCCGGTCAGTGCCGATCCCAGACCGCGACATTCTGTACCTGGCGAACAAGGCCGCCGGGGCGGCCCCCGGCTTCGCCCACCTGACGACCGTCCGCGAACTGCGGATGCTGGCTGAGCGCTGTGGCCTCGGCCCGCATGCGGTGGTCAGCAGCGAGGCGGGGCTGCTCGACGGGCACCTGACCCCGGTCCGGACCCGGCACGGGGCGTACTCGATGTGGCTGGTGCTGCGCAAGCCCGAGGAGCACTGATGCGGACCGTGCGCCTCGGTGGCCTGCTCGTGCAGGTCACGGCAGACCGACCCGACCACTGCCAGATCCACGACTTCGTCACGCGGATCTCCCAGAGCCACCGGATCCCGCACACGCGGGCCGGGCAACGGTTCCACGTGGCCACTGACCGGGCCGCACACCTTACGGTGGACCCGCCGAGTAGGGCGATCACGCTCGCGCTTCCCGAGATGGTCGCGATGAGCGCCGATCAGGCGCTGATCGCGGTCCTCCAAGCGATGGCTCGGGGGGTTTCCGCTGTTCACGGGGCGGACTCCGGTCTGGCGCTGCTGCACGGCTGTGCCCTGACGCTCGATCTGGGAGCCGACCACTCGGGCGGTGATGCTGGGACGGTCGCGGTGCTCGATGGTGGCCTGGGACAGGGCAAGACCTCCCTGACGATGGGGCTGGCCGCCGCCTGCGGCCGACTCCTGGTCGACGAGTTCGCCTTCGTGCGCCTCGCCTCGGATGAGGTTCGGGTGCTGGCGACGCCGTACTGGCCGTGGCACCTGCGCGACGACATGCGCCCGCACCTGGCACCCGAGGTCCGGGCTGAGGGGGCGCTGCTGTTCGCCGACGATCTGCGCCCCTGCTTCTCCATCGCCGAGTGCCGCGACGCCGCCCTGCGGCTGATTCTGGTCCCCGACCAGGGGCTGGCACCCGGTCGTACGGTGCCGGTCGCCGTCGCCTCGGTGCGGGACCTGCTTCGCCCGGCGGTGACCGATCATGCCCGGAAGCTGGCCGATCCAGGGCTGGACCATGTCTCGATCTTCGACACTCCGGCGCAGGTGCACGTCCCCGATCAGGACGTGTCCTCCGCTGGAAGTGCCGAGGCACGGCGGGTGCTCGACGCCCTGGCCAGGGTCCCGGCCTTCCGGGTGGGGATCGGCGCGCCGGGCGACCTTCCGGCCAGCGTGGCCGCCGCCCGCCACGCCATCGCCGAGGTCGTGGCATGAGAAGTGCGCTGATCCTGCTCGCGGGCACCAGCGAGGCGGGCAAGTCCACCGCCGGAACGCATCTCGCGGCGCGCGGCGCGCGACGGATCAAGATCCGTACGATCCTGACCACACTGACCAGCGGGACGCCGGTCGAGCACGAGGGCGTGACGATGCGGGAGAACTTCGACCCGGCCGAGTTCCTCACAGCGATCGTGAACCTGCCGGAAACAGATGATCCGCCGGTACTGATGGTCGAGAGCTTCATCGACGCCGCGCTGGCCGAGGCCACCGTCCGCGTGTGGCCTGGTCCTGTCCGGATCGTCTTCATCACCGCGCCCCGGACCGTACGGATCGGCCGGCTCGCGCGGGCCAGAGGCGTGGACATCCAGCAGGCCGCCCGGATCGTTGACGCCAAGGACGGCAGGAAGCACGTGGTCGACCAGTGGGAGTACTGGCGGCGGATCGCCACTGACTGGATCGACAATGATGGCGACCTTGCGACCTTTTTCACCCGCCTCGATCGGCTGCTCGCCACCGCCCATACGTCCCTAACCAACCACGCGACCTTGACCGCCACCGACCAAAAGGGAACATGACCACGATGCGCCAGCACACCTCCGCCGGAGCGGTTGTCACCACCGACGTCGACCATCCCCGGGTGCTGCTACTCGACCAGGTCCGCGTCACCGGCCAGCGGCAGACCGTCGCCCCGAAGGGGCGCCTGGAACCCGGCGAGTCACCCCTGGCAGCGGCGCTCCGGGAGGTCACCGAGGAGGCCGGGTTGTGCGACCTCGCCTACGCCGGGTACCTCGGCCAGGACCACTACGCGTTCACCGACAACGACGGGCAGCCTGCGGCCAAGACCGTCGACTGGTTCCTGCTCACCACCGACGACCCGACCACGAGCATCCTGGCCGGGGAGGGCTTCACCGCCGCCCGGTGGGTCGACCTCGACCAGGCTGCTGACGTCGCCACCCACCCCGGGTTCGCCGTCTACCTCGACCGGGCCTCCGATCTCCTCGCCTGGCGGCGCTCCACCCCGGTACCCCACAGCCGGTTCCTCGACCGTCTCGTTCGCCAGGCCGCGTCCGAGGCGTCGGCGATCCTGGCAGACCAACCTGGTGCGGGGGTGGCGGTGTGCGGCTCGGGCGCCCGAGGTGACTTCGTCAACGGGTGGAGCGACCTCGACCTGATCGGCTACGGCCTGCCCAGCGAGCCACCGACCGCTGACACCCGCACAGCGGCACTGGCCGAGGCACTCACCACCATGGCCACAGACCTCAGCCGGCAATCCGGGGTCAAGGTCTCCATCCGCTGCGCCGACCGCCACGGCCGCGATCTGACCTGCGGCGACTCGCTGCGTAGCCGCAAACTCCAGGTCGCGCTGAGCCGGATCGGCGTCGATGTCGCCGTCATCGCCGGAGCCACCAGTCCCGACCTCCACGAACCCGATCCTCGCGAGCCGGCCTCGGACAGCGGCGACCGCGTGCGGGTCCAGCGGGATGATCTCATCGCCCTCCGTGACTTCGCCACCGCCAAACTGACCGAGCCGGCCGAAGGTGACGCGACGCAACGAGATCGGATCCGCAGAACCCTGTCGGCGGCGGGCAGTACCGCCCGGATCGTCGCCGCGAACCTCGACCCCCGCACCCCGCTGCGACTGCCGACCGTCGCCAGCCTCCTGCGTACCCGCTGGGCCGGCAACCCCATGAGCCCGGTGCTGGACGGCTACGACGCGTTCCGCCGCGACGGAGCCCGGGACCTCCAACAGATAGCGGCCCTGGCCGAGCGGGTACCCGACGCCATCGACGCCCTGATCGCCCTGACGTCCTCGGGCGCATCCAGCAGCCACGCCACGCCAGCTGGTTGATCCGCTCATGACGGTTGCGTTCTTGGACGGCGTTGACGGATCCGGCAAGACGACCCTCCTGGACCGGCTGGCCCACGCACTCGCGCCGGGCCGGGCGGTCACAGCCTTGCCACTGTGGCGGTTCCTGCCAGCGCTGGCCACACCTGCGGACTTCACACCCTGGGTGACCAGCACCGACGCCACCCACATCGCCGCAGCGCTGCTCACCGGACAGACCCGACGGCTCCAGACCATCGAGAACCTCGGTCGCGACGCCGGGAACCGAGTAGTCGTGCTCGTCGACCGTGGGCCAGCAACCGTCGTCGCCTCCGCCCGAGCGCACCTGCGGACCGGTATCCAAACGGGACACCACCAGGCGATCGACCTCGCAGACCACGTCGGGCGACTCCGCGACGCTGTGGAACGGTTGGCCGCCGAGACCGCCTGCCTCTCGATCGAGCTGCAGGTGATTGGCAGCCCCGACCAGATTCTCGACCGGCTGACCGCCGAAGAACGCGCCGATCCCGGCTACCTGCGCTATCTCCGCGCGCTCCACCGCGAGTTCACGACGTTCATAGATCGTGTTCCCGCATGGGCCGGTCTCCATCGGGTACGTCTCGACGCGACACAACCCGTTGACGCGAACGTCTCCGGCGCCTTGAACGCCGTTCGCGCAGTCCTGGACGGCCGGGTACCAGGGTGAAGCGGTGTCACGCGGCGGTTGCTGTGGGACCGTCGATCTGGGCGAGCAGGTCGCGGTACTCGACGGCGCGAGGGCGATTCCGCTCGCCGACCGGAACGGTCCGCAGAACTCGCTGGGCGAGATCGACCACCGGGCGGTTGCGGTCGGCGGCCGGCAGCGCGGTGAGCACCTGGTGGGCGTGGCGAGTGCCTTCGTGACCGTCGCCAGCGGCGATCAGGCACAGTGCCCGCTGGAGTTCGATCTGGGCTGGTCCGCGACGATAGCCGGGCGGGTACGCCTGGATTGCCTGTCGCTGGGCGAGGTCGGCGGCGGTGAGGTCACCGAGGTGGGAGTACACGTAGGACTCGGTGTAGCGCACCCGGTCGATGGGCCACCCCAGCAGGGAACCGCTGTCGGCGACGACCTCGGCGGGCTGCTGCTCGAAGACCCGGTACACATCCGTCAGGGTCACCCGGGCTTCCTCGGCCCGGCCCGCCATCGCCAGGGCCTGGGCCTTGCCGCCGACGAACTCGGTCCACGACACCAGCGGCGCGGTGGCCGCGATCGGCTCGGCCCGCCGGACCAGGTCGAGGACGGCGGCGACGGGCAGCTGCTCGTACTGGGCGCGCACGATCTGCCGTCCCCGGACCCACATCATGACGCTGCGGTCCTCGCAGCGGTCGGACAGCGTGACGGCGGTGCGCCACCAGCGTCGCCCCTGGTGCAGGTCACCGAGGTCGCCCAGCACCATGCCCTGGAACACCGCGAGCCTCGACGCGGCCCCACACAGCCTGCGCCGGACCGCATCGTCGCGGGCGGCGTGCACGGCGACCTGGATGGTGCGCAGGTCGGCGTTCAAATCGCCGAGCAGGTCGGCAGGCGAGGTCGCCAGGTACCGGTAGCCGTACTCGCGAACGATCTCATTCCACTCGTCGCAGTCCCCGCCCGGTACCGCCCGCTCGTCGGAGGCGTCGGCGAAGGCCGCGGACAGCTCGTGGCGGGTGGTCTCCGTACCCAGCGCGACGGTGAGCGCGCCAAGGCCCGCCACCGCCGGGACGGCTGCCAGGAGCGTGCGTCGATGTATCGGTTCCACCTCCCCGGGACTGGACCAGGCGTCTCGGGCTGCTGGTGCCCTGTGTTCGGCCGTCGGCGCCAGCACAGGCACGGGGTTGCTGGTGTCGTGTTCCTCGGGCCGCTGGTCGAGGAGTTCCTCGGTGCTGCGGCGGGTGGGACGGAACCCGAGGTCGGCGTCCGTGGTCACGTGCAGGACCGCGCGGAGTGCATCCCGGTAGTACTGGCGCGGCCAGTGGTTCTCCCCGCGCTCGTACTTACCGATCTGGTTGGCGCTCATGGAGAACACACGCCGGGTCTTCTCGTACAGCCAGGTGTTGACCGTCTCGGCGAGTTCGGATCGCGACATCGGCCGGTCCGGCTCCGATGGGGAGGGAGTACGCAGCCTGGCCTGCCGCAACTCCTGGTTCGGGATGCGGGACGTGCGGCGCACAACGGGTACCCCCAACCGAGCTGGTCGCAGAATGCCCCGGCAGGTCCACGCGTCGCGCTCTTCAGCAGGAAACGGATGGTCAAGTCGTCGGCGGCATGGTGTACCCACGACGGTAGAAACCGCCCATCCCGACGAGCAACGATATTGCAAATAGTTGCACTCCGCGCGTATAGGTCGCCGCAACGGCGGTCACCCGAACATCACCATCGACGCAGTGGCCAGCGCCTCTGTTGCCGGCCTGGTGTTGGCTCAGACTCCGGCGGGCCGCCAGTTCTGGTCAGGCGTCGCCTCCGCGCAGGCGCTGGAACTCGTCCCGGATCGCGGTGATCAGTCCTCTGGCCTGGCCGCCGTACACGGCGGACTGCCGGATGAGGTCGAAGGCCGCGGCGTAGAGAGACACTTCGTCCGGACGGGTGATCTCCACCTCGGCGGAGATCGTCTCCAGGGTGACCTTGTCGTCGTCCCAGACCCAGAACGGGACCTGGGAGACGAAGGTCCGTTCGGCCATCGCCGGGACGATCCCGAGACTCACCCGAGGAAGGGACAGCACACTCAGTAGATGGTCGAGCTGGTCGACCATCACGCCCGGGTCGCCAAACCGGGTCCGCAGCGCCTGCTCCTCCAGTACGAACACGAACCGCCGCAGGCCACTGTGCAGCACCTGCTGGCTGGCCAGCCGCGTGGCCGTGGCCGACTCGGCGTCATCGGGCAGTCCCATCAGCGCCACCCACTGCGCCATGCTCGCGTCGGAGTAGCCAGGGATCTGCAACAGACCGGGGATCACGGTGCGTTCGTAGATCCGTAGCAGTCGGACGTGCCGGTAGCGGCGGGTCACCGTCTCCTGCAGCCCGCGCAGCCCGGCTCGGGTCATCCGGCGCCACTCGCGGTACAGCGAGTCGATGGTGCGCGCCATGGCGATCAGATCCTGGGCCTGGTCGGCGGCCCCGCACGCCACGCACCAGGCCCGCAGTTCGGCGTCGGTCAGGGTCTGCCGGCCATGTTCGACCCGGCTGACCTTCGTGAAGTGCAGCCCCGTGCGCTCGGCAAGGGCCCGGCCGGTGAGGCTCGCCTGCTGGCGCAACTCCCTCAGCCGGGCGCCAAACGCGTCCCGGACCTCCTGGACCTCGCCCGGAACCTGGCTCACGACACCGGACGGTACTCTCCGTGCGGAACCCCCAGGGCCCACACCGCCTCGAAGGAGTCCCGGCACCGCTTGATGATCGCCGGGTCGGTGCACGTCTCAAAGTCGGCGTTCATCCCGGTACCGGTGTAGTGCAGAAACACCACCAGCTCGTCGTCGAAGAGCCAGAAGTCGTTGCCGGGAAACAGCAAGGTGGACACGTTCCGCCGGGAGATCCAGCGGATGTCCTGGCCAGCCGCGACCATCGGCACCTCGATGGCCAGCGCCCACTGGTGGTAGTCGCTCAGCGGTTCAGATACGACGTTGGCCCGACGGAACACCTTGCCGGCTGCCGTGCTGGCCCGCATCAGGTCGCACCACGGCTGTAGCCAGGCAAAGTCGTCGACCTCGCCGGCCTGCCACTTCGCCAGCTGTGGCAGTTCGGTCGTCGTGCCGTAGGCGTCGCGCATGTTGAGGTGCAGCGCCTCGCGCTGCACCTGATACGGCAGCTCCTCGAATTCCTGGCTAGTCAGGCCCATCTACCTCTCCTGCCGGAGGAAGGTCAGCATCCGGTCGGGGATCTCGACACAGGTCTCTCCGTCCGGGATGTCCATCAGAGCCAAGGCTTCCGGGTCGTCAACGACCCAGCCCTGCACGACCCAGCTACCCCGGTCAGTGCGATACACAGTCGGAGAACCGCCCGGATGTGACTCCGGATCCTTACCGATCAAGGTCAAGTCCATAAGGTACCTCCTCAATCATGTTGCAGATCGTTGCAACAGCTCCATCGTTCATCGCGACGACTAAACGGTCAAGCGCCTCCACGCAGCGGCCGACCGGTGCGCATTCGGACAGGGCACTCAGATAGGGCGATACTCAGCATGCGGGATCGCCCGCTGCCACACAGCTTCGAACGCCGTCGCGCACAACTCGGCCACGCCCCGGTCGTCGCACGGCTCCATGGTGGGCTCGGCTGGCTGACCATCACCACTGAAGTGATTGAAGATCACCAGGTTGTTGTCGAAGACCCAGAAGTCGACGCCAGGAATCGCCAGGTCTCGGGTCTGCCTGCGGGGCAGCCACCGAACGTCCTCACCGGCGGCGATGTTGGTGAAGGTGCCGTCGTACTCGTAGCGGATGTAGTCGCTGATCGGCTCGGACACGATCCGGGCCCGACGCATCACCACGCCCCGGCCGGTCGCCTCCACCACCACGTCCAGCCACGGACGCCGCCAGGAGGCGCGGTCATCAGGATCGTCGCGGTGTCCCTGTTGCCAGGCGAGGAACGCCGGGTCGTCGAGCAGGTAGCCATCGCGCATCTCCAGGTGGGCCGCGAAACGATGCGCGGCTGCCAGCGCCCTGCGCACCGGTGTGGTCACCGCTCACCCCCGCCGACCGGTCGGGGAACGGGTGGGCAGTTGCTGTCAACGCTCACGCCCCACCGGCCCCAACCCGGGCAGACGGTCACAGGTCGAACTCGCCGTCACGGATTCCGGAGGTGAAGGCCACCCATTTTTCCAGGGTGAACGCCAGCACCGGGCCTTGTTGATCTTTCGAGTCGCGGACGCCAACGTGGCGGCCAGCGGAGACGGCGATCTCCACGCAGTTGTCGCCACCGCCGCTTCGGCTGGATTTGCGCCATCCGGTGAACACCGGACGATTGGGTGTCGCGGATTCGGGGATCACAGGGCTCTGGATCATCGTGGGCTTCCTATCTCGTCGGGCAGTTCCTGCGCCACTGTGGCCAGGAAGTCCAAGCTGTCAGCGGGACTGAGTGCGGCGTCGGCCAGCCGCTGGTACAAGGTCAGGTAGAGGCCGACCTCGCCAGGGTCGGTAAAGACCAGGTCCGAGGTGACGGTGTCCACGGCGACCACCACCGGATCCTTCGCATCCGGGTACCGGTACGTGAAGAACGCCGAGCGGGGGATGGCGTGCCCGGCGATCCTCGCATCCATCCGCAGCACCCGGATGGTGACCTTCGGCCGGTGATGGCCAGCGTCGATGATGTGGTTGAGCTGGGTGGCGACCGTCGAGGCCGGGGCCGCGTGCCTGCGCACCGCCAGTTCGTCAATGATGACCTCGTAGGACGGTCCGCCGGGACGTTCCAGCACCCGCTGCCGGGCGGCGCGGGCCTCCAAGGATCTGGCCGGGTCGAACGGTTCCGGGTAGGTGGCCCGGTCTGCGCGGGCCCGGTGCTCGGTGAACGTCGGGATCTGCATAAGGCCCGGCAGCAGCGTCATCTGGTACTCGTGGATGCTACGGGCGCCGGCTTCGAGATTGGCGTAGAGCGCCTGGCGGGGGCCCATCTCGTCGGCGAACTTCTCCCACCAGCCGTGCTCGGCGGCCTCCCGGGCGATCGTCATGATCTGATTCCAGCGCTTCTCGCCGACGCCGAGGGTGTCGAGGATCCGCATGATCTCGTCGAGGTCGGGGCGCACGTGGCCGTTTTCCAGGCGGCTGATCCGTTGCCGTCCGACGCCGATGGCGTGGGCGAGCCTGGAAGTACATCGACGATCCGGATAGCAGTGGTCTGGCCAGCGTGGTCAAGCTGCTGCAGCAGCGCAAGCCGGTGTCCACCACCGCGCTCGGCCTGGCCGGGCCAGCCGCCCTTGTGGTGCCGACCCGTGCGTACGGTGGCCGGTCGCCGCAGTGATCGTCGCGTGGCGTGAGCCTGCCTGGTTCGCCAAGCCCGTCCTGCGCCTACGGTTTCTCGCCGAGTTGCGGGCGACCGGCGTACCGGTCCGACAGGTTCGTCCGCCTCGGAAGCACCGTGGGGGGTTCGCCGTTCGCTGCACGGTGACCCCACCCGGGGTCGTAGCGCGTCAGATTACGGTGGTCTTCGCTCCTGGCTCACCTGAGGTTCCTTGGATCTTCGTGGATGGACCAACGGACTCGCCGCACCGATATGCCGGGGGAGAACTGTGCATGTGGTGGCCATTCGACGGGCGAGACCGGCGATGGATCCGTCGCGATGGCGCCGCAGCGCTGTTGGGCCATGTCGTCGCGCACCTGGTGCGTGAAGAATGGTGGCGGCGCACCGGCACCTGGGCCGGAGACGAAGCGCCACACGGAGAGGAGACGGCGTGAACCCGACGCCCACGCCGACGACGCCCACGCCAGGGGCCACGTTGTCGAGCGTTCCGGTGTCTCCAGCCTCTCCGGTTCAATCGGCGGCGTCCGGCCCCTCGGTCGTCGGCACCATTCCATGGGTGTTGATCGCCGCGATAGTGACCGCCTCGGTGTCCGCATGGCTGGCAATCTGGACCGCTCGCCCCAAGAGCCGCGAGGAGGAACGTTCTCGCCAACGAACACTCGTCGCCAAGCACTGGACCTATCCGAACACGCCAGGCCGGCCCCGGTCGACCCCGCCGTCGCGGAGCTGATCAGGCAGATGGCTACCGATAATCCCGGCTGGGGTTACCAGCGCATCCGCGGTGAACTGCGTAACCTCGGCCACCAGGTCGGTACATCGACGATCCGGCGGATCCTCAAGCGGTCCGGTGTCCCGCCGGCCCCGGTACGTCGGGATCACACGACCTGGCGGAAGTTCCTGCGTACGCAGGCGTCAACCATGCTGGCCTGCGATTTCTTCGGCGTGGACTGCGCGGTCACCCTCCGCCGGGTCTACGTGTTCTTTGTCATGGAAGTCGGGACGAGGTACGTGCACATCCTCGGGATCACGGCCAACCCGGACGGGGCGTGGACCACCCAGCAGGCCCGGAACCTGATGCTGGCTTCATAGTGCCTCGCTCCTTCGCTGATTCGAGTTCTGGTGGGGTGAGATCGCGGCGCGGTGGCGGCCGGTGGGTGTCCACTGGATGGCCAGGTACTGGCCGTGATGGCGCTACGCGAAATTCCCCAGTTTGGCTAGATCAAGTTCCCCACGCTGAGCAGCCCGGTGACGGCCCGTCGTAGGCCGTCTCCCCGGGACCGTTTCACCCCCGGTCGGCTACACCACCTTCGGCTCGCTGGCCCGGAGCGGGTGGCAGTCGTTCTGCCAGTCCTACGGCGGGTACGACGTGACCACCTGGGACGGATTCAGCACACTTCGCGACGCGAGGGAGATCAGGAAGGTCACCTTCGCATTCCAGGTGGCAGACCAGCACCCTGGTGCGTTGGAAAGCCCGGTACCGGCTGGCCTGTATCCGCGGAAACCACGGCCCGCGCCCCTGGCGCTGGACGAACGTGCCGTAGAAGCCGCACCCAGGCGGTGTTTCTCGCTCCGCCCCAGTCGGGTCGACGGTTTGACGTCGGTTGGGTTGTATAGCCGGTCAGGATGTCAGCGCTGGACAGGCACGGATGACCAGGATGTCATCGCGGATCTCGTCGGGGTCGAGGTGCAACCCTGCCCAGCAGGCCATGGCCGCCAGAAGGTTGAATGCGCCGTGCGGCGCGCACCGGACATCGGAGGTGAAGGGCTCACCAGCGTCCAGACGGTCCAGCATCGCCAACCCGGCGGCAGCCGCGTCGGCGGCATGCTGGTCGGATCCCGCCAACACCGGTTTACCGGTGCCGGAGACGAACGCCTCGCCGAGTAGGAGCTGTGCGTCACCGCCGTGCCACACGGCGAACCGGGTCGTCACGGTCACCGCAGGCACGGTCTCGGCCAGGAGCCGCAGCATCCAGCTGCCCTGGACCAGTCCGGTCGCCAGGACACCCGCCCCGGCGCCGGCGGAGAACGGCCGGTTACCTTCACCATCGCGGGCCTTGCCCAGAGACTGCCAACCGTCACCGGCGGTCGAGGGCACCGGCACCGCCATGGGTGATTCCAGCAGCAGGATGGCCGGCCGACCACTGTCGATGCCCGCCGCCAGCGCGGCCACCGCGGTGGCCGGATCGGTGCCCTGGTCAGCCAGGTCTCGGTCGGGGGCGTCGAACGCCGCCCAAGCGAACTTCGACGGCCGTTGTACGGAACCGATATCCACGGCGACCACACGAGTACGAGTGCGCATAGCGTCGACCCCATCACTGTTTGAAGGTCCCCCGGTTCCCTGGAGAGTCGGGCTACCTGGCTCCGGCCGGGGCCAGGTCGTTGGCGGGTGATGCCGGCGATTCCAGGGCCCCCTGATGGTAGGCGGCCTCGTACTGGTCGGGGCTGCG
>JABDRL010000125.1 GCA_013041765.1 Dactylosporangium sp. | reverse complement strand
GGCAGCCCCGGTGCGCTGGGACCGGCTGGTGCCCGGAGATCTCCGACCGGCCGGTGCCGTCGGCCACGCCGGGATCCGCCGCGGCGCTGGGTGCGGTGTCGGGTGTGGCGGTGTCGGAGCGCTGGTCGCGCAGCGACAGCCGGGCCAGCACGGCCCGGGCCACCGCGACGCGGACGGCCCCGATCCGGACGATCCGGCCGCCGCCGGCGACACGGTGCGCGGGAGTTACGGTCGTGCCGGCCCGTAGCCCCATCTCGGCGAGTCGCCGGGTGCGTGCGGTGGCCGCGTCCGGTCGGTCAATGGTCACGGGATGGCCCGACGGAGCCTGATCGAGAGTCACGACGGGCACTCTACAGTAAGGTTAGGCATGCCTACATGCCCAATAGATGGTGATGTGATTCCGCTGTAAGCCCCGAAATAGTGGAATTCGTCCGGTCATGCGGGACACTGTTGTGTGGCTGAAGGCCACGGAGGATGGAGGATCTATGGTCGAGCGCACGAGCTATATCGACGGCGAGCCCTGCTGGGCCGACATCATGGCGCGGGACCCGGAAGCCGCCCGCGACTTTTACCAGAAGGTGTTTGGCTGGACCTACCAGATCGGTGGCCCGGAGTCGGGCGGCTACGCCTTGTGTCTTGCCGACGGCAAACCCGTCGCTGGCCTGATGCCGTGGCAGTCCCAGATGGGCGACATCCCCCCGCACTGGGCGCTGTACCTGTCCACGGCGCAGACGGACGAGACCGCGCAGGCGATCACCGCGTCGGGCGGCCGGATCATGGTGGAACCGATGGACGTGCCCGGCAGCGGCCGGATGGCGTTCGGCGCCGACCCCGCCGGTGCGGCGTTCGGCGTGTGGCAGCCCGAGGGCCACCTCGGCTTCGCCAGCACCGGCGGGCTGGGCGCGTTCGCCTGGGCCGAACTCAACACCCGCGAGTCGGCCGCCGCCGACCGGTTCTACCACGGGCTGTTCGGCTACGAGCAGCGGCAGATCGGCCAGGGCGACTTCGACTACACCGTCTGGAGCCTCGCGGGCAAGGAGATCTGCGGACGGATGCTGATGCCGCCGGAGATGGGCGACGTCCCGCCACACTGGATGATCTACTTCGGCGTTGACGACACGGATGCGGCGATCGTCCGGGTCACCGAGGCCGGGGGAGCGCTGCGGTATCCGCCGCACGACTCGCCCTACGGCCGGCTCGCCGGCGTCAGTGACCCCGAGGGCGCGGCCTTCTGCATCGTCGGTCTCACCCCGAACACCGCGAGCTGACAACCGTCGTGGTGCGGTTGACCGCGGGGACTTCCGAACGCCGTTCCAGCCGCACCACCCAGTCCCGCAGACGGCGGCGGGCGACCCGACGTGGAACGGGCACGGCGCCGTTGCCATGCCCGTTCGACCGCTGACGTTGTCGGTCCAGAGACCACTGAAGCCGTCGTCGGCTACGAGAAGGTCACGTCGCTGCACCAGTAGTAGGACTGGTCCATGTGGCTGGCCTGCCAGATTGTGTACACGATGTGCCGTCCGGTGCGTCCGGGGGCGCTCGCGTTCACCGTGGTGGTGACGCCGCCGGTGGCGACCGGGGTCCACTGGCTGGCGGGGGTGTCGCCGATCTGGCCGATCAGGTCGAGATCGCCCCAGCCGAGCGGCTGGGTGAGCGGGTCGAAGCCCTGCCGGGTGACGTAGACCCGGATGTAGTCGGCCCCGTGACTGGCCTGGTCGAACACCTTCACGGGGAATGTGGTGCTCTTCTGCGCGGTCTGCCAGGGGCCGATCGTGTCGAGCGCGTTGTACCGGCCGTTCTGGGTGCGCCCGGCGCTACAGAGCTGACCGTCCGGGACGGCGGCCTGGTGGTTGCCCCCGACGCCCTCGCGGTACAGGCCGTTCCAGTTCCACATGGCGTTCGTGTCGGCCTGCCACGCCTGCCAGCACATGGGATCTTCGGTTGCCATGGCGGGATTCTGGAAGTCGTTGCCCCAGCGCACCCAGCAACCGTAGTTGCGAGACGCCGGATCGGTGGTCGAGCCGTGGGCCGAGGCGCCCTGGGCGAAGAACGTGGCGAGCAAGAGCATGGCGGTCGTCGCGACGGCGAGTACGCGGAGCGGGGTAAATCGGCGGATATGGGCGAAAGAAGACATATGGGTCTCCCGGTGGCGGGGTATTTAGGCAAATCGATATTAGGGTAGGCTAAGCTATATTCCCGATTCATGCAACCGGCTGCAGCCTTCGTGGGGGCCGGATCGGCATTCCTCGAACTGGCGGCGATCTGGAAATCCACCGCGGAGCCGGCGGAAGCGCCAGGATCGCCGCATCCGGTGACGACATCTGGCCAGGTAGGGGCCGGATCAACACCGGACCAGCTGTCCGGGGGACAGCAGCCGCGGGTGGCGTGCGCCAGGGCCCTGGTCGGCCGTCCCGAGGTGGTCTTCGCCGACGAGCCGACCGGGAACCTCGACTCCCGGGCCGGGGCGGAGGTGCTCAGCTTCCTGGGGCGCTCGGTCCGGGAACTCGGGCAGACGATCATCATGGTCACGCATGATCCGGTGGCCGCGTCGTACGCGGACCGGGTCGCCTTTCTCACCGATGGCGAGATCGTCGACGAGCTGACCGCCCCGACGGCGGACGCCGTGCTGGACCGTGGCGTTGTCGGTGATCTCGCTGCTCGGAGTGATCAGTCCTCGTCGGCCCGCCGCCGCGGGCGACCGGACCGAGGTCCCGGCCATCTACGATCGTGGTCATGGATGCCGCTGCCGGATTCGGTGCGACCGGGCCAGAAGGCCGCGCGACACCGTCGGGTGACGGGCCCTGGGTGAACACCTGGGTCTCGATGCCGCAGCTGACGGAACCCCAGAATCTGCCGCCAGAGCCGTTCACCCAGGACCGTATGGTGCTGGCCGACAGCACGCTGCGCCAGACCATCCACACGTCGGTGGGCGGACGGCGGATGCGGCTGCGGTTCTCCAACGCGTTCGGGGGCACCGCGCTGCCCATCACCACGGCCTCGGTGGCACTCCCGGTCGACGGGCAGGCCGGCGTCAGCGCGATCCAGGCGGGGAGCGCCCGGCCGGTGACGTTTGGCGGCCGGTCCTCCGTGGTTGTTCCGGCCGGGGCGCAGGTAGTGTCCGATCCGGTGGATCTTGTACTGGCACCCCGGTCCAACCTCACGGTAACGATCTATCTGGCCGAGGGGCAGCCGTCCCGGGGCGTCACCTCGCACCCCGGTTCCAGGACCACCTCCTACCTGCTGGCCGGCAACCAGGTCGAGGCCGAGGACCTGCCAGCGGCGACGTGCACCGAGCACTGGTACTTCCTCAGCGGGGTCGAAGTGTGCTCCGGGAACACCACCATGGCGGTCGCCATCCTGGGCGACTCGCTGACCGACGGCAGGGGCTCCACGACCAACATGAACAACCGCTGGCCGGACCAATGGCTCGAACGGCTCCAGGCCAACCGGAGGACGGCCGGTATCGCGATCCTGAACCAGGCGGCCGGCGGCAACCGGGTGCTGAACGACGGCCTTGGCCCGAACGCCCTGGCCCGGTTGGACCGCGACGTGCTGGCACAGAGCGGGGTCATCTGGCTGATCGTCTTCGAGGGGGTGAACGACATCGGCACGGCCGAGGCCACGGCGGCGGCCCAGAAGAGGATCGCCGACGATCTGATCGCGGCCTATGACCAGATCATCATCCGGGCACACGCGCGCGGTATCCGGGTGTACGGCGCGACGCTGTCGCCCTTCGGCGGCAACGCCGACTACGACGACCCCGACGGATACCGCGAAGCGGCCCGGCAGGCGGTGAACGGGTGGATCCGCACCAGCCGCCGCTTTGACAGCACGATCGATTTCGATCTGGCGACGCGTGATCCGGAGAACCCCCGGCAACTCCTGGCGACGGTCGACGGCGGCGATCATCTGCACCTGAACCCGGCCGGCTACCGGGCCTTGGCCGAAGCCGTCCCGCTGCGGTTGTTTCAGTAAGAGCCGCTCTCGCGGCCACGGGGCTACGGAGCTCCGTGGCCCCGTGGCCCCGTAGCTCGCGGTCTACACCAGCCGGCTGCTGGGGCCATGATTCCACGGCTGGTGTAGACCGGCGTCGGGGCGGGGCGGGGCGGGGCGGGGCGGGGCGGGGCGGATTCTCGCATCATCGGCGGATGATCGCCACGCTTTCCACAACGGCCGGCTTGTCCACAGATAACGATCTTCGAGCTGTGGTGGCACGGCGGACTGCGCAAGGCTTGCGGCATGTCGCAACACGTGCGGTACCCAAGTGTGTTGAGCCGCGGGCCGTTCCGCGGATCGCAGGCGGTCGCCGCGGGCCTGATTTCTCACGACCGGCTGGCCGGGCCGGGATGGCGCAGGCTGCTGCCCGACATCCACCTCCGGGCGGATGTGCTTGTCGACCACTACACCTGGTGCGAAGCCGGGCTGCTGCTGGCGCCGAAGGGCACTGTGCTCGGGTTCCGATCCGCGCTCGGCCTGTACTGCCCGAACCTGGCGCCGGACGCCTCGGCGCCCGTTGACCTGATCGTGCCGAGGTCGGCGAGTCTCCGGCGGCACGATCACCTCTGGGTGCACCGAATGCGGCTGGGCGACGGCGACATCCTCCGCCGCGCCGGATTTCCGGTGACGACGCCGGCCAGGACCGGGTTCGATCTGGCGAGAGCCGAGGGCCTCGTCGAAGCGGTGATCGCGATTGACGCGCTGCTCAACCGGCGGGTGACGACCGTTGGCGAGATCGCTTCGCGTCGCTTCCGGCCCCTGCCAGGCAGTGTGCGGGCGGCGCGGGCGCTCGCGCTCAGTTCGCCGGGGGCCGAGTCGCCGATGGAGACGCGTACCCGTCTCGTCCTCGTCCTGGCCGGGCTGCCCATGCCGGAGACGCAGTACGAGGTGCGCGACCGGGGGGTGTTCGTCGCCCGGCTCGACCTGGCCTACCCACACTGCCGGCTGGGCATCGAGTACGACGGGGACCAGCACCGGGAGCTCGCGGCCTTCCGCAGGGACGCGGTCCGCGCGAACCGGCTGCAACTGTGCGGATGGACGGTGCTGCGGTTCACCGCCGATGATGTGCTCCGGGCCCCTGACCGGGTGGTCGGGCAGGTGACCGCGTGGCTCGCCGAGGCGGGACGATGAACGCCACCGCGAGGTCCGGGCCGCGTGGCCGCAGCCTTGTCCCGGTGCCGGTGGTTGAGTTCCGCCCGGAGCGCCCGGAGCGCCCGGAGCGCCCGGAGCGCCCGGCTGTCGTCGGAAAGCATGAGACCATGCCATCCGGGGCGCGGTGCGCCGTCAACCGAGTTGGATCCGGTTTTTGTGACGGACACCTGTTATGCCCGATACACAGTAGTTTATGCATGTATTGCTGTGTGATCGCATTTGATGGCCATTGTGGTGAGGTGGACCCCTGTCGTTCGGCCGGGGTCGCTCGGCCGGGGTCCACCGGCAGGGGTCCACCAGCAGAGAGGACGCAGGTGAAGCAGCTCAGTCTTGGAGTGCTGGCCACTTCGAACAAGGAGAACGAATATCGGCTACCCATCCACCCGCGGCACCTCGACCGGATCGACGCCGACCTGCGGGCGAGGATCGTCCTGGAACGCGGCTACGGTGACCGCTTCGGCGTCTCGGACAGTCATCTCGCCAGCCAGGTCTCTGGTCTGCGCGCACGCGAGGAGGTCATCGCGACCACCGACGTCGTGCTGCTGCCCAAGCCCACCCTGGAGGATCTGGCGAGCCTCCGAACAGGGCAGGTGCTCTGGGGATGGCCACATGCCGTGCAGGACGCCGAACTGACCCAGATCTCCATCGACAAGCGGCTGACCCTCATCGCCTGGGAATCGATGGACCACTGGACGCCGTCCGGGGGGTTCGTCGTCCACGTGTTCCACCTCAACAACGAACTCGCCGGCTACTGCTCGGTGCTGCACGCCATGACGCTGGCCGGCTCCACCGGCCACTATGGTCGACACCTCACAGCCGCCGTCATCGGCTTCGGCAACACCGCGCGGGGCGCGATCACCGCACTCCAGGCCCTCGGTATTCACGACATCACGGTGCTCACCATGCGTGATGTCACGGCGGTGGCCTCACCGATCCCGTCCGTCGCCTTCGACCACCTGGACCGGGCCGAGGACAGCCCCCGCCGCACCGTGGTCCAGACCGCCACCGGCCCGGTACCCACGGCCGAGGTGCTGGCCGGTCACGACATCGTGGTCAACTGTGTACTCCAGGACACCGACGCTCCACTGATGTTCGTCTCGGAGACCGAGCTGAAGCGTTTCACCCCCGGCAGCCTGATCATCGACGTGTCCTGCGATTCGGACATGGGATTCGGGTGTGCCCGGCCGACCACCTTCGAGCAGCCTGTGCTCACCGTCGGCGACGGGGTTGCGTACTACGCCGTCGACCACAGCCCGACCTACCTGTGGAACAGTGCGACCTGGGCGGTCAGCGAGGCGCTGATTCCCCACCTGCGCACCGTGATGGATGGCCCCTCGGCCTGGAAACAGGACCGGACCATAGGGCGGGCCACCGAGATCCGTGACGGCGTTATCCAGAATCCCAAGATTCTTTCGTTCCAGGGACGCTCCGGTACCTACCCGCATCCGCGGTCCTGAGCCGCGCTCAGCGGGCGGCCGTCGCCCAGACGATCAGCGAATTGCGGTACTGGCCGCCGCCCCGACCGGAATCGTCGGCACAGGTGACCAGCCGCAACGCCGCCTGGCGCGTCGGCCCGAAGACGGCCGCCGTGGGGAACTGGGACTTCCTGGACACGGTCACCGCGGAAATCGAGAAGCGGGTCAGCGATCCGTCGGCGTGCCATACGGACACGAGGTCACCGAGGTGAACGGCGGCGAGCCGGTGGAAGACGGCCGGCCCGGCTCGGGAGGTGACGTGACCGACCAGCACTGCCGGACCAACCTCGCCGGGCACCGGACCGAGGCGGTACCAGCCGGCAACGGCGGGCGCGGGCACCGTCATCGACCCGCCGGGCGTGAGCCCGACGGCAACCACCACCGCCGAGAGTCCGATCGCCGGGAGGTCGACCCGGACCGGAGCCGGGCCAGCCACGAGCCCACCCCAGGGCTGGCCTTCTCCGCTCGTTCCCTCGGGCCCCGCGGGCGGAGCGCCGGTCGGCGTCTGCTGGACCTGGGCCCGCACCTCCAGCTCGGTGTGCACGCCGACGTTGCCACCGCCGCAACGCATGCCGATGGGGTACGTCCCCGGCGGCGTCGACACCGGCACGGTGTAGCTGATCTGGAAGGCGCCGGTCGCGTCGCGGGTGGCCCGTGGTCCGAACCCGTCGGGCGGGAACAGCGCCGGATCCGAGGTGAGGATCGCGACGTCGTCCTGCGGGCAGGACGGCTCTCCGCTGGTCGGGATCGTGCCCGAGATGACCACCGGGCCGCCAACGGTGACCGTCGACGGCGACACGGAAATGGTGCTTGCCGCCGCGGCCGGCGTGGCAACCAGCAGGATGCCGCTGGCGGCACCCAGGACCGAGGTCATGACAGCGCGCCGGATCCTGAGGAATGGGAACCGATCGAATCGAGGCATGGGAGCCTCCCGCGTCAACACGTCACCGGCGACCTGGTCACCAGGGTACGCCGGGACCCACCCGGCGTCGCGTCATGCCGGGGCCGCTCCGGGTGGACGTGGGCCTCATGGTGCTGTCCCTGGTGACGGCGGCCCTCAACACCGCCCCGGAGGACCGGCTGGAGCCGTGGAGCATGGGCGTGTACTCGGTGAGCCTCTCCACCGCGTTGCTGGTCGGCATGGCGACCCGGCGGCTGGCCGTGGCCCTGGCCGGCTCGGCCGGGCTGGTGGTCGGCTACCTCGTCCTGGTGGCCGTCCCGGCGTCGGAGCGGTTGGCGGCCTTCGCCACGGCCGGCACCAACGCCGCCGTGTACCCCTCCTACGTGATCGTGGCCTGGCTGGTCGCTCGAATCACCCGGGGCCTGGCCGACACCGCCGACGCCGCCCGCCTCCGGGCGGCGGAACTGGAGCGCGAGCGCAGCCGGGCGACCGTCCACGACCTGCTGCCCTACCTGCGACCGGACCGGTTCGTGGAGGCGGACGAGCAGACCCGCGCCCTGCTGGTCCAGCAGACCGAGACGAAATACCGGCAGATGCGGGCCATCCGGCACCTGGCCGGTGAACTCGGCCACCGGGTCCTGGTGCACACCGCCGATGCCCGCCCGGAACCGGTCGCCCGCTGCGTCGCCGCCGGCGCACTCGGCTATGTCAGCAAGTACCACGACGACACCACCATGCTGGCCCGGGCCACCGCCGAGATCGCCCGGAACGGTGCGGTGCGCAGCCCCGCCCTGACCGGGGCGCTGTGCCAGCTGGTTCACCAGTGCCGCGATGTCCGCCTCTCGGACACGCTGGAGGCGACCCTGCTCCTGCTCGACCGGGGCCTGACCGACATGGAGATCGCCAGGCGCCGGCACCTGTCGGTGCGGACCGTCGAGGACCACAAGCGGAAGATCCTGGAGATCTTCGGCCAGGACATGGAGGACCGGCAACAGGGCTCGGCCGCGACCTGGGCGTCGCCCCGGGGGACCTTGTCAACGATCTCCCAGGGCGACGTCCCGCCCGGGGCCTCATCCACCGGGCGGCGGCCTGGGCCCGCCAGCCTCGCCCGCCGCGCCGGGAGGAAGAACCGGGCAGCTAGCCGGACGGGTTGGTTCCTGGCGGCACCGTCCTTCGCCTCCCCGAGCCGGTGCTGGAATCCGGCCGGCGGCCGCGTCCGCCGGTGGCGCCCCGGCAATCTGTACCAGGCCCGCGACTAGGGGGAGATGTCCGGATGGCAACCATCCCGATACCGCGTGCCCGCGCCACCGGCGGCCCCCCGCCGGAGCGGCGTGTTTCCGTGAACGACCGCCAGAACCAGCCTGGCGTTGCCGGATTCCCGCCGCCATTGAGCATGATGAGGGCTGGGCGGGCCCGGAACAGCCGGGAAACTCCGGTACTTCTGCCGGTTCGGGGCCGGTCAGAACTGGCCAGCGACGAACCTGGCCGCGTCGTCGGCGTACTGGTGGTAGTCCAGGTGGGTGCCGCTGCCGGAGGCACCGGTGCCCTGACACACCGGGTCGCCGCCGTTGCAGTAGTTCTGGATCCGGCTGTTGAACGCCGAGAGCTGGCCGGACGGCCGGACGTACACGCCCCGCGACCCCTTGCCGTAGCTGCCGACGTTGTACGGCTCGGCGCTGTTGAACCGGGGGTCGCCGAACATGACGACCGCCACGATGCGTTTTCTCCCGGACGCGCCGACCGCCGCGAGGGCGTCCCCGACGACCATGGCCCCCTGCGAGTAGCCCAGCAGCACCAGGCACGCGGAGGTCTCCGCGGCGATCAGCCGCTGTAGCTCGGTGGTGCCCTGCTGGGCGCTGCCGACGAAGTCCGCTGTCGCGGGATAGTCCAGGCCAATCGAGGTCACCGGTGTGGACACCGCGGCGGCGATCTGCTTGGCCACCGGAGACAGCAGGTAGCCGAGGCCCGCGGACTCGCCCGTGCCCCGGGCCCCGATCACCTTCACCGAGGCGCAGGCGCCGCCGACGGTGGCGGGACGCTTCTGGACCGGCACCGGCGGTGGGGCGGACGTCGCGGTGGGGGCCGGGGGTGCCGTCGACGACGGCCCCGAACTCCCGGCGGACGGGGCGGACCAGCCGCTGCCGGGCGTCGCGGTGGCGCCGACGTTGTCGGACCGGTCGGGACCGCAGGCCGCCATCGCGACGCCCGCGACGGCGAGCAGCGCGGCCAGTCCGAGCGGTACCGCCGCCGGGGGACGCCGTCGTTCCACGCGGTGTCGTATCATCATGACCCCTCTGCGGCCGCCGCTAGATGCGTGATCGATGATGATCTCTCACGCGGATGGCGGCGATGATCCCACAGAACGGCCCGAGCCGGACCGCGGCACAGGAGGAGTTATGACGCCGATAATCCGTGGCTCAGCCGACAGCGGCCTCCCGCTCGCTGGCGGCGGGCCTTGACCGATCTGACGATGATGTCAGGCGCGGACGGGCCGGCCGTCCATGTCGAGGGAATGGAGGGCTCGCGGTGCCAACCGAGAACCGCAATGTGTACCTCGAACGGGTCGTCGCCCAGCAGCAGCAGCTGGAGAGCGATCTGCGGGTCAAGCGCAAGACCGGATCGCTACCCGAGGCGGCCTCCTCGGCGCCCGCACTGTTGCGTCAGCGGCGCGGCGGGGGTGGCGGAGCCGCACCCGCCGGGGCGGTCAACGTGCGGGTCACCGGGTTCGGCCGGTGGAAGACGGTGCTGGTGCCACCCAACGCGTTCGTCGTGCACACCCGGCGCGGCCGGGCCGAGCCGTTGCACATCGGCCTGGGGCTGTCTTTCCGGTACCGCCCGGCAACCGATTCGTACCTCGTCGTTCCGGGGGCGATGCAGACCATCCTGATCAGCGCGTTCAGCATCTGCACGGAACTCCAGGGCGTCGTCGTGCAGGCGTACGTACAGTGGATCATCCAGGACTTCGCGACGGCCTACCGCAAGCTGGACTTCAGCGACGCCGAGGATCCGATGCGTCTGGTCAACCTCCAGCTCAAGGAGCAGGCCGAGGCGGCCATCAAGGACAAGGTCGCGACCATGCGGGTGCACGAGGTCCTCAGCGACAAGCAGTCGATCATCGAGGAGTTGACCGCCCGGCTGCGGGCCGTGGCGGAGGGGGAGGGCGATGGCGGCGAGGGCCTGGGCCTGCGGATCGTGACGGTCCAGATCAAGGAGGCCGTGGTCAGCTCCTCCCGGCTGTGGGAGAACCTGCAGCAGCCCTACCGCGCCGAGCGGGAGCGTCTCGCCCGGTTGGCCGAGCTGGATACCCAGGACGCCATCTCCGAGCGGGAGACGGCCGCCGCGCGGGCGCGGGCGAGCCGCCAGATGGCCGACGAACGCGAACTCGACGAGCTGCGACACCGCAACGAGTCGGCCGGCTTCGACCGGGTGGCGGCCGAGCGGGTCCGCCGGGCGGAACGCGAGCAGCAGGACGACCGAACCATGGCGGACCTGCAGAACGACACCCGGCTGCACACCCTGCGCCTGGAGCGCGACCGGCAGGCCGAGGAGCACGAGATCGGCCGGCGGCGCATCGAGGCGGACTACGCGCTGCGGCACCTGGAACACGACGCCGCGACGGCCATCGCCCGCTCCCAGGCCCAGGCCGACCATGACCGGGAACTGCTCGAGCTGGAACGCGAACGGGTCCGCGGCCAGATCGACAATGATCAGTCTCCGGAACGGGTGCAGGCCAGGCTGGTCGACTCGCTGGCCGAGATCGTCTCCCAGATGCCGAAGCCGGCCGAGGTCCGCACGGTGACGATCGGCGGCACCGACACGACGACAGCCAGTGGACTGCTGGCCGAGCTGACCGCCGTGCTCGGTGCCCTGACCGGCGCCGTCCGACGATAGCGGGTGCTGACCCCCCGCGACCCCACCGGCGAGGTCGCGGGTTCCGCCGGCTGATGATCAGCATCGACGGCCTCGCCCGCTTTCCTGAGCCGGGGCAGCTTCGACCGGAACACCCGTTCCCGGCGGCGCGGGACTCGGGCCGTCCATCGTCGCTCGGCTAGGGCTTCTTGTCCGGTCGACGTCGCCTGTCCCGGATGTAGATGACCCCGGTCTTGCCATCGCCAGGGTTACGGCGGTCCAGTGTGAACAGGGTGGTCGCGGTCATCAGATCGCTCAGTTTGGCGTAGCCGTAGTTGCGCGAGTCGAAGTCCGGACTCTGCTTGGTCAGGATGTGGCCGACCTGCCCGAGCGCGGCCCAGCCATCGTCGTCCGAGGCCGCCTCGATGGCGTTGCGCAGCTGGTTCACCAGTGCGGCGTCGCCCTTGAGCTGCGCGGCGGAGGTCGCCGGTTTCGGCTCGGGCGTCGCGTCGGTGGTCTCGGTGGGACCGGCGTAGGTGAGGTTCTCGGTGTAGGTGAACTTGTCGCAGGCCGCGACGAACGGTTTCGGGGTCTTGCGCTCGCCGAAGCCGTACACGGTGAGCCCGGATTCGCGGAGGCGTGAGGCCAGGCGGGTGAAGTCGCTGTCGCTGGAGACGATGCAGAACCCGTCGAAGCGCCCCGAGTACAGCAGGTCCATGCCGTCGATGATCATTGCCGCATCGGTGGCGTTCTTGCCGCTGGTGTAGGCGAACTGCTGGATCGGCTGGATCGACTGGGCCAGGAGTTGGTCCTTCCAGCCTCTCAGGCTGGTGCCGGTCCAGTCGCCGTAGGCGCGCTTGACATGCGCCGTGCCGTACTTGGCGACCTCGGCCAGCAGCCCTTCGATGATCGCGGGCTGGGCGTTGTCCGCGTCGATGAGCACCGCGAGCTTGGCGGCGTTGTCGGTGACCGTGACCATACTGTCCCTCGCCATCGGATGTTGCTGGGCGGTACCAGCAACAGTATCCGCTGCTCATGCCACCATGCGCTGGTCGGCGAGTTCGGTCAGCTTCACGGTGCACAGGCCGCCGCGCTCAGCCCGCACGTCGGTCACCGTCAGTTGCGTGCCGGGGGTGAGGATGAACTCCTCCTCGCCGGTGAACGCGGAGAAGTCGCGGATGCCAACGGCCCGCACCGGAAGCACCTCGAAGAGCGTCCGCTTGCCTCGGCCGCCGAGGAACGCCCGGGCCACGCCGAGTTGCGACGTGCACGAGGAGACGCCCCACCAGGTCACGGTTCGGCCGACCGGATACTGCGCCCGCAGGTCCAGCGACACCCCGCGCCACAACGGCTTCGTGCGGACCGGCAGCCGCGACACGGCAGAGAACAGCAGTCGCAGGTAGGGCAGGTACGGGACGATCCGGGCGCGGTCCGGGTCGCGCAGGGTGGCGTTGATCTGCCGGTAGAACGCCGACTCGCAGGTGTAGAGGTAGACAGCCGCGGCCTCGTCGGCGGCCAGGCCGCCGACGACGCCGTCGGCCTGCCTCGTGCCGAACTGGTGCGACAGCTCGACGTACTGCCCCAGCCCCGACAGCAGCCTGGCCGCCGGGGCGATGGCCTGGCGGAAGTCCATCAGCGGGGTGTCGAACACGCCGGTGATCGCGGGTAGGGCCAGCCCCTCGTCCTTGACGCTGGCGAGTCGTTCGAGGTAGAGCTGGTGCAACTCCATCGTGGAGGCGATGAACGCACCCATGCGATCGGCCGTGTCCGCCGTCGTCCCGCCCCGCTGCGCCGCGAGGGTGTCCCACCCGCTGCTGGGCAGCCAGTCGATCTCGTCGGCCCCGAGTGCCGCGAGTGCCGCGTTCACCTCGGCGAAGTGGTCGCCGTCGCAGAAGATGTCGCCCTGGGCCGCGGGGTTGGGATGGTCGATATCGCCCCAGGGTCGATCATCGACCAGCGCGTCGATGCCTGGGTGAGTCCGACCAACGCCCGGGGGCGGATGGACGGCGGGGTCGACGCGGTGATCAAGAGCCACCTCGGAGCGGGGATCCAGCTGCGTGTCCAGCGGGCGATTCGCGATGAGTTCGGCGGGTCGCTGCCGATCGGCAGCGCCGTGTGCGTGCCGTCCGGAGCGGCCAACCCGAAGTTCCTGATCTCGACGCCGACAATGAAGCAGTCGGCCCAGAACGTGCGCGAGACGCTGAACGTGGCTCTGGCGTGCGCTGCGGCGTTCCAGGCCATCCATCTGCGCAACGCGCGGGAGTCGGGCAGCATCGGCTCGGTGGCGCTGGTCGGCATGGGGGCGGCGACGGGCCGGGTGCCACCGCAGATGTGCGCCAACCTGATGTGGGCCGGCTACACCCTGTTCAACGAGTGTTCCTTTCCGGACTACGACGAGCTCCGGACGACGATCTGCGGGCAGCTCCACGACATCGAAAGCCGCCCGCAGACCGACCGGGTGCGCATCGTGCCGCCACCACGGCCCCGCTCCCGTCGGTGACGACGTCCGCCAGATCCCGTCTACCGCAACCGGGCGGCGAGCCGGTCACCGGCCGCAGCCCGAAATACCGCCTCGTACCCGTCCACCGACATCTCCCCGCCGAACCGGGCCTTCGCCCGCCGCGCCCCATCGGCTCGCCGGGCGGCCGCCATGGTTCCAACCTCGGTGATCGCCTCGGCGATCGCCGAGGGATCCCGCGGCGGCACCAGCCGGCCGAACCCGGTCTCCCGCACCGGCACCCGCATCCCCGGCAGATCGCTGGCCACCACCGGTACCCCGGCCATCATCGCCTCGGCCTGCACGATGCCGAACGACTCCTCGGCGACCGAGGTCAGGGCGAACACGTCGATCGAGGCGTACAGGTCGGCCACCTGCCGGTCGGTCAGCCGGCCCAGGATGCGGATCCGCTGGTCGTCGCCGGCCTCGGCCCGCAACCGGTCGACAACGCTGCCCCCGGCGACGGCGCTGTGATCGCCAGCGAGCAGCAGCCGGGCGTCTGGGTCCGGCACCCGCCGGAAGCCGGCGACCAGGTACTGCAACCCCTTTTCCGCGGCGATCCGGCCGAGGAAACCGACGTGCGGGCCGGCGCCCTCGCGCATCGTCGGGGCGCCGTCGGTGCGATCGACACACGGCGGTGCGACCGGGTGCACCGCTCGCCGCTCCATCACCGACCAGTGCCGGGAATGTTCACCGTGGTCAATGTTGTTCACCACGACGGCCGCCGACCGTCGCAGCGCCGTGAGCACCGAGCGGTCGACCACGGCGACCTGTGTCCTGGCCGTCAGGCCGCCCGGCAGCCAGACGTCGTCGTGATGGTTGCAGACGAGGGGCGTGGCGCCGGCCAGCCTGGCCACCACCCCCGCCTCCAGCATCGGCAGGTGCAGGTTGACGACTGCGGAGTCCCTGGCGACCCGTCCCGCCAGCGTGGGAAGGGTCGGGCAGAGCACGCCTCGACCGATCCTGGCGAGGACCGGGGCCCGGAACACCTCGACACCGTTGCGGGTCTCGTGCCGGGGCAGCCGGGACTCGTGCCGCGAGGCGACCACCGCGACCCGCCAGCCTCGCGCGGCAAGGCCCTCGGCCACGGTCCTGGCCACCTCGGTCAGCCCGCTCAGGTGCGGGGCGTAGTAGGTGAGGACGATCGTGAGATCGAAACGTGGCCTCATCGGGGTTCCTTCCGCAGGGAAATCACCATGTCCTGGGTGCGATGGTCGGAGAATCGTTGCGGGTCGCCGAACTGGTACCGGTGCACCCTGACGTCGGCGGTCGTGAACGTCCAGTCCAGCCGCCACAGCATCGGCAGCCCCGCCACGGGCCAGGAACGCGGGTACAGCGAGGTGCTGGCCCGCAGCGCGTCGTGCAACCCGTCGGGCAGCCCGCGCATGTCGCCCATGGCGGGGCTGCTGTTGAAGTCGCCACTGACCAGGACCGGGTTGTGGTTGTCGGCCACGTCGCGCGCCAGCGCCCGCAGCTGTGGCTGCCGTCGCGCGTTGGACTCCCGGACCACGCGGTAGAAGGCGGGGGACAGCGGGCTGCTGCCCGTGTCGAACTGGACCGGAATATGGACGTTGTAGACGGACAGGGTCCTCCCGGCCATCCGCAGGTCGGTCCGGAGAATCTTGTTCGGCCAGTAGTCGTGCCAGTCGTTGCCGTCCGGGGGGAGGGCACCCGCGTCCAGCGGGTACTCCGCGACGATCGGGAACCGCGACAGCGTCAGCAGCTCGCCGACCGTGGCGATGTGGTATCCGGAGAACTCCCGCCGCAGCCGGTCGAGGTCGGGCACCGGCCTCGGTCCGGACGGCATCATGTAGAGAAACTCCTGGATCAGGTACACGTCCGCCCGCTGCGCCTTGAGGAAGGCGTAGAACCGGTCCGGGTCGTCGGCCTGGTCCCAGTACTCCGGGTTCCAGCTCACCACGTGCGGCGCGCCCGCTGGCGCCGGTCCGTCGCCCCGCGCCCACAACGCCGCCGGACGCAGCCCGGCGCTGGGACATCCGGCCGCGAGTGCCAGCACGACGCAGGCCACCACATGGCGACGCAGCCGGCGGATGGCGGCGGCCGCGAGCAGGAGGAACGGCGGCACCGCGACGAACACGATCGGCGGAGCCACGTCGGGAATCAGCAGCGGCCACCACCGCCCGGACAGCAGCAGATGCCCGGTGGCGTACCCGGCCCACAGCGCCGCGAGCGTGAGCACCGTGCGGGACCGCCAGATCCGGCCGCG
>JABDRL010000116.1 GCA_013041765.1 Dactylosporangium sp. | reverse complement strand
GTCATGATGTTGTCGGCGGTGGTCAGCGCATCGGCGTACCGCAGATCAATTTCCTGCTGCCCCGGGGCGACCTCGTGGTGGCTGAACTCGACGGAGATACCGATGCGTTCCAGGGCCAGCACGGCTTCCCTGCGGAAATCGCGGGCGATGGCGTGGGTGGTGTGGTCGAAGTACCCGCCGGTGTCCACCGGCAACGGGGTCGCCTCGCCCGACGACATCGGTTGCAGCAGGAAGAACTCGATCTCCGGATGGGTGTAGAAGGTGAATCCCTTCTCCGCCGCGCGGGACAGGGCCCGCCGCAGCACGTGGCGCGGGTCCGCGGGCGAGGGGGTGCCGTCGGTCTGCAGGATGTCGCAGAACATCCGGGCGCTCTCCCCGGAGACGCCGCCCTCGAACGGAAAAATCTGGAATGTGGTCGGGTCCGGCATGGCAATCATGTCGGACTCGTAGACTCTGGCAAATCCCTCAATCGCCGAGCCGTCAAACCCGATACCTTCATCGAAGGCCGCTTCCAGCTCCGCTGGCGCTGCGGAAACGCTCTTGAGCGTGCCCAGCACGTCAGTAAACCAAAGTCGGACAAATCGAATGTCGCGCTCCTCAAGCGTGCGGAGCACAAACTCCTGCTGTCGGTTCACGATGTCATCGCCCCCGGTGAGGATGCCAATCAGGGCAAAGTGTTTCCTTGCCGTGTTACGCGGACGTTACCTTGCCGCGTCGGCCATTGCCCGTTCTGGTAGCGGGTCACGAAGGCGTACGGCGTGTTCTGTCCCGAGACAGCCGATGCTATCTGGGCTGCCAGCGGGCACTGGCGCCGGGTGGTCCAAGATTGGGGCATGCCCAGGCTGCGCCTCGCCCTCGCCCAAGTCGACCCGACGGTCGGCGACATCCCCGGAAACGTCGACCTCATCGGCCGATGGACCCGCTCGGCCCGTGAGGCCGGCGCCGATCTCGTCGCCTTCCCCGAGATGACCCTCACCGGATACCCGGTCGAGGATCTCGTGTTCCGTGAGTCGTTCATCGCGGCCTCCCGGTCGACGCTGCCGGATCTGGCCGGTTCCCTGGCGGATGCCGGGCTCGCCGACATCGCGGTCGCCGTCGGCTACCTCGACGCCGACGGGCCGGCCCGGCGCGGTTCCGATGTCGAGCGCGGCCGTGGCCCCCGCAACGCCCTGGCCGTGCTGCACGCCGGGCGCGTGGTCGCCACCTATGCCAAGCACCACCTGCCCAACTACGGCGTCTTCGACGAGGACCGCTACTTCGTGCCGGGCGACGACCTCGCGGTCGTGCGCATCTGTGGCGTCGACGTCGCCTGCACCATCTGCGAGGACCTCTGGCAGGCCGGCGGCCCGTTCGCCGTCGCGGCCAGCGCCGGGGTCGGCCTGGTCCTCAGCGTCAACGGTTCGCCGTACGAGCTGGACAAGGACGATGTGCGCCCGCCACTGGTCGCCCGGCGGGCGGCGGAGGCCGGCGCGACGGTGGCATACGTCAATCTCGTCGGTGGCCAGGACGAGCTGGTCTTCGACGGTGACTCGATGGTCGTCGAGCCGGACGGTGCCGTGATCGCGCGCGCACCACGGTTCCGCGAGCACCTCATGGTGCTCGACCTCGACCTGCCGGCCGGCACGCGGAACGCGTCTCCGGGCGAGCTCGGCGTCCCGGCCCCCGTCGCCAGCGGCGCCGGGGCCGTGGCCGGAGACCGCGACGGTGGCATGCGGGTCGTGCGGACGGTGGTCAGCGACGCGCCGCCGCAGCGGACCCGACCGCCGCTGGCCGGCCCGACCGTCGCCGACCGGCTGGTCGACGAGGCGGAGGTGTGGCAGGCCCTCGTCCTGGGCCTTCGCGACTACGTGCGCAAGAACGGTTTCCGGTCGGTGGTCCTCGGCCTGTCCGGCGGGATCGATTCCAGCGTCGTCGCGGCCCTCGCCTGCGACGCGATCGGTGCCCCGGCGGTCGTCGGGGTGTCGATGCCGAGCCAGCACTCCTCGTCGCACTCCCGCGACGACGCGGCGGACCTCGCGGCCCGCACCGGCCTGGACTACCGGGTGGTGCCGATCCAGCCGATGGTCGACGGGTTCCTCGCCGCGCTGCCCCTCTCCGGGATCGCGGTGGAGAACCTCCAGGCCCGGGTGCGCGGGGTCATCCTGATGGCCCTGTCCAACCAGGACGGCCACCTGGTCCTGACCACGGGGAACAAGAGCGAGCTGGCCGTGGGCTACTCCACGTTGTACGGCGACTCGGTCGGCGGCTTCAACCCCGTGAAGGACGTGCCGAAAACCCTGGTCTGGCGGCTGGCCGAGTGGCGGGACGCCGAGGCCGGGCGCCTCGGGCAGACGCCGCCGATTCCCGAGAACTCGATCGTCAAGCCGCCGAGCGCCGAGCTGCGCCCCGGCCAGCTGGACACCGATTCGCTGCCGGACTACCCGCTGCTCGACGAGGTGCTGGCCGACTATGTCGACGGCGACCTCGGCCGCGACGGGCTGATCGCGGCCGGCCACGACCCGGCGCTGGTCGACCGGATCGTGCGGCTGGTCGATCTCGCGGAGTACAAGCGGCGCCAGTCCGCGCCGGGCACCAAGATCTCGATCAAGGCGTTCGGGCGCGATCGTCGCCTGCCCATCACCAACCGTTTCCGGGAAGGCACCAGCTGATTGGCGGGGCAGAGAACGCCCCTTCGCGGGATCATGGGCCGGCAAGCGCGTCCTCGATGCCGGTCTCGTGCCGGCCGAGGTACTTGGGGTCCGGCCTCACGATGATCTGGCCAGCGGCCTTGACGCAGGCAAGGTTGTCCCGCATCGACAGCCGGCGCAGGGTGTCGGAACTCAGGGCGCCGTCCGAGGCCCGCACGCCAATCGCATCCATGCCGACCTTCCGACACAATGCCACCGCTCGCGGCAGATGGTATGCCTGGGTCACCAGGATGGCCTCACCGACGCCGAAGATCCGCACGGCCCGGACGCAGGAACTGTAGGTGTCGAACCCGGCGTAGTCCCCGACGACCTGCGTGCCCGGCACACCCCGCTCGATGAGCCAGGCCCGCATCGGATCGACCTCGTCGTACTCCACCTGGCCGTTGTCGCCGGTCACCAGGATCGCCCGGACCCGCCCCCGCTCGTACAGGGTCCGCGCGGCGTCGAGCCGGTAGGCCAGCACCGGCGACGGGGTGCCGTCGGCGTAGACCTGCGAGCCGAAGACGATCGCGACCGGGCGGCTGGGGACCTCGTCCGGCCAGTACAGGTGCGCGCCGGCGATGCTCCGCACCCAGAAGACCGAGCCCGCGAACACCGCGCCGGTCACGAACAGGGCGATGCCGACGAGCAGCAGCAGCCGAAGCGGGCGCAGCCATCGTGCGAGAAACGCGAGCATGACGCCAGCATGACGCAACGCCACAACCCGTGGGAGACTCACGATCATGATTTGAATCGGAAAGGAACTGATCACGTGGATGCACAGCTGCCAGCGTCGTGGTTCGAAGACTCCACGGTGAATGAACGGCGGGTGACGGTGCACATCGTGCCGCTCGGCCAGATCCGGCTGGTCCTGGCGACGACCGACCGGGGTGGGGTGCTCGGCTGCGGGGCCATCGACGCCGGGGCGCTGGACCGCTTCGGGATCCCCGCGGCCCGGGTGCGGGCCGGCGCCGGGGGGTCGATCGCGAGCCTGGACGATCTGCTGGCCGGCACCGTCAGCGAGGCCAACGAGGCGGCCAGCGCCCGGGGCGTCACCCTGGCCATGCCGGGCCGCGAGGCCCTGGCCCTGCTGTAGCGACCGCCCGGGGCGCATGATGCGTCCCGGCGCGCGGTGACGCGCGAAGATCGCGATTAGGTGTGGCAGCGGTGTACCTCTGACGACACCGGAGCCACACCTAATCGCGATCTTCGGATCCGCTACCCCAGATCGATGGACGGGTACAGCGGGAAGCCCGCCACGAGTTCCGTGGCCCTGGCGGCGGTCTTCGCCGCGAAGGACGGATCAAGCACGTACCGGACCCGAGAAGGCGAGCCCTCCGGAGTGGTGCCGGAGCTGGTGGCGGCCAGGACGCCGGCGATCATGTCGGCGATCTCGTCCATCTCGGCGGCGCCGAGTCCCCGGGTGGTCAGGGCCGGGGTGCCGATCCGGACCCCGGAGGTGAACCAGGCGCCGTTGGGGTCGGCCGGGATCGCGTTCCGGTTGGTGACAATGCCCGAATCCAGCAGCGCGGACTCGGCCTGCCGGCCGGTCAGCCCGTCGGGTGCGACGTCGATGAGCGCCAGGTGGTTGTCGGTGCCGCCGGTCACCAGCCGCACCCCCCGCCGCAGCAGCCCCTCGGCGAGGGCACCAGCGTTGTCGACCACCCGGCGGGCATAGTCGGCGAACGCCGGCTGGCGGGCCTCGGCCAGGGCCACGGCCTTGGCCGCCATGACGTGCGGCAGGGGACCGCCGAGCACCATCGGGCACCCGCGGTTGACCTGGTCGGCCAGCTCCGGCTGGGACAGCACCATGCCGCCGCGCGGGCCGCGCAGAGACTTGTGGGTCGTGGTCGTGACGATGTGGGCGTGCGGCACGGGGTCGAGGTCCCCGGTGAGTACCTTGCCCGCGACCAGGCCGGCGAAGTGGGCCATGTCCACCATCAGGGTCGCTCCGACCTCATCGGCGATCTCCCGCATGCGCCGGAAGTCCACCAGGCGGGGGTAGGCGGAGTAGCCCGCCACGATCACCAACGGCCGGAACTCCCTGGCCGTCGCGAGCAGGGCGTCGTAGTCCAGCAGCCCGGTGACCGGGTCGACGCCGTAGCTGCGCTGCTCGAACATCTTCCCGGAGATGTTGGGCCGGAATCCGTGGGTCAGATGGCCCCCGGCGTCCAGGGACATCCCCAGCATCCGCTGGTTGCCCAGGTCCTGACGCAGTTGCGCCCAGTCGGCGTCGCTGAGGTTGTTGACGGTCTTCGCCTCCAGGCGCCGGAGCGTCGGCGCCTCCACCCGATGCGCCAGGATCGCCCAGTAGGCGACCAGATTGGCGTCGATACCGGAGTGGGGCTGCACGTAGGCGTGAGAGGCCCCGAACAGCTCCCGCGCATGCTCCGCCGCGATCGTCTCGACCGCGTCGACGTTGCGGCAGCCCGCATAGAACCGGCGCCCGATCGTGCCCTCGGCATACTTGTCGTTGAGCCAGTTGCCCATCGTGAGCAACACGGCCGGCGAGGCGTAGTTCTCGCTCGCGATCAGCTTCAGCGACGCACGCTGGTCGGTCAGCTCCCCGACGATCGCGTCGGCGATCCTCGGCTCGATCGACCGCACGACCTGAAGCGCGGCACGTGCGGCGACGGATTCGGCCGGCAAAGATGGCAAGGACGGCAGCTCGGCTTCCATGGACTCTCCTCGATTAGCAGTGAGAGGCCCAGGCGCGCGGCTCGTGTCATCTTCGGCGGACCGCTCCCCGATGGTGGCCCATCTCAACACGCCAGTCACGGCCCAAGCCGAGCCTAGCAGTTTCCTCCCCGGCGGGATGTCCACAGGGCTTCAGAACGGCGCCGTAGGGTGTGAGCATGATTCCCGCCGCAGACCGGACCGTCCCGCGCCCGAGACTCCGGCTGGTCGCCTCGGATCTCGACGGCACCCTGCTCCGCGAGGACGAGACCCTCAGCCACCGCACGGCGAGGGCGCTCAGCGAGCTGGCCGGTCGGGGGGTGCACATCGTCCTCGCCACCGGACGACCCCAGCGAACCCTCGCCCCGGTCTACCGGCAGTTGCCGATCCGCCCCTGGACGGTCTGTGCCAACGGCGCGGCCGTGTACGACCCGGATACCGATACGTTCCCGCACACCAGCTCGCTGACGCCCGACCTGCTCGCCGCCGCGTGCGCCAGGATCCGGGCCGAGGTCTCGGCCGCCGTCTTCGCCGTCGAGTTGGACGGGGGCCGAAGCATGCGCCATGAGCCGGGGTTCCCTCTCCACCGCCAGGATCTGACCAGATCAGCGGCCGGCGAGGTGTCCCCCGAGGAGTTGACCGGGCGTCCCGCGGCCAAGCTCATCGTGAAACTTCGGGACACCGCTTCCACCGCCGACGCCAAGCTGACCAGGCGGCTGGCGACGGCGGTCACCCAGGCTCTCGGCGCCGCCGCCGAGGCCACCTACTCCGGCGACTTCGGCATGGTGGAGATCTCCGCCCCCGGCGTCACCAAGGCGACCGGACTGTCCTGGATCGCCGACCGGCTCGGCATCTCCCCAGACGAGACGCTGGTCTTCGGCGACATGCCCAACGATCTTCCCATGTTCGCCTGGTCCAGCCACCGGGTCGCCGTCCGTGGCGCCCACCCGGAGGTGCTGGCCGCGGCCACCGCCGTCACCGGCGGCAACGACGACGACGGGGTCGCAGCCTATCTGGAGACGCTCGATATCCGGCTCGGATGTGACATCCGGCGCAGCACGCCCACAGCCCCCGCCCCGGGTGCGACGATCGGCGCATAGCCCGGGGACCCGCACGGGCCGGCCGACCAACCGGACCCAGAGGGCCACGAGGACCGAAGGAGAGGTCACCATGTCGCAAGAACGGCACGACGCCGAACCCGCACAGACGATCCACGGGGGATCACCGACCCGGCGGGTCCGCGCCCGCGATCTCCTCGCGGCCAAGCATCGGGGCCAGCGCTGGGCGATGCTGACCAGCTATGACCAGTACACCGCCAGGATCTTCGACGAGGCCAGGATTCCGGTGCTGCTCGTCGGCGATTCCGCGGCCAACAACGTCTTCGGCCACACGTCGACCGTGCCGATCACCGTCGAGGAGCTGCTGCCCCTGGTCCGCGCGGTGGTCGGGGCGACGGCCCAGGCCATGGTCGTCGCCGACCTGCCGTTCGGCTCGTACGAGGAGGGGCCGACCCAGGCCCTGCGTACCGCGGTGCAGTTCATGAAGACCACCGGAGCCTCGGGGGTCAAGCTCGAAGGCGGTCGCCGCTTCGTTCCCCAGATCGAGGCGATCACCAACGCCGGTATCCCGGTGATGGCCCATGTGGGATTCACCCCGCAGCGCGAGCACACCATCGGGGGCCACCTGGTCCAGGGCCGGGGCGAGACCGGCCAGGGCGTCGTCGACGACGCCCTGGCGGTCGCCGAGGCCGGGGCCTTCGCCGTGGTGCTGGAGATGGTCGTCGAGCAGGTCGCGGCCCGGATCACCAGGGAGGTACGGATTCCGACGATCGGTATCGGGGCCGGTCCTGGTACCGATGCCCAGGTGCTGGTCTGGCAGGACATGGCCGGTCTGCGCACCGGGCGGATGCCCCGGTTCGTCAAGCGGTACGCCGAGGTGGCCGGCGTCCTCTCCGACGCCGCGACGCGGTTCGCCGAGGAGGTCCGCGGCGGCGTGTTCCCCGCCGAGGAGCACACCTTCCAGTAGCGCCCCGGCAACGGTCCGCGCAGCAGACGCGGGAAGAACGGGCAGGGGCGGGTCGGAAAGGGGACGCCTGGCATGGCGCACATCGGGTACGCGGCGATGGCGGAGCGGTTCCACCCGAACGATCTGATCGACTACGCGGCCCACGCGGAGCGGGCCGGGTTCCGGGGCACCATGGTCGCCGACCATGTCCAGCCGTGGGTCCCGGCCCAGGGCCACGCCCCCTTTGTCTGGAACGTCCTGACGGCCACCGGCGCCCGGACCACCGGTGATCTGGGACCGGGCGTCACCTGCCCGTCCTACCGGATGCATCCCGCGACGGTCGCCCAGGCCTCGGCGACCCTGGCCGCGATGTACCCGGGAAGGCACTGGCTGGGGCTGGGATCCGGGGAGGCGCTCAACGAGCACATCGTCGGGGCGCACTGGCCGGAGGCCCCGGTCCGGCTGCGCCGGATGTGGGAGGCCGTCGACCTCATCGGGAAGCTGTTCACCGGCGCGGATGTCCGCCACGCCGGGGAGTGCTTCACGCTGGAGACCTGCCGGTTGTGGACGATGCCGGACCAGCCGCCGCCGATCTACATCGCGACGTCCGGTCCGGTGACCGCCCGCCGCGCCGGGCGGACGGTCGACGGGTTCATCACCCCCGGCGCCCCGGTCGAGAAGCTCGCCAGCCTGCTGGGCGAATTCAACGCCGGGGTTGCCGAGGCCGGCCGGGATCCGGCGCGGTCGGTCCGGATCCTCCAGGTACACCTGTCGTGGGCGGCCACCGACGCGGAGGCCACGGCCAGCGCCCTGCGGGAGTGGCCCAACGGCGGCATGGCCTTCGCCAAGCAGGACATCCGCTCGCCGCTGGTCTTCGAACAGATCGCCCGGCTGGTACGCCCGGAGGACTTCGCCGGCCGCCTGCTGATCTCATCGGACCCGGACGCGCACCGCCAGGCCATCCAGCGGTACCTCGACCTCGGGTTCGACCGGATCTACCTGCACAACGTCGGCCGCGACCAGGTCAAGTGGATCGACGTCTTCGCCCGGGACGTCCTCCCCCGCCTGACCGCCTGACCGCCCGGTCCCGGATGGGCGCGGGGCCGCTCAGGCCCCGCGCAGGTGACGGCGATGCAGCACCGCCGCGCCCGCCGCGAAGTACCCGCCGGTGAGCACCACCAGCGCGACCAGCTCGAACCAGACGTCGCCGAGGCCGACGCCCATGGTGCAGATCTGGTTGATGGCGACGACCGCGTGGGTCGGGGGCAGCAGGTCGAACGGCCCGACGCCGTGCCCGGCGATGGTGACAAGGTGCACCGGGGGAAGGGGAAACATCAGGCCGGTCAGGAACATCAGCAGTCCGAGCGGGAAGTTGGCGACGACGAACGCCTGCGCGACGGTCCTGGTGCAGGCACCGACCATCAGACCGATCCCGATGACCGACATCGCGGTCACCGCGGTGACCGCGATCGCCGCCCACACCGGCCCCTGGCTGGTGAATCCGAACGCCCAGGCCGCCGCGAACGTCAGCAGCACCGCGGCGACGGCCACCAGGACCAGCACGGCGCTGACGCCGACCAGGTAGTCGAGGGCGCGCATGCGGCTCTGCCGCAGCCGGCGCATCGCCCCGGACTCCACTTCCCTGGCGACCGTCATCGACGCCAGGTACACCAGCATGACCACGGCGAAGACGAACAGTCCCGCCATCGCGAGGTCGAAGTCGCTCCGCTCGGCCGAGGCTCCCAGCGGCGTCTCGACGACGCGCAGCGGGCCGCCCCGCCCGGTGGCCTCGCTGACGTACGCGTCGGTGGCGGCCATCGCCAGCGTCCCGGCGATGATGTACTTCGGGTTGGTCAGGTCGCCTTCCAGGTGCACGGCGGCCGACGCCGACGAGGCCGGGTCGACGCGCAGCCGCAGCAGGCTCGCCGACAGGTCGGCCGGCAGGACGACCAGCGCCGCGACGTCGTGGTCGCGCAACCGGCGCCGGCCGTCCTCGGCCGAGTCGACGGCCACCACCTCGACCACCGGTCTGCCGCTCGCCCGCTTCGCCGCCGCGATGCTCGCGACGATGTCGTCCCCGGCGTGCAGCCGGGTCCCGTCGGCCTCGGCCGCGCCCCGGTCGAGGTTGACGACGGCCAGCTGGTACGCCGGCATCGTGTCGGAGAAGGCGAAGAAGTAGATGATGACGAAGCAGGGAGCGAAGGCGAGGGTCAGGGCGACCACCCACCGGTCGCGGCCGGTCTCGCGCAGCGTCTTGCGGAACACGGCGAGGGCTTTCACTGGCGCAGGGCCCTTCCGGTGAGGCTGAGGAACACGTCTTCCAGGCTCGGGGTCGCCGCGCGCGCCCTGGCCAGGTGCCGCACGTCGTCCCCGCCGGTCAGCTCCGCCGGGCTGGCGCACGCCAGCAGCCGGCCCCGGTCGATGATGGCGACCTGGTCGCAGACCCGCGCGGCCTCGTCCATCTCGTGGGTGGTCAGCAGCACGGTCCGGTGCTGGGCCAGCGACCGGATGAACTCCCTGACCCGCACGCGGCTCTGCGGGTCCAGCCCGGCGCCGGGCTCGTCGAGCACCACGAGTTCCGGATCGTGGACGAGCGCCAGGGCGATATTGAGCCGGCGCCGCATGCCGCCGGAGAGCGTCCCGGCCAGGGACCTGGCCCGGTCGGCCAGGCCGAGGTCGGCCAGCAGCCGCTCGCCGCGCGCGGTCGCGACGCGGCCGGGCAGGCCGTACATCTCGCCGAGGAACCGCAGCTGCTCGAAGCAGGTCAGCTTGTCCCACACGACGATCTCCTGCGGGCACAGGCCGACCCGGACCCGGTCGGTGCGGCCGGCCTCCACCGCGGTGCCGTGCAGCAGGATCGTTCCACCGTCCCGGCGCAGCTCGCCGCAGATCATCCGGATGGTCGTCGTCTTGCCGGCCCCGTTCGGCCCGAGCAGGCCGAACACCTCCCCCGGTCGCACGGCGAAGCTGAGGCCGTCGACCGCCGCCAGCGCCCCGTACCGCTTGACGAGTCCGGTCACGGCCAGCATGGCGTCACCCATGGTCGGTGCCCTCCCGCCGGGATCCGATGGCGTTCATGATGAAGTCGACCCCCGCCTCGAAGATCGCCTCCGGCTGGTGACCGGTGTCGAACAGCAGGACGTAGTCGTTGAGGTGCGGCACCAGGGCCGGATCGGCCAGGATGATGGTGAACGCGTGCACCAGCCTGGTCACGGTGTCGACGTCGACCCCCGCGCGCAGCTCCCCACGCTGCCCCGCCGCCTCGATGAGGGCCGCCAGCAGCCCCCGCATCGAGCGGGCCACGGGCCGGACCATGCTGTCGGCGTAGGCCGGCAGGCCCTGGTAGGCGGCTCTGACGAAGAACGACAGCAGCCCGGCGTAGGCGCGACTCCACTCGACGCCGCCGCCCAGGTAGGCCAGCAGGCCCTCCCGCAGTGGCAGGGTCGCCATGACCGGCCGGTAGCCGTCGAGGCATTCGGTGAGAAACCCGACGCAGGCCTGGGCCGCGAAGTCCAGCATGCCGTCGCGGCGGGCGAAGTACTGGTACAGCGAGCCGACCGCGACACCGGCGCGGGCCGCGACCCGCTTGACGCTGACCGCCTGCGGGCCGACCTCGGCGGCCTCCGCCAGCAGGGCTTCGATGACGGCGAACTGCCGGTCGGGGTCCAGCCGGCGGAAGGTCCTGGTGACCTTGCCCTCCGCTTCCAGCAGCAGGATCTGCCGGTGCCAGGACGCGATCTCCGTGGAATCGAGATGAACCACAATTCACATTTACCAGAACTCAAGTTCATTCTCAAGGGCCGGTTATGCTGCGAAGCATGGCTGTCTCATCCCAGATGGTGCCGCTGGGCACCCCTGCTCCGGATTTCGTGCTGCCCGACGTCACCGGCGCGACGGTGCGGCGAGCGGACTTCGCCCCGGCTCCGGCCCTGCTGGTGGCGTTCAGCTGCAACCACTGCCCCTACGTGCGCCACATCGAGACCCGGCTGGGGTCGCTGCTGGCCGGGTATCCCGACCTTGCGGCCGTCGCGATCTGCACCAACGACGCGGATGCCTACCCGGACGACCGGCCGGAGGCCCTCGCCGCGCAGGCCCAGCGGGCAAACTGGACGTTCCCGTACCTCGTCGACGCGGAGCAGCAGGTCGGGCGAGCGTTCAACGCCGTGTGCACGCCCGACTTCTTCCTGTACGACGGCCAGCGTCGGCTGGCCTACCGGGGCGCACTGGACGACTCCACCCCGGGCAACGGCAAGCCGGTGACCGGCCTGCTGCTCCAGCGCGCGATCGAGCACGTTCTCGCCGGGCGTCGGGTGCCAGAACCGCACCAGCCGAGTCTGGGATGCAGTATCAAGTGGCGGTCATGACCGCAGGCCCGCCGGAGCCCTGCCGGGCGCCGCGGCCAGCGCATCGCGGTTGTCCTCGATGTCCAGCAGCAGCTCATGGAGATCCGCGACGATTGACGAGACCTCCGCCAGGTGGGTACTGCGGCTGAACGATCTCGGCCGGGGGATCGCGACATCTATGATCTTCCGGATCCGGCCCGGTCGGGCGCTGAGCACCACCACCCGGTCGGCGAGCAGTACCGCTTCCTGGATCGAGTGGGTGACGAAGATGGTCGTCGCCTTGAGATCGGTGTGGATCCGCTGAAGCTCCCCGGCCAGCTCCTCGCGGGTCAGCGCGTCCAGGGCCGAGAACGGCTCGTCCATCAGCAGCACCCGGGGCTGCTGGATGAGTGCCCGGCACAGGGCCACCCGCTGCTGCATCCCGCCGGACAGCTCGTGCGGCAGCCGCGACTGGAAATCTGTCAGTCCGACCATGTCGAGCAGGTGTCGAGCCCGCTCGGCATGCCGCGAGCGCCGCCAGCCGAACATCTCGATCGGCAGCAGCACGTTGTCGAGCACGGAGCGCCAGGGAAGCAGCGCCGGCTGCTGGAACATCATCGAAACGTCCCGCCGGGGTTTGCCCACCGGAGTACCTCCGATCAGCACCTCCCCGGCTGTCGGGGAGATAAGTCCGGCGACCAGCCGAAGCAGGGTGGACTTTCCACATCCCGATCTGCCAATCACCGCAACGAATTCACCATCGCCAATGTCTAGGTCGACATTCCGCAACGCCTCGACGGAGCCCTTGCGGGTCTGAAACGTCCGAGATACCCCAACGATCTTGATCATGAGATCGCTCCCTTCACAACGGACGCCACCGGCAACGATCGCGAACTCACCACGGTCGGCTAGGCAGAAATCGCCCGAGCCCACGGCAGCAGCAATCGCTCGACGGCACATATTACATAGAACAGCATGACACTCATTAACGCCAGGAGAACGAGGGCCGTAAATGCCAGCGGCGTGTCAAATGACTGCCCGGACAGCACGATAACGGACCCAAGCCCTCGATCCGGATTACTGATCTCGGCGACGACGGCACCAATCACCGCCAGCGAGATAGCCACTTTCAGTCCGACAAAAATCTGCGGCAATGCCCACGGCAGGCGAACCTTGAAATAGACCCGCCACCACGAGGCGGACAGCGACCGGGCCAGCTCCCCGAAATCTGCCGGCGTCGAGGTCAACCCGGACATGGTGGACACGACCACGGGGAAGAAGCAGATCAGCAGTACCAAAGTGATCTTTGGCCCCTGGCCGAAGCCCATCCAGACCACGAGCAGCGGCGCGATCGCCACCTTCGGAATGGAGTTGAGGGCCACCAGCAGCGGCAGGGTCGCCCGCTGGATCACGGAAGACGCGGTGAGCACCATGGCTATCAGCAGGCCCGAGGCCGCGGCGATGCCGAATCCGATGAGCGTCTCCGTCATCGTCACCCAGGATTCCCGCAGCAGGTACTCGGGCTGCTTGCGGAACGCCGTCATGATGTCCGCCGGGGACGGCAGGAAGAACGAGCTGACGTTGAACACGGTGGTTGCCGTCCACCACGCCAGGAGCGCACTGGCGGCGCCCAGCGTGGGCAGGCCAGCCGCGGAGAAGCGAGCCCTGATCACGCTGATGGATCGGGTATCGCTGGAAACGCTCATGACGCGACGCCGGGACGGCGGCCAATCGTGGAATAGTGGAAGTGTCCACGAACGACCAGACGCGGATCGTGCGCGAGCGCGCAGAGCCGGTCGAGGTCGGCCTCGGTGAACCCCTCGGCCAGGAAGTGGTCGCGCACCTGCCCGATGTTGGCCGGGATGAGCAGTGCCCCGGCCGTGCCACCGGGCCAGGACTGGGCGCACATGTCGGTGTCCACGTCCACGAGTCCCCCGGCGAGCATCGCCGCATAGGTCCGGCGGGCCCACGTCGGGTCATTGCCGTTGGACGGCAGGATCCGCTGGGTCAACGCGACGTGGTACGCCTCGACCAGGGCGGCCGATTCCTCGTCCGGGGCGGCGAGGACCACGTTCGGGTACTCGGTGGCCCAGTCCTCCGTCACGATCGAACCGCCATCGGCGAGCGCACCGATCAGCTTGCGGAGGATCTCCGCGCGCTCGGGGATGTGCAGCAGCACCATCCTGGCGTGGATGAGATCCCAGGGCCCTTCCGGGACCGGATCGGTGACCAGGTTGTGTGCCTGGACCTGGTAGCCCTCGCTGGCCGACAGCCGGCAGATGTTGAGATCGGTCGCCAGGACGCGACCGTCCGGACCGACCTGGTCGACCATCCACCGGGCGACGCTGCCGCCGCCGGCGCCGACCTCAAGGCAGCGCTTCCCCTTGAGGTCGCCGATGGTCGAGAGCCGGGAGAAGGTGTACGGATCCATGATCGAAGAGAGATGGGTGTGCCGATCGGCGGCCTCGGGGTCGTCGTTGTCGAACGAGTACCTCGGCGCCTCGGAGTGAGCGGTTGCGGTCACGCGGATCTCCAGACAAACGACGATGGACGGGATACTGCTGCCGACCGGTGGGTGGCGGCCGGGTTGCCGACCGGTGGGTGGCGGCCGGGTTGCCGACCGCCACCCCAGGTCGGTGGTGCTGAACTATGAGGCCTTCGGTGCGAGGTCGAAGTCCACGACGTCTTCCGGAGCCAGGCTCGTGCCGATCAGGCCGATACCCTGCAGGGTCGCGATTCCTCGGGCCACCCGCTGCTTGTCCAGCGTTCCGATCGTCGCCCCCGTTCCGACGTGCGGCGTCATCAGGGTGATCTCACCGAGGGCCGCGGTGACATCGGCGGCCGGCTGGGCCTTGTGCAAGGTCTCCGCCGACTCCTGCGGGTGCTCGATGGAGTACTTCAGGCCCTTGAGCATCGCGTCCCGGAACCGCTTCGTCATGTCGGGCTTCTCTTCCAGCGTCTTGGTCGTCGCCATGACACCGTTGCCGTAAAGGTCACTGAGATAGGTGCTGTACGGCAGCACGACAGTCTTCTTGCCAGCGGCGGCCTTCTCGATGCCCTTCTGCCCGATGAGGAAGGTGCTCAACGCGTCCACCTGGCCGCTGGCCAGTAGCCCGCCCAGTGCGGTGGGCTTGGCGTTGACCCATTCGACCTTGCTCTCGTCGATCCCCGCGAGCTTGGCGTACGCGGGGAACAGCAGCTGGTTGACCGAGTTGGTGGCCGCGGCGATCTTCTTGCCCTCAAGGTCCTTGGGGTTGGTGATGTCGGAGCCTTCGAGCGTGATGATTGACACCAGGTTCTGCTGGTGCAGCGCCAGGATCGAGCGGAAGTCGGTGAAGTCGCCCTGCCCCGCCGTGATCCAGCCGCCGACGCTGTCGATGGCGACGAAGTCGGCCTTGTCCGCGGCGAGCGCCTGGAGGTTCTTGCCGGTTCCGGCACCCAGCTCGATCGTCACGTCGAGGTTCGCCTCGCGGAAGTAGCCCTTCTCCTCGGCGACCCAAGCGAACGCGTCCCGACCGTACGCGCCGAACCCGGTCACGTACGTAATCTTGTCCGGGCTCGCACTGTCGCTGTCGTTCTCATCGCCAGAGCCGCTGCAGCCGCTCGCCACAACCGCAAGGGTCCCGGCAAGCAGGGCCGCGGCCACCGCACGATACCGCCTACTCATGTGCTCACTCCTCGATCACCCGAAATACTTGATCTCTGTCAACTACGTCTGTGTACCCGTGCGCCCGGACTCAACCGAGCAGACGCCATCTGCCGCTTTGCGCGACCAGCAGCGTCAGTGCCTGTGGCATCAGTCCCGAGTGGTTACTTGGAGTCATTCGGATCGGCCCGCTCAGTCCTTCGGTCCGCATCACTTCCAGCTTCGTCCGGATTGCCGCCCGATCGGCCGACTTGGCCTGCGCGACCGCATCGACGATGAGCAGCACCGCGTCCGCAGCGAAGGAGGACTGTCCCTGGTAGACGCCATAGCGCGAGGTGTAGTCCTCGAACCACTGCCGCCGCTCCGCCTTGGCCGGAGTGGTGGCGATGACATCGTCAATGGCCAGGGTCGGGACGAAGACCATGGTGGCCCCGTCCGCGGCCGCCGCGTCTCCGGTGAGGAACAGATCACCGGCCGCGCTGGCGTCGAAGAACAGCTTGCCCTGGTAGTTGGCCTGGCGCAGGGCGCTGGCGGCGAGGGTGGCCTGGGCCGGGAAGGCCCAGACGACCACGGCGTCGGTACGCGACTGGGTCACCGCGCGGACCGAGGTCGTGAGGTCGGTGTCGCCGGGATGGAAGTCCGACGTGGTCACCACTGTGATGTCGGCCTTATCCATGGCGTCCCTCATGACGGCCCGGCCGTCCTTGCCGTACGCGTCGTCCGCGACCAGCAGAGCGATGCGCTCCACCTTGGAACGGACCAGTTCCGCGGCGAGCGCCGCCGCGTTGTCCGCTGAGTTCGCACCGATTTTGAAGACGTAGGTCGCCTTCTCCTCCATGCTTGGTTGCGCTGCGGGAGCGAGGGTGATCATTGGAATCCCCCGGTCCTCCACCGTCTTGGAGACGGCGACGGCACATTCCGTGCACGCGCCGGTGATGATGGCACTGACATCGGGGTTCGCCGCGAATCGCGTCACCTGTGTCAGCGCGGTCGCACTCTCTGTCCGATTGTCGCTAACAATCAGTCGCACATGGCGGTTCGAAAGCGTTCCGCTTTCGTTCACCCGATCAACCTCAAGCCGAAGTGCGCGCTCATAGGCGACGCCCAAGGCCGCCGCGCTGCCCGTCAGCTCAAGACTCGCCGCGATGACGACATCGGGCTCCTGGGAAGCACCGCTACTGCTCGTGCACGCAGAGGTCAGCACCACCAGCATCAGCGATGCCACTGTGATGGCGCGCTTGCACCGCAATTTCGGCCTCCTCGTGGGACAGCCACGATCCAACGGCGTACCGGAGATCGTGGCTTTTCTGGGGTGTGTAGTGGACGACGTCACCGTGCGGCGGGTTCGGATCCGTGCGGCACCATCGTGATCAGCCAATACCTTGCCAACGGCTGCCTGACCGGTCAAGCGTCGAACGTGTCACGAACTGCCGGCTTCGGACAGACCTAACCCGACTGCATGTGCATTGAAGCATTACTTATCATGGATCTTTAACTACTCATTGTCCGGCAGGGCAATACTCATGCCCATCCCCTTCTTGCTGCTCAGGCACTATTTCGATCTGCTTAAATATCCTACCTTAAACTAATTTGTCGTATTTGAGAAACCCTCACCCCCTGGGTTTCTTTCCCGACCAGCCCATGATGGAATGCCGCTATTCATGGCTTGATCCTGTCCTGCGACCAACCCACCGGCTGATCGCTTGTTGACGGGACCGCGATATCAGTGACCAGAGGGGACGCGGAGACCTTCATGCCCGCATCACGGGTCGTGGGTGGCAGACTGCCATTGCGTCTGCCGAGCCTGGCCAATGTCAGGATCAGGTCGAAACTCGTCCTGATCCTGGTCGTTCCCATCCTTGCGATCCTGACGCTCACCGCGCTGCGGCTGAGTGACGCAAGAGAACGAGCGACGGACGCCCAACTCGTAGGAGCGCTGACCTTGCTCTCCGCCGATGCCTCACGGGTAGCCCATGAGGTTCATCATGAGCGGATGCATGCGGCGGTGCTCCTCGCCGACTCCAACGCGTCCACAGAGACCTACGCCACGCAAATCAAGCAGACCGATAGCGCCGTCGCCACCTACAACGCCAATCGCAACCAGCTCGAAAACATCCCAGGGAACGTAGCTGACCGTCTTCAGCGGACCGAGACACAGCTCAGCGCGCTCAGCCCAATTCGAGAAGCCGTCACCGCCCGTCAGGGGATCTCCGGGTCCGAGACCGCCCTGAGGTACGGCTTCGTCATCGGCGAACTCGTCTCGTTCCAGGAATCGTTGGCCCAGGTCACATCCGACCCGGACCTCGCGGATGCGCTGGCCGCCTCCGCGGCCCTGTCCAAGGCCAAGGCGCTCCTCGGTGACGAGGAGGCAACGGTCTACCCCGCGCTGGTCGCCGGGGTCCTCGACGCGCAGCAGTTCTCCGCGTTCATCGCGACCCTGACCGGCCAGCAGGAGGCGCTACTCGCGTTCTCGCTGGCCGCGAACACCGAACAGATCGAGGTCGTGCAGGGCACCATCGGTGGGGACGCCGTTCAGCTGGCGGACGACGTCAGCACCGAGCTGACCCGATCGGCCAGCGGCAAGGCGCCCGACCTGAAGGCGAACGAGGCGTCCAGCGCCCTCGGCGCGGTCAACGACCTGATGCGATTCGCCGAGCAGCAGATCGAAGCCGACCTCATCGCCACGACGAAAGAGGTCAGCAGCGCTGTTCGGCGTGAGGTGCTCATCGAGTCGATGGTCATCATCGCCGTACTGGTTCTCGCCCTGGGCTTCGCGTTCGGTACCGCCCGGTCCATGGCGCGGACCCTGCACCGGCTGCGAAACGGTGCCCTGGCCGTCGCCGACTACGAGCTGGCCGAAGCGGTGAACAAGCTCCGGGACGCGCAGGCGGTCGATGAACGGACGCCGGAACAGATTGCCGGCGAGGTCAGAGACCCCATCGGCATCGATACCCGGGACGAGGTCGGCGAGGTCGCCAAGGCGTTCCACATCGTCCACCGCGAAGCGGTCCGGATCGCGGCCGAGCAGGCGGTCCTGCGTGCCAGCATCTCGGCGATGTTCCTCAACCTGGCCCGCCGCAGTCAGACCCTCGTGGACCGGATGATCGGTCAGCTGGACAGCATCGAGCGCAACGAGGAAGACCCCAAGCGGCTGGCCCAGCTGTTCAAGCTCGACCACCTGGCCACCCGGATGCGGCGCAACGACGAGAACGTCCTCGTGCTCGCCGGGTCGGACTCCACCCCGCCCAGGCGGGACGACGCACCGCTGTTCGACATCCTGCGGGCGGCCCAGTCCGAGGTCGAGCAGTATGAGCGGATCGAGTTCGGCACCATCGACGACGATGTCTCCGTCGCCGCTCGCGCGGTGAACGACGTGGTCCGGCTGCTGGCGGAGCTGCTGGACAACGCCACCCGGCTCTCCCCCCCCTCGGAGTCGGTCACGGTTGAGGCCCGCAGGGTCGGTGACCGTGTTCACATGCAGATCGAGGACCGGGGGATCGGCATGGACCCGGCCACGGTCCATGCGCACAACGCCCGGTTCGCGGCACCGCCGGTCATCGACGTCACCACCTTCCGGATGATGGGTCTCGCCGTGATCGGCCGGCTGGCGTACCGGCACGGCATCGGCATCCAGCTGCGGGAGAACCCCGGCGGGGGCACGACCGCCGAACTCATGTTCCCCGCGGAGATCCTGATCCTCCCACCGATCTGGGTCCGGCAGGAGCCGGCGATGCGGCCACTGGCGGCGACGCCGACCGCGCCGCCACCGGCCGCGCCACCACCGGTGTCCCTCGCCAACGCGCCGACCGCGCCGCACACCACCGTCAGCGGACCACCGGCGCGGGCCTGGAACGGGCATCAGCCATCGCCGGCCAATGCCCCAACGGCCGGGCGGATGCCTTCTCCGATGGAAGCCGTCGAGCCCCCGCAGAGTTGGCCGACGCCACTGGCGACGACTCCGCAGTCGATGCCCGCGCCAAGCGCCGGGCGCCCCCCGGCGCACGCTCCCATGGTGCCTCCCGCGCCGCTGGTCCCGCCGGCTCCTCCCGCTGTACCGGCTCCCCGGGTTCCCCAGGACCCGCAGCCGTCGGCGGATGGGGCCCCGACCTCAGATGACACCACGGAACTCCCGATCTACCGGGAGATCGAGGCCGCCTGGTTCCGGACCCATGGCAACACGGCGGCCATCAGCGTCTATACTCCTGCCGGTCCTGCTTCGGGAACCCAACCGCGGCAGTCCACCACGCCCCCGCAACCGGCCGTCCGACCGACGGTGTCGGCGGGTTCGCCGGCGGGACAGTCCGCGGTCTCCCTGCCGACCCGATCCATGCCGATTCCGGCACCAGCTTCCCCGACCGGTGTCGGAAACCGATGGAGGACCAAGGCCGATGATGGTTGGCGAGCTGCCGCCGCGGCCGAGGAACCTCCCGTCGACAAGAAGACCCGAACCGGGCTTCCGAAGCGCAATCCCGGCGCCCAGCTGGTACCGGGTAGCGTCGAGGAGAAGGCCACCGCTCGAACCCGGAGAACTCCAGACCAGGTACGGGGTCTGCTGTCGACCTACCAACGGGGAGTCCAACGAGGTCGCACCGCGACCGGCGGTACGGATGGCGGTACCCCCACCCCTGGAACCGCTGAAGGGAGCGGGAAATGACCGGATCCGGCGCGATGCGGGAGATGGACTGGTTACTCAATGACTTTGTCGAGCAGGTTCATGGCGTTGCCCATGTGGTGGTCGTGTCGGTCGACGGACTGCTGCTCTCCGCATCCCGGGATCTTCCTGGAGAGCGGGCCGAGCAGTTCTCCGCGATCGCCGCGGGACTGGTCAGCCTGGCTTCGGGTGCCGCTCGGCACTTCGACGGAGGGACGATCCAGCAGACCATCGTCGACATGGAGGCTGGTTACCTCATCCTCATGTCGATCAGTGATGGATCGTCCCTTGTGGTGCTAGCCTCGCGCAACTGTGATGTCGGCCAGATCGGCTACGAGATGGCGCTCTTGGTGGACCGGGTCGGAAAGGCCTTGGCGATCAAGCGTCGGCAAGCGGTTGCGAGTGGGGTTGAGCGATAGACGAGGTGCCGGTCGAGGATACGTCCGGCCTGGATTGGCAAAGGGGACGGCGCTATGGGGCACAGTAGGGATGACCCACGGGGTGCGCTGGTCCGTCCGTACGCCGTAACTCGTGGGCGGACGGAGCCGACGCAGGCCATCGCCATCGAAGCTGTCCTCGTCACTAGTCCTCACGGACTACAGGAGGCGCAGTTCACCGAGCGGGATCGACGAACGATCGCCATGCTGTGCAGCGAGCGGCCGCAGTCCATGGCGGAGATCGCAGCCTATCTCGGCATGCCGCTCGGTGTTGGACGCGTGCTGGTCTCTGACATGGTCTCGGCCGGGATACTCATCCTCCACACCACGGAGGATTCGGGAGACCTCGGCCAGCGCATCGATGTACTGGAAAGGGTACTCGTTGGACTTCGCAGACTCTGAACGTTCATCCGCTGCGCCAGCGGGCCCGATTACCTCCGCGAAGATCGTCATCGCGGGCGGGTTTGGCGTCGGCAAGACCACGATGGTCGGCGCCGTATCGGAAATCACGCCGCTGACCACCGAAGCCATGATGACCGTCGCGGGTATCGGGCTCGACGATCCGTCGAAAGTGCCGAACAAGATGACGACCACCGTCGCCATGGACTTCGGGCGGATCACGATCAGCCAGGACCTCATTCTGTACCTGTTCGGCACGCCTGGCCAGACCCGGTTCTGGTTCATGTGGGATGAGATCTGCCGGGGTGCCATCGGAGCGGTGGTCCTGGTGGATACCCGGCGGGTGGAGGACAGCTTCGCCCCGATCGATTTCTTTGAAAGCCGGAGTATCCCCTACCTGGTCGCCGTCAACTGTTTCGATGGTGCGCCCTACTACGAAATGGAAGAGATCCGCGAGGCTCTGACGATCAATCGGAACGTCCCGCTGCTGCCCTGCGACGCCCGTAAGCGCGAGTCGGCGAAGCAGATTCTCATCGATGTCGTGCGGCACGCGCTGTCGCTACTGCACGTGGAGCGCGCCCGCGCGTCGGCTGGCATGTCATAGCACGATCCGCTGGACCCGTCGGCCCTATCCCCGTTTCGGGGATAGGGCCGATTTTTTCCTCGTTTTAGTGATTTTTTTATAGTTCATAAATGGACAAACCACATCCCTTGCCGTCAATTCCCACACCCGGCGGGGCAGACAAACGAACCGATACCAGCTATGAATGCTCCTCGGGACCGTCGCCCGTACGCGTGCCCATGATCGATACCCCCACAACGGGCAGGCAAGAAGGATGGAGAAACCGTGCTGAGGAACGACACCGGCCCAGCCCCGCACCGCTCCCGCGCTGCGCGCTGGGCTCGCCTGGGCGGGGCTGCCCTGATCGGCGCGTCGCTGGCACTCGCCGCGGGCGGCCTGGCGGCCGCGGAGAAGGCGACGACCGCGGACGACCAGACGGCCACCGTCTCCGGCTCCGCCGGCAAGCAGATCTGGCTGACCGACGCCGATGACAAGGTCTCACCGGCCTCAGCGGCTCCCCTGTCCATCACCTATCAGGACACCACGGAGACCGCCTACTGCATCGATCTCCAGCATCCGGTGGACAAGAAGAAGGACGCCTACGCCAGCACCACCTGGGACGATTCCGGGGTCAACAACCTCAGCAAGATCAAATGGGTCCTGCTGCACAGCTACCCGACCGTCACGGCGCAGACGGTCGCGAAGGCCGCCGGGGTCACCGAGCCGAGCGGCGTCTCGGATCAGGCGCTCAAGCAGCTGGTCTACGCTGGGACGCAGGCCGCGATCTGGCACTTCAGCGACGGGGTCACCCTCGCCCCGGAGAAGTCGGTGTCCCCGGAGGACGAGTACGACGTCATCCGCGGCGTGTACACCTACCTCGTCGGCCAGGCCGACTCGGCACCGAGCGCGTCGAACCCGGCACCGACCCTCACAATCACCCCGTCGACGGCATCCGGAGCGGTCGGTTCGAAGGTCGGGCCGTACACCGTGGTCTCCGGCGGTGGTGACACCACCCTGAAGGCCACCGGCGGCACCATCGTCGACCAGCACGGCAAGGCCGTGACGACGCTGAGCAACGGCGGCCAGTTCTGGGTGACCAGCGACGACGCCGGCACCGTTACCGTCAATGCCTCCGGCAGCGGAGAGGTCCCGATCGGCCGGGTGTTCGTCCACACCACGAAGCCCGACGACAAGCAGAAGATCATCCTGGCCGGCGCGGCCGGAATGCCGCTGGCCGCCACCGCGACCGCGACCTTCAGCAACGAGGATCAGCCGACGCTACCGGTGACCGGTAAGTCCGTCACCGCGGTCGTCACCACCGGCCTGGTGCTCCTGCTGGGCGGATCGCTCACCCTGATGGTCATTCGTCGACGCCGGGTCCGGTTCACCGCCTGACCCTGCCAGGACCCGAGGGCCGGCATGCACCACACGTGCGTGCCGGCCCTCGGCCAGGTCCAGGCACCTCGGAAGCTGGCCGGCAACGGGATGAAGGTTTCGCTAATCGGCAATTCGCGGTCTATGACGCTATTCATCGACTACTAGCTGATTCGTGGTAGCTATCCATTACCCCTTGCACATTGACGACCACTCTAACGCCATCCTCTGGCATCCGGCCTGGGCGATATACCCCGAGAGGGACGTTCGACTCCCAACGCCAGGCATATTGACCATCTTCACTTTCCCCGAAGGTCGGTTGCCATGGGACATCCCAATACCTCGGGGAGGTTCGCGTGTGCCGTTCAGGTGTACCGGCCGGACCGGGCGACGATTAGGGTCGGGGCGTGATGAACCGGTTGCTTGTTCTGGGCATCGGCAACAGCATCTACGGCGATGATGGGGTCGGGGTGCATGTCGTCACCGCGCTACGCGAGCAGGGGGCACTCCCGATCGGCACGGTGGTGATCGACGGCGGGACCAGCGGCCTGAGCCTGCTGCCGGCCGTCGCGGAGGCCGAAGCGCTGATCGTCGTGGACGCCGTGGACGCCGGGGCCGAGCCCGGTTCCGTCCATGTGCTGCGGGGAGCCGATCTGTACGCCAGCCTGGTGCACCTGTCGGTGCACCAGGTCGGCACGGCGGACCTGCTCGGAGCCGCCCGGCTGACCGGAGCGCTGCCGCAGGACGTCGTGCTCGTCGGGGTGCAGCCGGCCGATCTGGGACCAGGCGTCGGGCTCACCGAGGCGGTCGCCGCGGCCCTGCCCGAAGCGATCGGAACCGTCCGGCGGCTGTGTCACCAGATGGTCGGAGATCACGGGTCGGCCAGCGCCTCCTCGACTCCGGTCTCCGGCTCTCCGAGATACTGAGGGTCCGGTTTGATGATCACTTCTCCGACGGCCTTGACACAGGCCAGGTTGTCGCGGAGCGCGCGACGGTGCCGGGTGAAGGCCGACAGCTTCGGCATGTCGGCCTGGATCCCCACCGCGTCGAGGCCGGCCTTCCGGCAGAGCGTCACCGCACGGGGCAGGTGGTAGGCCTGGGTGACCACGGTGGCCCGGGGTACTCCGAAAATCTTGACGGCCCGGACACATGAGCTGTAGGTGTCCAGCCCCGCGGGATCCTCGACGATCCTGGCGGCCGGGACGCCGTGTCGTTCCAGCCACTGCCGCATGGTGCCGACCTCGTCGTAGCCCGGCGAGACGCTGTCGCCGCTGAGCAGGATCACGCGGACCTTCCCCGCCGTGTAGAGCCGGCGCGCGGTGTCGAGCCGGCCCCGCAGGATCCGGGAGACCCCACCGCCGGGATAGACCCGGTTGCCGAGCACCAGCGCCACCGGGGTGTCCGGCACGTCCTGGACGGACGTGAAGCGGTGATTCCCGGACGCCTGCCGCACCCAGGCGACGCAGCATCCCACGGTGAGGACGAAGACCAGCCCCAGGGCCAGGCCGACGCTCAGGAGGCGGCGGGGCCGGAGCCAGCGCCGAGCCGATGACCGCAGCATGTGACCATCCTGGACGCCGGGGGCAAACCCGCGCGCCCGCCGATAGTGCACCCTACGAATCGGCTGCTTACTATTGCCGGATATTATCGCTATGCGACCACTTCGGGGAGATTCAAATGGTCAAAAATAACTCTATGAACAATATTCGAATACTTTGAGTAGCTCTCCCTCCGTTCGACGTATTGGAGGACTGTTCTCTCGCCGATTCGCCAGGCAAGATGGTTCACCGGAGGGCATCGTCGACCGAGAAGGCGCGGGGTGGCGAACGATGAAGCGGCCAAGCCAAGCACGCCGGGCCAGCGCTTCCCTCGCCCCGGGACGAAAGGAGTGACGGTCATGCCGGCCTCGGTGCGACCCGACACTCCGTGGCCGGAGATAGCGCGGTTCGCCCGGATGTGGACCGTCTCCGTCAGCGGCGCCGGTTACGTTCCACTGACGACCTCTGAAATCGAGGAGTTTCTGTCCGTTCTGGCCGGCCGGCTCGCCAAGGCCCTGCAGACGGACCCGTTCAGCGCGAATCCCGGATACGCGATCGGCACCGATCTCGTCGCGGCCGACTTCTCGTCGCCGGAGGTGCTGGGCCGCACCCTCACCATCGTCAACGGACACCTGCTGACCACGCTGGGCCTGCCCACCGACCACTATGCGCAACGTCTTGCCCAGCTCCTGGAGACGGTGACCATCGGCTATGCCCGGGCGACCCGCAACCGCACCCTGGACGAGCAGGAAGAGGTCCGGCGGGCGGCATTCAGCGCCCGGAACAGGGCAGAGGAGGCACTGCGGTCCAGTGAGGCCCAGCGGCGGCACGCGGCCCTGCACGATCCGCTGACCGGGCTGCCCAACCGCACGATGTTCGTCGAGCGGCTGGGCGACCGGTTCATGTCGGCGTCCTCAGCCGACAGTCGGCTGGCCGTCTGCGCGCTCAACCTGGACCGCTTCGACATCGTCAACGACTGCCTCGGCCAGGAAACCGGCGACGACATCATCGCCACCGTGGCCCACCGGCTCACCCGGTATGCCGCCGATCACGGATATCTGCTCGCCCGGCTCGGCGGCGACGAGTTCGGCCTGCTCATCGACGAGACCAGTGGCGCACACGACGCGGAGCGCGTTGCCGAGGCCCTGCTCAAGACCATCGCCGAGCCGATTTCCGTGGACGGGCACCAGGTCGCCATCACCGCCAGCCTCGGCGTTGTCGAGCAGTTGTGCTCCAGCACCAGCACCACCGAGCTGACCCGGGCCGCCAGGATGAGTCTGCGCTGGGCGAAGACCGACGGTCGGGCCCGCTGGGTGCTGTTCGACCCGGCCCGCGGCGCCCGCCAGGTCGAACGTTCCGCCCTGTCCGCCCAGATGCCCGCGGCCCTGGAACGTGGCGAGTTCAGCCTGCTTTACCAGCCGCTGGTCAACCTTGTCAACGGCAACGCCCACGGGATGGAGGCCCTCGCCCGCTGGCGGCACCCCACGCAGGGCCTCATCGGTCCGGAACGCTTCATCGACCTCGCCGAGGACACCGGGCTGATCGTCGCGCTGGGCACCCGGTTGCTGCGTGAGGCCTGCCAGCAGGCCGCCGTCTGGCACCGGCTCAGTCCTCGGGCGCCGTTCGTCAGTGTCAACCTCGCGATCCGTCAGCTCCGCCATCCGGGGCTGATGGACGTGGTCCGCTCGGCCCTCGAAGCCTCGGCGCTCCCGGCGAACCGCCTTCAACTGGAGATCACCGAGCATGCGGTCCTGGAGACCGACGAGGAAACCATCGGCCGGTTGCACGCCCTGGCCGAGATGGGAATCCGGTTGGCCATCGACGATTTCGGCACCGGGTACGCCAACTTCGCCTACCTGCGGTCCCTGCCGGTGCACGAACTCAAGATCGACGGGGTGTTCACGCGCTCGGTCGCCAGCACGGAGACCGACCCCGACGGCGAGGCCATCGTGGAGACCATGGTCTCCCTGGGCCACAGGCTCGGCCTGACCGTCACCTCGGAGGGGGTCGAGACGGCGGGTCAGGCCGAGCGGCTCGCAGCGCTGGGGTGTGACTCGGCGCAGGGCTGGCACTTCGGCCGGCCGGGTTCGCCGGATCACATCACCCGACAGCTCGCGTCTCAGCGGTAGGTCAACCGTCCGACCGGCACGCCGCACCGTTGAGAGTGAAGGCGGTCGGCTCGGTGTTGGCCGTGTTCCAGGTGCCGACGAACCCGAACCTCACCGACTCACCAGGCGGGATCGTCGCGTTCCACTCCGCGTTGGCAACGGCGGTGTCCTCGTCCTCGACG
>JABDRL010000101.1 GCA_013041765.1 Dactylosporangium sp. | reverse complement strand
GTCCGGCCCCGACCGCGAGAGTGCGGGGAACGGATCTGCCCCGGCCCGCTCCCCGCCGGTCCCTACGGGGTGTCCATCAGGGTGGCGGTCAGCCGCTGCTCGGTGCCGTTCCGCCGAATGGTCAGCTGGATCTCGTCGCCGGCGCTGCCCGCCTGGACGGCGGCGACGAGGTCGTCGGCGTCGGCGATCGGCTGGTCGTTGATCTTGATGACGAGATCTCCCTTGGAGAGCCCGGCCCTGTCCGCCGGACCGTCGGTGACGACGCTGGCGATCAGCGCGCCGCCGTCGCCGTCGCTGATCCGGACGCCGAGGTAGGGATGGCTGACCTTCCCCCCCGCCAGCAGTTGGTCCGCGGCGGCCTTGGCCTTGTCGCTCGGAATCGCGAAGCCCAGCCCGATGCTGCCCGTGCCCTCGCTGGAGGTGGCGATGGCCGTATTGATACCGATGACCTCGCCGGCGAGGTTGACCAGTGGGCCGCCGGAATTGCCCGGATTGATGGCCGCGTCGGTCTGGATCGCGTCGGCGATGGCATGCCTGTTGGACTGGGACTCGCCGGTCTCAATCGTGCGGTGGAGCGCGCTGATGATGCCCTCGGTCACCGATCCCTGGAGCCCGAGCGGGCTGCCGAGGGCCAGGACCGTGTCGCCGATGCGCAGGGCGCCGCTGTCGCCGAACGTCGCCGCGTTCAGCCCGGAGACGCCCTCGGCCTTGACGACGGCGATGTCGCCGATCGGATCGGTGCCGACGATGGCCGCCCTGGCGGATTTGCCGGTGTTGAAGGTGATGGTGACCGTGTCACCCCGGGCGCTTTCGATGACGTGGTTGTTGGTGAGGATCGCGCCGTCCGGGGTCAGGATCACCCCGGAGCCCTCCCCGTCCTCGGTGCTGACGTCAACGACGCTCGGGGCGACGGCGGCGGCGACTCCCGCGACGGATGACCGGTCGATGACCGGGGCGGCCTGCTGTGTGACGGTCGGGGCCTGCCCGGTGTCGTTGGCCCGGTGCACCACCAGCCCCCCGGCGACGCCTGAGCACAGGGACAGGACGACGGCGGCGGCTCCGAGGGCCGCTCCGCGGGCGACCCTCCCGCCGCCGCCCGGGCGACCCGGGGCCGGCGCCACCGGAGGTCCCAGGCCAGGGTGCCAGCCCATCGGCGGCAGGGGCAGGCCTTCGGTGGGCATGCCGGGATGCGGGACGCCGGGCGGCGGCGGGCCCGGACGGGCCGGGTCCATCGCGGGACCGGGCCCGGGAGCCCCACCTGGTGGTATGCCGCCACCCGGCGGAACACCCTGGCCCTGCCCCGGCCAGGGAAATCCGGTCGATGCGCCGGGTGGGGGCACGGGTGCTGGCCGGGCCACCGGCGGGATACCCGGGTGTGGCTCGGCCGGAGCGCCGGTGCCGGGCAGCTGAGCGGTCGGCGTCGGGGGCGAGGCCTCCGGAGTGGGGGGCGGATACGCCGGAACGGACGCGGTGGTGTCCGTTCCGGGGGGACCCTGCCCGGTCGGGTAGGCGGAAGGCTGTGTTGGTCGCTGGATCGGGGTGTCGTCGTACTCGCCCATGACAGTAAGCATGCACGCTGACGCTAGGGCTGGCCTGTGACCCCGCTGAGAGCTTGCTGCACCGTTGCGGTGGATTTCGTGCCGGTGTGTCCGGGCGGCCGGACCGGTCCGGCTCCGCACCTGCTCCAATAGTGCGATGACGACGCTGACCGGCGCCCGGGTGGTCACCCCGACCGGCGTGCTCGATCCGGGGCGGGTCGAGATCCGGGGAACGACGATCGGGGCCGTTCGACCCGACTCACCGGCGGCGGACCCCAGCGCCGCCGGCGGAGAGGACCTGACCGGGGGATGGCTGCTGCCGGGGTTCATCGACCTGCACGTCCACGGCGGCGGTGGGCACGACGTGCTGGCCTCCCCGGACGATCTGGCGGCGGCGGTCGCCTACCACCGCTCCCAGGGCACCACGCGCACGCTCGTCTCGCTGGTGACCGCCCCGGTCGAGGACCTGGTCGAAGGGCTGGGGTGGGTGGCGGACCTCGCCCGGTGCGGGGCCCGGAGTTCCGGGCACGTGCTGGGAGCCCACCTGGAAGGTCCGTTCCTGTGCGGCCCGCGGCGGGGCGCGCAGCATCCCGACCACATCCTCGCCCCGGACCCCCGGGTACTGGCGGCCCTGCTGGACGCGGGGCAGGGCTGGGTGCGGACCGTGACCCTGGCCCCGGAGATCCCGGGGGCGCTCGATCTGATCGACCAGGTGGTCGGGGCCGGGGCCGTCGCGGCGGTGGGGCACACCGAAGCCACCTACGACCAGGCCATGGCGGGGTTCTCCCGGGGGGCGAGGCTGCTGACCCATGCCTACAACGGCATGCGGCCACCGCACCACCGCCAGCCGGGACCGGTGCCGGCGGCCCTGGACGCCCAGATCGCCTGCGAGGTGATCAACGATGGAATCCATGTCCACCCGGCCGCGGTCCGGCTGCTGGCCCGGGACAATGCCGATCGGCTCATCCTGGTCACCGACGCGATCGCCGCCACGGGGATCGGCGACGGGACCTTCAGCCTCGGCGGGCAGGCCGTGGTCGTGCGGGACGGGCAGGCCCGGCTCACCGCAGGCGGAGCGTTGGCTGGCAGCACCCTGACCATGGCGGCGGCCGTCCGGCGGGCCGTGGTCGAGGTCGGGCTGCCGGTGCCGGTGGCCGCGGCCGCGGCGTCGGGCAACCCGGCGCGGCTGCTGGGCATCGCCGACCGGTGCGGGGCCATCGTCCCGGGGCTCGATGCCGACCTTGTGCTGCTCGATGATGCCTTCGAGCTGCGGCGGGTGATGGCGCGGGGGCAGTGGGTGACCTGAACGGTCAGGGGGCGGCTGTGGCGGCGACCTGACCGGTGCGGATCGCCGCGGTCAGCGCCGCGTGGTCGGCGGCGGTCTGGTCGGCATAGCGCACCGCGAAGGCGGCGAACGCCTCGTCGAACGCCGTGCCGGCGGCGCCGGCGGAATCGCCCTCGCAGTAGCCGGACAGGATCCTCGGATCGATGGACTGGGCGTGCGCCCGCGCGAGCACGACCCCGACCACCCGGCCGTAGTCGTCGAGCTGATCGGCCCGCAGCGTCGTCGGATCGAGGCTGCCCTTCATGTCGCGGAACTGTCTGACCAGGTACGGCTGTCCGCCGATGGTGGTCCACCCCAGCAGCACGTCGCTGACCGTCTGCATCCAGCGCTGCCCCCGGACGATGCGTTCGCCGTCGTGCGCGGTCGGCGGCTGGGGCAGGTGCGCGGCCAGGACCGAGGCCCGGGCCTGCTTGAGCTGGAGCACCAGGGCGTCGTCGCCGTTGCCGTGGAGCAGGACGACGAAGCTGCGGTACCCGACACTGCCGAGTCCGACGACCCGGTGGGCGACATCGGCGATGGTGTACCGGCCGAGCACCGTCCGGATTTCCTCGCTGAGCGTCGCGGTGTACCCGTTGATGGCCGAGACCACCCGAGCCGCCTCGCTGTCATCCAGGCGGGTGAGGATCGGGGGGTCCTCGACGAATCGCCACGCGTGCCGGGCCAGCCGGCGGGTGGACTTGTTGACGACCTTGCGGCTGGTGTTCTTTTTCGCCTTTTTCCGGACCCGGTCGAAGGTCTGTGTCAGGTCGCCGATGTCGTGGCGTTCGAGGGTGGCGTGGTCCGTCGTCAGGTAGTAGGCCTCCAGCAGCGGCATGGCCGCCAGCTCCCGGAGCGCGGCGCGATAGGCGCCGGAACAGTCGATGGCGGCCCGCCGGCAGGCATCCTCGCCGATCCCGGCCTGCCGCCCGGCGCAGACGATGCTGGCCGTCAGCCGCTTGAGGTCCCAGTCCCACGGACCGACGCCGGTCTCGTCGAAGTCGTTCACGTCGAGGACCAGGCGGCGCTCGGGGGAGGCGTAGAAACCGAAGTTGGCGGCGTGGGCGTCTCCGCAGATGTGCCCGTGCAGTCCGGTGTCGGCCCGGCCCGCGAGGTCAGCGGCCATGACGGCCGAGGCGCCCCGCAGGAACGCGAACGGTGAGGCGGCCATCCGGCCGAAGCGCAGCGGCACGAGGTCGGCGCGCCGACCGGCGTTGCCGGCCACCAGGAGCGCCACCGGATCGGGCCGGTCGGGTCTCGGCCGCGGCTCGGTCAGGTCGGTGACCGGGGTGGCCCGGCGACGTTCGGCGCCCTCCCGCAGGAACCGCTCTGGCGGCGCCCAAGAGCTGATCATGTAGGCGACCGTACCCGCCGGGTTCCAGCGACGGACCCGGGAGGGGCACTGCCGAGGCGGGTTCCCGCC
>JABDRL010000092.1 GCA_013041765.1 Dactylosporangium sp. | reverse complement strand
CCCCACCACCGCCCTCTCCCAGGAGGACAAGACCTATGACGATCAGCAGAACGAGGCACAGCCGGCCGAGGGCCGGCGCCAACCGCGAGCCGACATCCGGCCACCGCCGCATCGCCATCTACACCAGACGCTCCACCGACGACGAGCACCAACCGTTCAGTATCGAGGCCCAACTCACCGCGCTGCGAAGCTACATCAATTCCCAACCCGGCTGGGTACTCGTCGCCGAATACACCGACGACGCCTCCGGCGCGACAACGCAGCGACCTGACCTTCAGCGCGCATTGCGGGCCGCGAAAGCCGGCAGATTCGACGTCCTGCTCGTCTACCGCGTCGACCGATTTTCCCGCCGACTGTCAGACCTGCTCGATTTGCTTCACGAACTCGACGAAACGAGCGTGGCATTCTGCTCGGCCACCGAGCCGTTCGACACCTCGACCCCGATCGGCAGAATGCTCATTCAGCTCTTGGGAGTATTCGCTGAATTCGAACGAGAGACCATCATTGACAGAACCATCAACGGCATGGCAACGAAAGCCCGAAAGGGAAAGTGGGCCGGCGGAAGACGCCCGTACGGATATCTCATCGACCGGCCCAGCGACAAACTCACGCCCCACCCCGACGAGGCGCCCATCATCCGCGAGATCTTCCACCTGTTCACCAAGCAGCGCCTCGGCACCAGGGCCATCGCCGCAGAGTTGAACCAGCGCGGCATCCCGCACTGCACGAACCGCCCCTGGTCGGGCTGCGCCATCGCCCATGTCCTCGGCAATCCGGCCTACGTCGGTGACATCGTGCGCCGGGGCGTACACGTCCCCGACGCGCACGAACCGCTTGTCGACCGGGGCACGTTCGAGACGGCCAACACCATACGATCCGCCCGCAGTGACGCACACACCCAGCGAGCAGCATCCCAGACCGACTACCACCTCACCGGGCTCATCACCTGCCCGGACTGCGGCTGCACGTACATCGGGAACGCCGCCCACGGCCGCAACCGGGTCTATCGCTACTACACCTGTTTCTCCCGCAACCGCTATGGCTCTGCGGCCGACTGCACCAGCATCCGGCTCAACGCCGACGCCACCGACGACGCCATCCTGCACGCGCTCGCCGACTTCTACGCCCGCCTCGACTCGATCATGGATCAGGTCATCGAGACCGCCCGCCGCGAGTTCCACGACACGCACGGCGACCGGGCGGCGGAACTCGACGCCGTCACCGCCCAGATCCGCAGCACCGAGACCGCCATCCAGCGGTACCAGGCAGCCTTCGAGAACGGCACGATGGACGACACCGCCGCCGGTCCGCGACTGAAAGAACTCCAGCAGCAGCGAGCCCAGCTTCGCGGACGGCGGGACGATCTCCGGGACGATCTTGGCAACGAGCCGTCCGCGCCCCCGCCGGAGACGGTCGATCGGCTGCGGACCGAGCTGGCCCACGTCGTGGCGGCCGGAACCTCCGGGGAGCGCAAGCGTCTCATCGAAGCCCTGGTCGCCGAGGTGCGGCTGACCAGGAGCGGCGAGCTGATCCCGATCTTCCGGGTTCCCAGAAACGCCAACGCCGGCATCTGGGACGATGCCGGCGTTTCGGGTGCTGCCACCACTGGCTCGCGCAATGGTGGATTGGGCTCCCCCGATAGGACTCGAACCTATAACCTGCCGGTTAACAGCCGGACGCTCTGCCGATTGAGCTACGGGGGATCAAGGGCACAAACCTGTCGCCCGAAACGAGCGACTCGGGAAAGATTACAGCACGACCTCGGTCCGCCCGCCACTGGGTTCCGTTCTGTCCCGCCGAGCACCACCGAGCACCGCTCTGGCACTCACGTGTCGGTTCAGCCGCAGTGCATCGGAGTATCAAGCGACGGATGACGGTGCGCCCCAGTTCTGAATACCATCAACATGTAACCACGACGTCACCACAAATCCAGAAGGAGGTCGTCGCCATGCGCGGCAAGGTGTTGTTCCTCGGAGGTCTGGCCGCAGGCTTTGTGGTCGGTGCTCGGGCCGGCCGGGCAAGCTATGACAAACTCGTTGAAACCGCACACAAGGTAAAGGAAAGCCCGTCGCTCCAGGAGGCTACGGGCGTCGTGCAGGACCGCGCCACGCGGCTGTACACCGGAGGCAAGGCCAAGGTTGCCGGCACCCGCCTGGCAGAAACCAGGCTCGGCAAGCACCTACTCAGTACTCCCCCCTCCGACGTTCCGGCCGATGAGGCCGCCGGAGGCCCCGAGACCCCGGGCTCCGACACCGGGGCCGACGCCGCCGCGAGTGAGGCAACGGCGGCCACGGAAGGCGACGCACCAGCGGCAACGACCAACAACGTGTCGTCCACAGGCTGACGTCCACCACGCCCACCGCACGCCCACCGCACGCCCGTTGTCTGCCGCGGCGCCCCGTTCGCAGGCGGCGGGCGTAGCGACGGGAGTCGACAGCGCCAGGGCGGATCTCGTGGGGCGGTCCCGGCAATCGCCGGCCCGCCCCACGTTGTCCCAGGCGGGCAGGACGCTAGGGGCAGAGCATGCGCCCGGTGCGCCGGGCCGCGATGCTCAGCCCGAGCCAGGCCACCCCGACGAGATAGCCGACGTGGCCGAGGATGCTCCAGTCGAACGACCAGGTGGTCAGGCCCCGGATGAGCGCGACTCCGTGGTACAGCGGGGTCAGCTCCAGGATGATTCGCGGTACCAGCGAGTAGCCCTCCGCCGGGGCGAACGTCCCGGAGAACAGGAACATGGCGACCTGTCCGACCGCGATGTAGTCGAAATCCTGCCAGCTGCGCATCAGGGTGCCCAGCACCATCCCGATCCCGCCGAAGGCCAGCCCCACCAGCACCGTGGCCGGCAGTGTCGCCAGCGCCCGCAGCGGCGTCGTCAGCCCGGCGGCGGTCATGATGACCAGGAACGCCACCGAGTACATCGCGCCCCGCAGCAGCGCCCACAGCAACTCCCCCAGCGCGATCTCGAACGGCGCGACCGGCGTCGCGATCACGCTGTCGTACAGCCGCATGTACTTCATCTTGCCGAAAAAGTTCATGGTTGTTTCAGCGACAGCACCGTTCATGGCCGATGCGGCGATCATGGCCGGCGCGACGTATGCGGCATAGGACACCCTGGTGCCGTCGGCCAGCGTGAACCCCCCGACGAGCGCCCCGACCCCGACTCCGATCGACAGCAGGTACAGCAGGGGCTCGACGAACCCGGACACCAGCACCCACCAGTACGCGCTGTGGCGGGCCGCCGTCACGTTCCGCCAGGCGACCGCGGTGCTGCGCTGCCCGCGGGCCGCTGCGCTCGCCGCCACCCGGGAAAGGACCAGGGTCGTCAGCACGGTCGGAAACCTCCCCCATTCACCGTCACACCAGTCAATCCGTCAGTTTCCGCACGAACACCCGCCGCGCGATCAGGAACCCGGCGACACTCCACAGCAGCAGGTATCCGGCGTGGACCGGAACGCCCCATGCCGTCGACGTGGCCAGGGTCGCGGCCCGGCACAGTTCCACCCCGTGCCACAGCGGTGAGAGGTACGCCAGAACCCGAGCCGGAGCCGGCATGGCGTCCACGGGGAAGAACACCCCGGCGAACAGGGACATGGGCACCATGACAAACCGGAACAGCACGGCGAAGAGCCCCTCGGTGCTGATGACCGCGCTGTAGGCGAACACCAGCGGCGTCACGGATGCCCCGACCCCGACCGCCACCGGCAGCGCCAGCACCCCGGTCGCCGAATGGATGCTGCCGAACGCCGTCATGACCAGCACGAACCCGGTTGCGGACAGGGCGACGCGGAGCATGGCGTAGGACAGGTGACCACCGAGAATATTCGACGGGCTCAGGGGGGAGACCCGCATGGCGTGGTAGCAACGCGACCAGTGGAACGCCGAGTACACGGCGAACGACCCCTCGAAGATCCCGATTTGCAGTCCGGTGGACGCGAGCACCCCCGGCGCGATGTAGTCGAGGTAGGCCACCTCAAGGCCCCCGCGAGCATCGATGTAGGTGCCGACGGTCTTGCCCATGGCCAGGAGGAACAGCACCGGCGTCACGAAGGCGCTGAAGATCGTCCCACGCCAGGTACGGCGGTAGCTGACCAGGAAGTATTCGAGCGCCATGGCCGTGGGACGGGTCATCTCAGTCCACCAGGGTCCGGCCGGTCAGGTGCAGGAACACGTCCTCAAGGGAGCTGCGGCGGACCAGCACGCTGGTCGGCACGAGCCGGCGCCGCTGCACCTCGGCCGCTGCGGTGTCGCCGTCCTCGGCGTAGACCAGGATCCGGTCCGGCAGCCGCTCCAGCCGCTGGCCGACGCCGTCCAGCTTGGCGATGACCGACTCCAGCGGGCTGTCCCCGAACCGCAGCTCGACGACTTCCCTGGTGGAGAAGCGCTCGATGAGATCCCGGGGGGCGCCCTCGGCGACGATCCGGCCGTGGTCCATGACCACCAGGCGGTCGCAGAGCTGCTCGGCCTCGTCCATGTAGTGGGTGGTGATCACCTGGGTGACGCCGCGCTGTTTGAGCCGGAACAGCCGTTCCCAGACCAGATGCCTGGCCTGGGGGTCCAGCCCGGTCGTCGGCTCGTCGAGGAGCACGATGTCCGGCTCGTTGACCAGCGCCCGAGCGATGGTCAGGCGACGCTTCATGCCGCCGGACAGCGGCTCGACCCGGTCCAGCGCCCGTTCGGACAGCCGCACGAACTCCAGCAGTTCCGCGGCCCGCTGCCGGACGATCTTGCGGGGCAGGCCGAAGTAGCGGGCGTAGACCGTCAGGTTCTCGATGACGGTCAGGTCATCGTCGAGGGAGTCGCGCTGGGGACACACGCCGAGCCGGGCGCGGATCGCCGGGCCGTCGGCGACCGGGTCCAGGCCGAGAATCCGCAGGCTGCCGCCGCTGGGCGGGGAGATACAGCCGATCATGCGCATGGCGGAGGACTTCCCAGCGCCGTTGGGGCCGAGAAACCCGAACACCTCGCCCGCCCGCACGGCAACATCGATGCCATCGACGGCGACGAAGTCCCCGAATCGTTTCACCAGCCGGCGGGCTTCAATCAGTGGCTCACCTTCGGACACCGGGCGACGATAGCCCGCCGGTCCGACATTGCGCCCGCGAGTTTTCCACGATCGCGTCCGTCGCGGCCCCGATCGCTGGGGTGTCCCAGGCGATCCCCTCGTCGTAGCGGACGACCCAGCGCAGGCCGTCACGGCCGCTGACGCGCCGGGCCACCACCCGAGCACCCCCGCCGCCTGGCAGTACGACCCGTTCCGTGTACCCGATGGACTGGTTGACCCGTATCCTGATCTGCTCCGGCAGGCGGCCGGGGTCCGCGAGTTCGAAGGTGGCCGCCGGCCGGTCGGCCACGATGTGGTATCCATCACGGTCGGCGACCACGCCGGCCGCGACCACCGTCAGCAGGGTGCCGGACCAGGTCACCCGGTGCAGCTCGGACCAGCCGGTCCGGGACCGCGCCCCCGGGGTCCAGAGCCCTCGGTTGGTGGCGACGATCACGCCATGGGTGACCTCGCCGCCATCGGTGACCTCCGCCCAGGCGAGCATCCGCTCATCGGGTTCCAGGTCAGGGCGTCGGGCCGGCGCGAGCCGGCGCCGGGAGAGCATCAGAACGCTCCGGATGCGCGCTCGCGCAGCGCTCTGGCGTGCTGTTCCATGCCGACCAGGTCGCCGAAGAGCCGCAGGTGCTCCTCGACGTGCTGTACCGGGTTGAGCCGTTGCAGCCTGGACTTGACCTCCGAGATCCTCCGGTTGATCGTCGGTATCTGGAGCCGGGCCAGGGTGACCTCGACGTAGCGGGGGTCCGCCGGCGTCTCCAGGCGGAGCGGCTCGACCGCCAGCTCGGCGAGCATGGCCTGGGCCGCGAGATCCGGGCACTCGTCGCGGACCGTCTCCAGCCAGACCGGGCCCGCGGTGGCCGTGGCGGCTCCCCCGACCGCCGCGATCGTCTCCCGGATCGCGACGTACGGCGGGTAGGCGTAGAAGGTCGCGTCCACGGCGTCGAACATCGGGCCGGCCAGGACCGGGTCCTGGAGCGCGAGTTTGAGGCACTCCCGCTCGACCAGCCCGTGCGGGCTGTCGGGAGCCGAGTCTCGGGTCCTCGGCGCCGGAGCGATGGCCTCGCCCTTGGTCGCGGCCCGCACCGCCCTCGTCACGACCTCCACTTCCATGCCAAGATCACCGGCGAGTTTCCTGGCGTACTCCGGGCGCAGCGACCGGTCCTTGATCTGGGCAACCAGCGGAGCGGTCGCGCGCAGCGCCCCCACCCGTCCCTCCGCGGTGTCCAGGTCGTACCGGGTGAGCACGGACCGCAGGGCGAAGGCCAGCAGCGGCTCCCGGCGGGCGACCAGGTCGCGGACGGAGACGTCGCCCTTGGCCAGCCGCAGCTCGCAGGGGTCCATGTTGTCCGGGCTGACCGCGATGAAGGTCTGGGCGACGAAGCGCTGGTCCTCCGAGAAGGCCCGGAGCGCCGCTTTCTGCCCGGCGGCGTCGCCGTCGAACGTAAAAATGATCTCTCCGGCGGTGCCTTCGGCGTCCAGGAGCAGGCGCCGCAGGACACTGATGTGGTCGGCCCCGAAGGAGGTACCACAGGTCGCGACGGCGACCGGCACCTCGGCCAGGTGACAGGCCATGACGTCGGTGTACCCCTCGACGATCACGACGCGGCTCTGCTTGGCGATCTCCCGTTTGGCCTGGTCGATCCCGTAGAGCACGTGGGATTTCTTGTACAGCGGGGTCTCTGGGGTGTTGAGGTACTTCGGCCCGTCGTCATCGGCGAGCAGCCGGCGCGCGCCGAACCCGATGACGTCGCCGGCGATGTCCCTGATCGGCCAGATCAGGCGCCGGCGGAACCGGTCGATGAGGCTGCCGGAGCGGGCCGGGCGGCTGACCCCAGCGGTGACGAGTTCCTGGGCGGTGTAGCCCTGCTGGCGCAGGTGGATGGTCAACCGGTCCCAGCCCTCCGGGGCGAAGCCGCAGCCGTATCGTTCGGCCGCGGCCCGGTCGAATCCCCGCTGGGCGAGAAACTCCCTGGCCACACGGGCGTCCGGCGCGCCGAGCCGCTCGGCGTAGAAGCGCGCCGCCTCGGCGTTGACCGCGGTCAGGCGCTGCCGGCCGCCGGTGGGACGCACCGGTGCCGGGCCGGCCTCCTCGTAGCGCAGCGACACGCCCGCGCTGGCCGCCAGGTGCTCCACCGCCTCGACGAAGGTCAGGTGGTCGAGGTCCATGACGAACTTGATGGCGTCGCCGCCAGCGCCGCAGCCGTGGCAGAAGTACACCCCCCGGGAGGGGGCGACCGTGAACGAGGCGGTCTTCTCGTCATGGAACGGGCAGAGCCCCTTGAGGTTGCCGCCGCCGGCCGATTTGAGCGTGACGTGCTCGGAGATCACGTCAACAATCGAGGTCCGCTCGCGGACCAGCGTGATGTCCTCGTCGCGGATCCTGCCCGCCACCCCTCCCACCTCCTCCTGCGCACTCCATCCTGCCCCGGGGTTCGTTTCGGATGCAGTCGGGGTCCGGCAGCGCTGCGAGGGCGGACTCCCGCCGGAAAGCGCTCATTGCCCGCACCGGATCGTCGACATGAACGGGGTACATCCCGGTATTGCCGAGGAGGCGGACATGTCTGGCGACGCGACAGGGGCTCGACGGATGCTCGACACGCTCAGCATCCAGACCAAGATCGGCATCGTGGCCTTCAGCACCATGCTCGTCGCGGCGCTCGTCGGCGGCTTCGGGCTGTGGCAGCTGTCCGGCGTCGCCGACAGGGGCGAGGCGATCTACGAGGACGCCCTGCTGCCGGAGCGGGAGGCGCTCACCCTGAGCAATACCGTCGCCATGGCCCGGTTCTACGGCCTGTCCCGGGCCATGGCCGGCACGCCCGAGGCCCAGCAGCAGTACGCCACGCTGCTGGCCGAGAAGGAGCAGGCCATCGGTGATCTGGTGGCCGCGTACCGGGCGCGCCCCCTCAACACCGCCCAGCGGGCCAGCCTCGACTCGTTCGACCAGCACTGGCAGGAATACCTCACCTACCGCAACAAGGCCGACCAGATGGCCCTGGAAGGCAACAAGGGCGCGGAGTTCGAACAGATCCGGAAAGAGAAGATCGGCCCGGCCGTCGCCGGGTTCCTTGAGGATCTGGCCACGCTCAGCGAGGAGTCCGAGCGGGCGGCCACCGGGTACCTGGCCGACCAGCAGGACGCCGCCGACACCGCCAAGATGGCGGTCCTGGGGCTGCTGGGTTTCGGCCTGCTGATCGCGCTTGGCCTGACCGTGGCAGCCTCGGCGTCCATCTTCAGGCCGCTGCGCGGCATGCGGACCGTGCTCGACGCGGTCGCGGCGGGCGATCTCACCCAGGACGCCGACATCCACAGCCGGGACGATCTCGGTCGCATGGCCGATTCGCTGCGCGGCGCGATGGGCAGGATGCGCGGCCTGGTCGACGCGGTCAAGGCCAACAGCACCGGCCTGGCCCGCAGCGCCGAGCAGTTGCAGCAGACGAGCCAGGACCTGTTCCAGGGCGTCAAGAACACATCCGGCCAGGTCGCGGAGGTCGGCAGGTCCGCCGATACGGTCACCACCAGGGTGCAGTCCGTCGCCGGCGGAGCCGAGGAGATGGACTCATCGATCCGGGAGATCGCCCGCAACGCCACGGAAGCGGCCTCGGTGGCCGGAGAGGCGGTCGAGGTGGCGACCGACACCGAGCAGACCATGATCCGGCTCGGGTCCTCCTCCGCGGAGATCGGCGACGTCATCAAGGTCATTACGACCATCGCCGCGCAGACCAACCTGCTGGCGCTCAACGCGACCATCGAGGCGGCCCGTGCTGGCGAGTCCGGCAAGGGATTCGCCGTCGTCGCCGGGGAGGTCAAGGACCTGGCCCAGGAGACCTCGAAGGCGACCGATGAGATCAGCCGCCGGATCGAGGCGATCCAGCAGGACAGCCACAGCGCCGTGGACGCCATCGCCAAGATGAACCAGGTCATCGGGCGGATCAACAACTATCAGACCACCATCGCGTCCGCGGTCGAGGAGCAGAGCCTGACCACGAACGGGATGTCGGCCGACCTGAGCGAAGCCGCCAGCGGCAGCGAGCAGATCGTCCACGGCATCGCCGAGGTCTCGACCGTCGCCGATCGTGCCAGCGCGGGGGCCGCCGCGGCCAGCCAGGCCGCATCCGAGCTGCGGGAGATGTCGACCGGCCTGCGCCAGCTGGTCTCGGGGTTCCAGCACTAGCCCGAGTGTCTCGTGGATCAATTCGTGTGGTGCCGTTTGCCCCACGCTTCGATTCCAGGCTTCGGCCCCACGCTTCGACCCCACGCTTCGGCCACATGCTTCGACCCCATCGAAGATCATCGCGATATGTGCACCAGGGCATAACAAGGACCCGGGATTTGCCCTCACGTCCATGTTGCGATGATCTTCGATGTTTACTATCACCAGATATCATCGCATTATTCGCCGACACCCACCGGGCGACGCGGCGAGCGTCCGGGGTCGCCACGCCTGCTGCGGCCGGCAACCGGTCGTCGAGCATCACCGCGTCCCCGACGTGGACGGCCTCAACCACCTTCGGCGCGGCCGACCCGGCCACCGCGCCACCCCGGGCAGTCGCCCGCAGAAACGCGCCGCCCCGGCCCGCTGGGCGGATGAAACCGACGGGCCCTTTCACGAGATTCGGCGCCCCCACCGCACTTCAGCCTCGATCATCGCACCGCATGCTTGCAACTTAACTGGTTCAGTGCTGTGATGCTGGTCAATCACATGACGTGATTGCAGTGCCGTGTTTTCCTGATCGAACACCGTCGAAACACCTTCAGGCACGGAACTTATACGGTTCAGCACAGACTCGACAGAAGGGATTGATCCCGCCGCTAAAACATTGATATCAATCACCATGGTCAAGGAGTTCGTCATGACAAAGCGTCGTGCCGCGATCATCGCGGTCGTCGGGGCGGTCGTCGTTGGCACCGCCATGCTCGGCATCAACGCCGCCAGCGCCGAGACAGCCTCCAACGGCTACCCCTATTGCGAGAACGGCAGCGCCAGCGACCCCGACGGTGACGGCTGGGGCTGGGAGAACGACCAATCCTGCGTCGTGCGGGGCAGCGCCGCAGACCCCGACGCCGGCGGCGACACCAGCGGCGACAGCGGGAGCCTGACCTGCCCGTCCGGTGCGAGCTGCGGGTCGTACCCGGTCAGCGGGCTCGGCAGCCGCAAGAGCCAGGTGCGCGGCGCCGGAGCCGACGTCCTCGATCTCGCCATCGCCATGCTCGAAACCGACAATATGCAGAGCAACTATGCCTATGGCGACAACAAGACCAATGACGCCGCCAACTTCGGCATCTTCAAGCAGAACTGGGGCATGATTCGCACCGCGTGCGGCCAGTTCCAGGGCCAGGCCGAGAGCCAGTGGAACAACGGCTCAGCCCTCAACAGCGACCTCAACGCCGACGTCAGCTGCCTGAACCAGAGCCAGAGCCACTACGGTATCGACCTGTGGATGGCCGGCCACCGTAACGGGTCGAGCGGGCTGAGCAACCCGAACACCGCGGACATCAACGCCTACAAGACGGCGGTCTACTGGATCCGCGACCAGCTCAACGCCAACTCGGCCAACCTCTCCAACGACACCCGGTTCTGGGTCGACGTACCAGCGATCTAGCTGATCGACAGCCCCTCCCCGCGACGACGTCACCGGGCGATCACCAGCCTGCGGTACCACGCTTCCGCCCCCGGGTCCGTCAGGCTGGCGACCTGGTCGATCACGACCCGGAGCCTGGTGGCGTCGTCGTCGGCCGCCGACCACCGCGCCGCGAACATGGGGTCGAGAGCGCCCGGCGCCCGCTCCGGAAGGACCTCGACCAGCGCGCGCACGAGTTCCCGCTGCCGCGTGCGGGAGGCGACCGCCTGGGGCCCGCGCATGACGTACCGCAGGGCCATGCCCTTGAGCAGCGCGCACTGTGCCCGGATCGATGCGGGCACCACCAGGTCCGCCCCGTACCGCCGGTGCGGGCCCGCGCCGTACCGGTCCCGGGTCGCCGCGACCGCCGCGGCGACGAAGCGGCCGGTGAGCACACTGGTCAGACGCTTCAGGGCGATCTGGGCGCCGTGGGTACCGTCGTACCGGTCGAGGGGACCGAACACCGAATCCGCCAGCAGCTCCACCAGCATGGCCTCCAGGGTGTCCGGATCCTCGATGGAATACCGCCCGGCGACGTCGGCGCACAGGGCCCGTCGCTCGTCGGTGTCCGCCCGCAGCGGCCCGAGCGCGATCAGCCGGGCATGGATGCCGTCCTCGACATCGTGCACCGAGTAGGCCACGTCGTCCGCCCAGTCCATGACCTGGGCCTCCAGGCAGCGTTGCCCGTCGGGGCGGCCGGCGCGGAACCAGGTGTAGACCGGCACGTCGTCGGCGTACACCCCGAACTTCGCCCGGCCCGGGTCGCGCGGCCACGGGTACTTCGCGACGGCGTCCAGGCAGGCCCGGGTCAGGTTGAGCCCGGCGGGGCGCCCGTCCGGAGCGACAATCTTGGCTTCCAGGCTCGTCAGCACGCGCAGGGTCTGGGCGTTGCCCTCGAACCCCCCGCAGGCCGCGCTCACCGCGTCGAGGGCGCGCTCGCCGACATGCCCGAACGGCGGATGGCCCAGGTCGTGGGCCAGCCCTGCGGTGTCCACGACGTCCGGATCGCAACCGAGGCTGGTTCCCATCTCCCTGGCGATCTGCGCCACCTCCAGCGAGTGGGTCAGCCTGGTCCGGATGAACTGGTCGTCGCCGGTGGTGTGCACCTGGGTCTTGGCCGCCAGCCGGCGGAAGGCCGCCGAGTGCAGCACCCGGGCCCGGTCGCGCTGGAACGCCCCCCGGTCGTCGCCGCCCGACGCCGGGTCCTTGGGGGGTTCCCGCACGATCCGCTCGGCGTCCTGGTCATCGAAGCTCGCCGCGGCCATGTCCCCGAGCGTAGCTATGACCCCCGCCGCTGTGGCCAGGAACGCCGCCAACGAGGCAGGCGGGAGAGCGCCTGGCGCCAGGAGGACTCGGGCGGGTGCGGGTGCTGGGCCTCCGGCGGCTGCGGCGGAGGGGGCGGCGGGGTGTCCAGGGCGTGCACGATCGGCGTCATCAGGACCTTGGCCGCCGCGGCCACCGGGATGGCCATCAGCGCCCCGACCATCCCCAGCAGCGAGCCGCCGATAAGCGCCGCGACGAGCACCGCCGTCGACGACAGGTCAACGGTGTCGCGCAGCACCCGGGGCGCGATGTAGTAGTTCTCCACCTGCTGGTAGGCGACGAAGAACAGCAGCACCAGCGTGGCTCCCGGCCAGGGCTCGACCGTCAGCAGGGCGACCAGCACGCAGCCCGTTGCCCCGATCGTGGCGCCGACCAGCGGCACCAGATCGGTGATCGCGACGAAAAAGGCCAGCGGCAGCGCGAAGGGAACGTCCAGCAGGGTCAGGCAGATGAAGGTCGAGAACCCGGCGAAGAACGAGATGATCAAATTCCCGATCATGTAGCCGCCGACCTTGTCGATGACGACGTTGACGATCTCGGCCACCCGGGGCCGACGATCGCTCGGCGCCAGCCGGACCACACCCCGGCGGATGCGTGGCAGATCCGCCAGGAAGTAGATGGTCAGCACGACGATGAGCAGCAGGTTGAGAAGTGCCCCGAGGAACCGCTGGGCGAAGCCGACCGCGTCCGACCCGATCTTCGCTGGCAGCCCGCTGAGGTAGTCGACGACCTTCTCGGTCAGGCCGTACCGGTCGGCGAACTCCCGGTAGGTCTCCGACTGGCGGGACAGCTCCTGCACGTATCCCGGGATGTCCTCGACGAGGTTGATGCCCTGGGCCACCAGCGGAGGCGTCACCGACCAGATGAATCCGGCCAGCGTGCCGACCATCAGGAAAAACATGATCGTCACGGCGATGGCTCGGCGCATGCCCCGCCGGGTCAGCCAGCGGACCGCCGGATCAAGGCTCGCCGCGACGAACAGCGCGATGACCACCCGCACCAGCACGGCCCGGACGGTGTAGACCGCGGACGCCGCCACCAGGACCACGATGACCCCGAAAGCGCCGGCCATGGCCCAGCGGAAGACCGTCGTCGAGGACACCGGCCCGGTCGGCGGCGGGGCGCCGGGGGCGGCCGGGGGGCGGGCCGGGGACACCGTCGAGGGCCTGGCCGAGGCCGGGGTGGTCTTCTGGGCAGAACCACCTGACGCCGGAGCACCCGGCGTGGGCTGTGCGGTTGGCATCGTGGCGGCTACTGCTCTCGGGATCGCAACACGCAGAACTCGTTGCCCTCCGGGTCGGCGAGCACGATCCAGGTCACGGCCTCACCCTGGCCAACGTCGACCCGTCGGGCTCCCATGTCCACCAGACGCTCGACCTCGCCATCGCGGTCGTCGGGGTTGAGATCGAGGTGTAGCCGGTTCTTGCCGCTCTTGGCCTCGGGAACGGGCACGAACACCAGCCCCGGATAGGTGTGCGCGTCCAAAGCGATCACGACCTCTTCCGCGGACTCGAACATGACCTGATAGCCGAGCACCTGGGCCCACCATCTGGCCAGCCGTGCGGGATCGTTGGAGTCAATCACCACCGTGTACCAGCGGCTACTCATGGCGCCCTCCCGACAACGATTCGCATACATTACGCCGCTGGCCGGCACGTCGGGGAGACGCGCCGGCCAGCGATCGGATGGAATTTTGTGGCCCGTGGCCACAACCAGTGGGTATTGCCTCAGCGGCTGTCGGATCCTCCCATGCCGGACGCCGCGCGACCGGCCTCCAGCCGGGCAACCGGCACCCGGAACGGCGAGCAGGACACGTAGTCCAGTCCCACCTCGTGGAAGAAGTGCACCGACTCCGGGTCGCCGCCGTGCTCGCCGCAGACCCCGGTCTTCAGGCCCGGGCGCGCCGCCCGGCCGGCCTCGACGGCCGTCTTGACCAGGCTGCCGACGCCGCCCCGGTCCAGCGACTCGAACGGCGAGACTCCGAAGATCCCCAGCTCCAGGTAGCGGGAGAAGAACGAACCCTCGACGTCGTCCCGCGAGAAGCCCCAGGTCATCTGGGTCAGGTCGTTGGTGCCGAAGGAGAAGAACTCCGCGCTACCGGCGATGTCGCCAGCGGTCAGGGCGGCCCGGGGAACCTCGATCATGGTCCCGACGAGCGTGTCGACCTCCACCCCGGTCTCGGTGGCGACGGCCGTGATGACGGTCTCGGCCTCGGCCCGCACCGACTCCAGCTCCTGCACGGCCCCGACCAGCGGCACCATGACCTCGGGCTTCGGGTCCTTGCCTGCCTTCTTGAGCTCTGCGGCGGCCTCGGCGATCGCCCGAACCTGCATGGCGAACAGGCCCGGGATGACCAGGCCGAGGCGCACGCCGCGCAGGCCCAGCATCGGGTTGGACTCGTGCAGCCGCAGCACGGCGGTGTGCAGCTCGGCGTCCCGGCCCGGGTCGGTGCCGTTGGCCTTGGCCACCGCGACCTTGACCGCCAGCTCGGTGAGGTCCGGAAGGAACTCGTGCAGCGGCGGGTCGATGAGCCGCACGGTCACCGGCAGCCCGTCCATGGCCGTGAAGATCTCGACGAAGTCCGCTCGCTGGAGCGGCAGCAGCGCGTCCAGCGCGGCCTGCCGGTCTTCCGGCGTCACGGCCAGGATCAGCCGCTCGACCAGCTCCCGCCGGTCGCCGAGGAACATGTGCTCGGTGCGGCACAGGCCGATGCCCTGGGCACCGAACCGGCGGGCGCGCTCGGCGTCCGGACCGGTGTCGGCGTTGGTACGCACCAGCAGGCGGCGAGCGGTGTCGGCGTGCTTGAGAATCCGGTCGACCGCCCCCACCAGGGAGTCGGTCTGCACGGCCGTGGTGTCGCCTTCGAAGTACCGCACGACCGGCGACGGTTGCACCGGCATCTCACCGAGATACACCTTGCCGCTGGTGCCGTCGATGGAAACCAGGTCGCCTTCGGCGATGGTGATCCCGTTGACGACCACGGTCTTCTTCTGCACGTCGACGTCGAGGGCATCCGCGCCACAGACGCAGGTCTTGCCCATGCCCCGGGCGACCACCGCGGCGTGGGAGGTCTTGCCGCCCCGGCTGGTCAGGATGCCCTGCGCGGCGATCATGCCGGGCAGGTCGTCGGGGTTGGTCTCCCGACGGACCAGGATGGCGCGCTCGCCGGCCTCGGCGAACTCGACGGCGCGGGCGGAGCTGAAGACCGCCTTGCCGACCGCCGCGCCGGGGGACGCCGCGATGCCCTTGGCGATGACCTTCGGCTTGGCGCCGAGGTCGAAGGTCGGGAACATCAGCTGCATCAGCTGGGCGCCGTTGACCCGGCGCAGGGCCTCGGGCAGGTCGATGGTGCCCTCGTCGACCAGCTGGGTGGCGATCCGGAACGCGGCGGCGGCGGTGCGCTTGCCGACCCGGGTCTGGAGCATCCACAGCTTGGCCCGCTCGACGGTGAACTCGATGTCGCACAGATCGCGGTAGTGGCCCTCCAGCTTGGCCATGATTGCCAGCAGCTGGTCGTAGCTGTTCTTGTCGATCTTTTCCAGCTCGGTCAGCGAGACGGTGTTCCGGATGCCCGCGACCACGTCCTCACCCTGGGCGTTGACGAGGTAGTCGCCGTAGACGCCACGCTCGCCGGTGCCCGGGTCCCGGGTGAAGGCCACCCCGGTGCCGGAGTCGGCGCTGATATTGCCGAACACCATCACCTGGACGTTGACCGCGGTTCCGAGGTCGGCGGGGATCCGCTCCTGGCGGCGGTAGAGCACGGCACGCTCGGCGTTCCAGGAGTTGAAGACCGCCTCGATGGCGCCCCGCAGCTGGACCTTGGGGTCCTGCGGGAACACGGTGCCGGTGTGCTTCTCGAAGACCTTGCGGAAGTCGGCGACCAGGCCCTTGAGGTCCTCGGCGGTCAGGTCGATGTCCGCGGCGACGCCGCGGGCCTGCTTCAGGGCGTCGAGCAGGTGCTCGAATTCCTCACCTGGCACGTCGCAGACGGTCTTGCCGTACATCTGGATCAGACGACGGTAGGAGTCCCAGGCGAAGCGCTCGTTGCCGCTGAAGCGGGCCAGGCCGTGGATGCTCTCGTCGTTGAGGCCGATGTTGAGCACCGTCTCCATCATGCCGGGCATGGAGAACTTGGCGCCGGAGCGGACGGAGACCAGCAGTGGCTCGGTGGGGTCACCGACCTTGCGGCCCATCTGCTCCTCAAGGTGCGCGATGTGCGCGTCGATCTCGGCGTCAAGGGACGCCGGGGCGCTGCCCGTCGTCAGGAACAGCCGGCAGGCGTCAGTGGTGATGGTGAAGCCGGGTGGCACGGGTAGACCCAACTTGGTCATCTCCGCGAGGTTGGCGCCTTTCCCGCCGAGGAGGTCCTTGAGTTCCTTATTGCCCTCGGCGAAGTCGTAGACGTACTTGGTCACTGTCACAGTGCCTCCAGTGCTGCCGCAAAACATTCCATCTGGTGCTACCGAGACCGCAGACGGCACCACCACTGACAAAGGTCCCGTCCCGCCGGATACGTGTCACACCCTTTCGGCATTGTCACCGATGTGAGCGACAGTCTTGACATCGGGGCACGGGTCCCCTGACCCCCTATGAGGGTATGACGTCCGCCGCGCCGGCCTCGGACCGGACCCACGGACAGTGGCCAGTCTTACCCCCTCCGACGTCCACGTCTGGCAAACGACCCGCGACAAAACACGATCACATCGGCGGGAACCTTTCATGCGAACCGGTCCCGGGGGCTGACCGGCCCTCGACGAGGGGCAACGGATCATCCATATCGGGGACGTCCGCGCACTCGGTATCGTCCAGCCATCCCGCCGGCAGGATGACCCGCGCCGAGGCCCCGGTGCGCCCCCGGGGCTCCCCGAGCTGGGGCTCGGGGAAGGGCACCCGAGGGTCGAGCGCCCCGAGCAACTCGCCCAGCTCCGCGAGCGAGGAGACCATCGCCAGCCGGCGGCGCAGGTCGCCGCCGACCGGGAAGCCCTTGAGGTACCAGGCGATGTGCTTGCGGAAATCGGCGCAGCCGCGGGCCTCGTCCCCCATCCACTCGACCAGGAATCCGGCGTGGCGGAGCATGGTCGTCGCCACCTCGCCCAGCGCAGGCAGAGTTCGGCCGGTGCCGCCGGCGAACGCCGAGGCCAGGTCGGCGAACAGCCATGGCCGGCCGAGGCAGCCCCGGCCGATGACCACGCCGTCGACGCCGGTGGCCGCGACCATCCGCAGGGCGTCGGCGGCCTCCCAGATGTTGCCGTTGCCGAGCACCGGAATTGGCAGCGACCGCTTGAGTTCGGCGATCGCCGGAAGATCCACCGGACCGGCGTACCCCTGCTGGAGCGTCCTGGCGTGCAGGGTCACCGCGGCGGCCCCGACGTCCGCGGCGATCCGGCCAGCGGTGCGGTAGGTCAGGTGATCATCATCGATACCCAGGCGCAGCTTGACGGTGACGGGCACGCCCGCTGGCGCGGCGGCGCCCACCGCCGCACGCACGACCCCCGCGAACAGGCGGCGCCGCCAGGGCAGGGCGGCGCCCCCGCCCCGACGGGTGACCTTGGGCACGGGGCAGCCGAAGTTGAGATCCAGGTGGTCGGCCAGCCCCTCATCGACGACCATGCGTACCGCGTCGGCCACGACCGCCGGGTCGACCCCGTACAGTTGCAGGCTCCGGGGCCGCTCGTCGCGGTCGAAGGTGATCATCCGCAGGGTCTTGGGATGCCGCTCGATCAGGGCCCGAGCCGTCACCATCTCGCAGGTGAACAGGCCCCCCGGAGCGAACTCGCGGCACAGCCGCCGGAAGGCGACGTTGGTGACCCCCGCCATGGGGGCGAGCACCACCGGCGGATCGATCCGGTGCCGCCCGAGCCGCAGGGCCGGGACCGGGCGGTCGGAGCGCGGCGGGCCCGCGCCGGTTCCCGCCCCCGGCGGTGCGGCGGGACCATCGCTCAACGGCGGTCCAGGTGCTCGGACAGGTACCCCTCGACGGCGTCCAGCGAGATCCGGGTCTGGACCATGGAGTCCCGCTCCCGCACCGTCACCGCGTCGTCGTTGAGGGTGTCGAAGTCGACGGTGACGCAGAACGGCGTGCCGATCTCGTCCTGCCTGCGGTAGCGCCGGCCGATGGCGCCGGCGTCATCGAAATCGACGTTCCAGCGTTTGCGCAGCTGGCTGGCCAGCCCCCGGGCTTTCGGCGACAGGTCGCTGTTGCGGGACAGCGGCAGCACCGCGGCCTTGACCGGGGCGATCCGGGAGTCGAACCGCATGACCGTGCGCTTGTCGACCCCGCCCTTGGTGTTGGGGGCCGTGTCCTCGTCGTAGGCCTCCAGCAGGAAGGCCAGCACCGCGCGGGTCAGGCCGGCCGCGGGCTCGATGACGTAGGGCGTCCACCGCTCGCCGGACTCGGTGTCGAGGTAGGACAGGTCCACGCCGGAGTGCTTGCCGTGGGTGGTCAGGTCGAAGTCGGTGCGGTTGGCCACGCCCTCCAGCTCGGCGAACTCGCTGCCGCCGAAGTTGAAGCGGTACTCGATGTCCACGGTCCGCTTCGAGTAGTGGGAGAGCTTCTCCTTCGGGTGCTCGTAGCGACGCAGGTTCGCCTCGGACAGGCCGAGGTCGAGATACCAGTTCCAGCGCTCGTTCAGCCAGTACTCGTGCCACTGCTCGTCGGTGCCGGGGGCGACGAAGAACTCCATCTCCATCTGCTCGAACTCGCGGGTACGGAAGATGAAGTTGCCGGGGGTGATCTCGTTGCGGAAGCTCTTGCCCACCTGGGCGATGCCGAACGGCGGCTTCTTGCGGGCCGAGGTCGCGACGTTCTTGTAGTTGACGAAGATGCCCTGGGCGGTTTCCGGGCGCAGGTAGTGCAGGCCCTCGTCGCTCTCCACCGGGCCGAGGTGAGTGCGCAGCAGCCCGTTGAACATCTTGGGCTCGGTGAAGGTGCCGCGGTTGCCGCAGTTGGCACACGGCACGTCGGCCAGGCTCGCCGGCAGGGCACCGCCGTGCTTGGCGGCGTACGCCTCCTCGACATGGTCGGCCCGGAAGCGCTTGTGGCAGGACTGGCACTCGGTCAGCGGGTCGACGAACTCCTCGACGTGACCGGAGGCGACCCAGACCTGACGGGCGAGGATGACGGCGGAGTCCAGGCCGACGATGTCGTCCCGCTCCCGAACCATCGACGCCCACCATTGCCGGCGGATGTTGTCCTTCAGCTCGACGCCCAGCGGACCGTAGTCCCAGGCCGACCTCGTCCCACCGTAGATCTCGCTGGAGGGGAAGACGAAACCCCGCCGCTTGGCAAGACTGACGACGGCATCGATACGGTCGGCGGCCATGGTTTTCTCTCCTCATATGCCCGAACGTCGACTGGATTGTCGGCGTGGCGTGCCTCAGGCTACCCGCAGCGCTACCGCTCGCCGCAGATGGCCAACCCGTCCAACCCGCTGGTGATGATGTATTCCCGGGACCGGGTGCCCTGCCGGGTGTACCGCACGCTGGCCCGCACGACGAGTTCCGACGGATCGTTGACCAGCTCCCCGATGGTGAAGCCGACGACGGGGTCGCGGCTGGCCTCGCGGGCGAAGGCCCGCGCGGACTGCCTGCCGGTGATGTCGCCGCACAGCAGCCGGTAGGCCGCCGGGTAATCCTCGTCCTTGAGCGCCCCGAGGTAGTCGGCGGCCAGCTGCCGCGCGCCGATCTCGGTCTCCTTGACGGTCCCGGCCACGAGCACCCCGAACCCGAAGATCCCCCCGGCGCAGCACAGCACGACCGCCAGCGCGCCGATGCCCAGCCCGATCCACAGCTTCTTCGGGTCGCGCTGCGTCGGCGGAGCGGCGAACGGCGGCTCGACCCCGGGACCGGGCGGAGTCGGCGGCTCGGCCGGGTTGCCTGGCACGGCCGATGCAGTCATGGGTCGATCGTAGTCAGGCCGGCCGCCCCGGTGAGCCCCGGACCGTTAGGGTGTTCCGGTGATTCCCCGCGTGTTCGCCCGTCTCACCCGAGCCAACGCCACCGCCGTGTTCCTGGCCACCACGGTCCTGGTACTCGGCGCGCTGATCATCGGTGGGTGGATCGGCGCGCTGGTGCTGCTGGGCCTCGGCGCCGGCATGCTGACGATTCTGGTCCGGCTGTGGCCCGCCCTCGATCCTCGGGGAAGGGCCTCCAGGATCATGATGCTGGTCATTCTCGTCGCTCTCGCGGTTGCCCAGATCGCGCGCTAGCGTTCAGGCAGCATCCGTACATCCGGCAGGGGAGCGCGCGGCGCTGAGAGTGTGTCCACCGGTTCGCCGGGGACGCAGACCCTCGAACCTGATCTGGGTAATGCCAGCGCAGGGAGTTCGGTCGCCTCGCCCGAGGCTGCTCCTGGTACGCGAGGACTGGGAGGATCACATGGCATCGATCCGGAGCACCCTGCGCTGGCGCACGGTCGACATCATCGTCGTCGCCGTGCTGGCCGCGGCCTTCGGCGTCGTGTTCTGGGCGTGGAACAACCTGTGGGCGGTCTCTGAAGGGCTGTTCGCGTTCTTCAAGCCGGCCCAGGCCCTGCTCTACGGGGTGTGGCTGCTGCCGGCCGTGCTCGGCGGGCTGATCGTGCGCCGGCCGGGGGCAGCGCTCGGCTGCGAGGCCGCGGCGGCGGCCATGTCCGCGCTGCTGGGCAACCAGTGGGGCATGACGGTCATCCTGCAAGGACTCGTCGAGGGGCTGGCCTGCGAGCTGGTCTTCCTGATCGTCCTGTACCGGCTGTTCACCCTGCCCGTCGCCGCACTCGCCGGAGCCTCGGCCGGGCTGGGGGCGACACTCTACGACGCGATCGTGTGGTATCCGGGCACGTCCTGGGCCTCGCTGCGGCTGCCGTACATCGCCTTCGGTACCACCAGTTCCCTGCTCATCGCTGGTGTCGGGGGCTGGTTCCTGGTCGCGGCCCTGGCCAGGACGGGGGTGCTGGACCGGTTCGCCGCGGGGCGGAATCGAGCCGCGGTGTGACCGTCGAGGTGCGGGGCTTCGGCTGGCGCCATGCCGGCCGGCGGGCGTGGGCGGTGCGGGGCATCGACCTGCGCATCGAGCCCGGCGAGCGGGTGCTCCTGCTCGGGCCCTCGGGGGCCGGCAAGAGCACCCTGCTCGCGGCCCTCGCCGGGCTGCTGCCGGAGGATTCCGGCGAGGCTGAGGGCACGGTCATGGTCGGCGGCCGGCCCCCGGGTGCCGCCGAGGGCCGTGTTGGCATCGTCTTCCAGGATCCCCAGGCCCAGCTGGTCATGGCCCGCTGCGGCGATGAGGTCGCGTTCGGGCTGGAGAACCTCGGCTGGGATCCCCCGGCGATCTGGCCGAGGGTCGACCAGGTGCTGGCGACGGTCGGGTTCCCGTACGGCCGCGACCGGCCCACCAGTGCCCTGTCCGGCGGCGAGCAGCAGCGGCTGGTGCTCGCCGGGGGGCTGGCGCCCCGGCCGGGGCTGCTGCTGCTCGACGAGCCGACGGCCAACCTCGATCCGGCTGGCGCGGCCCTGGTCCGGCAGGCCCTGGCCGCGATGGCGGCGGACCCGGCGTGCCCGGCGTCGGTGGTGCTGGTCGAGCACCGGGTGGCGGACGTCCTCGACCTGGTCAACCGGGTGGTGGTGCTCTCCGGCGAGGGCGGCATCGCCGCGGATGGCCCGCCGGGGGCCGTCCTGGACCATCATGGCGGCGCCCTGGCGGAGCAGGGGGTCTGGGTACCTGGCCGGGAGCTGGTCCGCCGACGCGCGGGTACGGCCCCCGGGGAGGTGCTGCTGAGGACCGAAGGGCTCGGCTACCGCCATCCCGGGGCCCCCGGTCCGGCCCTGTCGGACGTGACGATCACGGTCCGGGCTGGCGAGGCCCTGGGCGTGCGCGGGCCCAACGGCGCGGGCAAGTCGACTCTGGCGGGGCTGCTCGGCGGGCTGCTGGCGCCGACGTGCGGGGCGGTGCGGGCGACCGGGGCCCTGGCCGGGCCGGGGGACGATCCCCGCCCGCACCGGTGGCGGGCCCGCGATCTCGCCGGGCGCATCGGGTCGGTCTTCCAGAACCCGGAGCACCAGTTCCTGGCCTCCAGGGTCGACGAGGAACTGGCCATCGGCCCCCGGCTGGCCGGGCAACCGGCGCCGGCCGTCGCCGCGACCGTCGATGAGCTGCTCGCCCGGATGCGGCTGGGGCACCTGGCCGCGGCCAACCCGTACACCCTCTCCGGCGGCGAGCAGCGCCGGCTGGCGGTGGCCACGGCGCTGGGATGCGCGCCCCAGGTCCTCGTGCTCGACGAGCCGACCTTCGGCCAGGACCTGCGCACCTGGGCGGAGCTGGTCGACCTGCTGGCGACGCTGCGCGACGAGGGCCGTGGCATCGTCGCGGTCACCCACGACGCCGACCTGGTCGAGGTACTCGCCGACCGGGTGCTGTCCCTTCAGGCCCCGGCCGGCGCCCCGGCGCCGAGGGTGGGTCCGCGGTGAGGGGATCGCTGGCCGGGCGCAACCCGGTCGCGAAGCTCGGTGCGGCGCTGGTGGTGACCGTCGGGCTGCTGGCCACCATCGACCCGGTGGCGCCGGGGATCGCCCTGGTGGTGGAGCTGGCGGTGGTGCCGCTGTTCGGGCTGCGGTACGGCCAGTTGCTGCGCCGGTCGTGGCCCATCCTGCTGGGTGCCGCCGGGGTCGCGGTCGTGCAGCTGCTGTTCGGTACCAGCGCCGATCGGGGCCTGGCCGCGGCCGGGCTGGCCCTGCGGGTGCTGGCGATCGCCGTGCCCAGCGTGCTGGCCTTCGCCACGATCGATCCGACGGATCTGGCCGACGCCCTGGTGCAGCAGGTGCGCCTGCCGGAGCGGTTCGCCATCGGGGCACTGGCCGCGGTGCGCCTGCTGCCGTTGCTGGCCGACGACTGGCGGACGCTGGCGGTTGCCCGGCGGGCCCGGGGCCTGTCGGCGGGCGGTAGCCCGCTGGCCCGGCTCCGGTTGTTCGCCTCGACGATGTTCGCGCTGCTGGTGGCCGCGATTCGGCGGGGTACCCGGCTGGCGACGGCGATGGACGCGCGGGGGTTCGGCGGTGCCGGCCAGCGCCGCACCCGGGCGCGTCAGCAACGCTTCGCCGCCGCCGACGCCGCCCTGATCGCCGCCGGCATCGGGCTGGCCGTGCTGGCCCTCGGTCTCAGCCTCGCGGCCGGCACGTTCCGCCCCGTGCTGTGAGCCGGCGGCCCCATCCAGGTTTCGCGCTATTTCAGATATTTCTCTGCTTCCAGACACTGCATCCCCGCGCCGTCCGGTATCAGGATCGTCTCCTCCAGGTCCACCACGCCCCCCGGCGTCTGCCGCGTCGCTTCGCGCAATGCCCGTTCCAGCTCCGCGGAACTCCGGACGCACAGCTTGATCAGCTCGTAGCCCTGGGGATCGAGCATCTTCGCTTGCAGGTCGGCGATGGTGGCCGCCTGCGCGGCCTGCCGCAACTGGGCCTGCCCCAGCTGCCGCTCCGTCTCCCACGCCACCGCGGCCTGGGCGGCGGCGGCCCGGTCGGATTCCCGGGCATCCTCGGCCGCCCGCACGTACAGCGTCGCCAGGACCGCACCGGCCACCACGAGCGCTATCGTGGCGGCGGCGAGTCCCGCGAACGGGCGGCCGAGGCCGCGCCGGACGCGCGCCGGTTCCGCCG
>JABDRL010000060.1 GCA_013041765.1 Dactylosporangium sp. | reverse complement strand
TGTCGATATCGTTTTTGATCATTGTGTGTGTGCTGCTGGGCCTTGCGGTGGGCGTGGCTGTCGGTTGGTATGTCCGGCCGCAGGTCGCCTGGTGTTGCCGGTGTGGTGGCGCGTTGGGCTGTGGTCGGTGCGGGCATCGTCCCGCGTTGTTGCCCGGGTTGGGTGTTCCCGCAGGGGCCGTGGCGGGGGCCGGCTCTGGTCATGGCGTACGGATGGGGGTGTCTGGTGTCTGAGGCCCTTCGTGCTGGTGGCCGAAACGGTGCTGTTCGCGCTGGTGTCCACCGCGTCCGGCGGGATGGCGCCGCTGGTGGGTTGGTGTCGGGGTCGTTGACCCTGGCCGGGGACCTGTTGTTGATCATGTTGGATGATGCGACGGGCCGGTTGCGGGTGCGGCCTCGGGTCGCCGGGTACGGCCTGGCCGGTGCGTTGCTCATCGAGCTGTGGTGGGCCGGGCTCGTCGCCGTTGACGCGCGGCGGATCCGGGTGCTCAACCGCAGGCCTCCGGATGATCCGTTGTTGCGTCGGCTGCTGGGGTCGATGATGACCGAGCCGGAGCGTACCGGGATCGGCGGCTGGGTGGAGTACCTGGCCACGGGCGCGGTCGAGGATGTGGCCGGTCGGCTGGTCGAGACCGGCTGGATCCGGGTGGAGCAGCGTCTGGGGTTGTCGGGGCGGCATCCGGTGTTCGTGCCGGTGGACCGTAGTGCGGTGTTCTGGCGCGCCGGCCGCCTGGCCGGCCAGGCGGGGCGTGTGCCGACCTGGGTGGACCTGGCCCTCTACGGGCTGTTGGACGCGGTCGGGGTGGCCTCCCAGACCGTCGGGTGCCTGGCCGCTTCCGGCGCCGGGCATCGCCTCGCGGCCGGCCCCGGGCGTCTGCCGGCCCAGCCTCCGCCGGTGGTGGCGGTGTGCGGGCAGGTCCAGGCCCTGGTGGCGCGGGCGGCTATCAGCCTGCGTTGACCTGTCTCCTCGCGGTCCCTCCGTTGCCCTTCGGTGTTTCGAATATTCCTCAAGAGCCCGGGTTTCCCCTGGGGGAAGGATTGTTGTGCCTACACAATTGTCTACTGTGTCCACGACGTTGGCGGGCAACCGGCTGGGAGCGTTGTCGGTGGCGGGGTTCGCGTTGACGGCGGCCGCGCCGATGCTGGTGGTGGGTGGGGTGGTGCCCACGGGGTGGGCGGTGACCGGCACGGTCGCGGTCAGTGTGGCGATGCTGGTTATCGCCGCCGTGCTGGCGGTGTTCTGTGTGGGGTACGTGACCATGGCCCGGCATGTGGCCAACGCGGGATCGTTGTACACCTATGTGGCCCATGGGTTCGGTCCGGTGGCGGCGGTGGCCGCCGCGTTCGTGCAGTTGCTGGCCTATTCGATGATGCAGGTCGCCCTGTATGGCATCGGTGGGGTGCAGGCCGAGGCCGTCCTCGGTGATCTGCTCGGGGTGGATGCTCCGTGGTGGGTGTGGGCGTTGGGGGCGTGGGTGGCCGTCACCGTGCTGGGTACCCGTGGGGTGGGGGTCAGTTCCCGGATCCTGGCGGTGGCGGTGGCCGCCGAGCTGGTGCTCGTCGTGATTGTGGCGGGTATCGATCTGGCCCATCCGGCCGGGGGGACGGTCAGTTTCGCCGCCCTGGATCCCGGCGGGTTGGATCTGTCCACGTTCGGGGTGGTGCTGGCCATCGGGGTGACGGCGTTCATCGGGGTGGAGGCCGCGCCGGTCTACAGCGAGGAGTCCAGGCGGCCGCGGTCGACGGTGCTGACCGCGACGTTCGTGGCGTTGGGGTTGATGACCGTGGCCTATGTGCTGGTCTCGTGGGCGATGACTGTCACGGTCGGCCCCGAGCGGGTGGTGGCGGTGGCCGGCGAGTTGGGTCCGGACATGCTGCTGGTGCCGGCCGCCGCGCACGTCGGGGGTGATCTGCTGGTCGATGCCGGGCATGTGCTGCTGTTGACGAGTATCGCCGCGGGGATGTTGGCCTATCACAACGCGGTGGCCCGGTGTGCGTTCGCCCTGGGTCGCGAACGCGTGCTGCCCGGGGTTTTCGGGCGGACCAGTCCGAGGTCCGGGGCGCCGATCGCGGCGTCGCTGGCGCAGAGCGTCTGTGGGCTGATCGTGGTCATTGTGGTTGCCGTGGCCGGGTGGGATCCGATGACCAGGCTGTTTTTCGCCCTGGGGACCACCGGGGCGTTGGGGGTGTTCACGTTGATCACGGCCGCGTCGGCCTCGGTGGTGGGGTTCTTCGGCCGTGACCGGCGTGGGGAGGGGCTGTGGGCCACCCGTCTCCTGCCGGGGGTGGCGACCGCCGCCCTGGTGGGGTGTGTGGGGTTGATCGTGGCCAATTACACCACCCTGATCGGGGTGGGGGCGGACTCGCCGGCCCGGTGGGTGCCGGGCGTGTTCGTGGTGGCCGGGGGGTTGGGGTGTGGTTACGGGTGGTGGTTGCGGGCGGCCAGGCGGGGGGTCCTGGCGCGGGTGGGGCATGGGGCCAACGCCGCGCTCCTGCCCACCGAAGCGCCGGCTGCCCCGGTGGAGGTGGCCTGATGATCGCCACCCGCCGGCCGCCGGTGCCCATCCCCGTCCGCCGCGCCGTCCTGGCCGAGGCCGCGGACCTGTCGCGGTTGATCGCGGTCGCGTTCGAGCCCCTGGGTATGACCCGGTGGCTGGTGCCCGAGGAGGGCGACCGGATCCCGGTCATGGCCGGCTTCCTGCAGATCACCGTCGAGCACGCGATCGTCTACGGCGAGGTCGATGTCGCCGGGGGCGGGTTGGGGGTCGCGGTGTGGTTGCCGTGCCCCGGCCCGGACATCGACGACTATGACCGGCGGCTGGAGGCCGCCTGTGGTGCCTACCTGGCACGCTTTCAGGCCCTGGATGCGGCTATGGGTGCGACCCACCCCAGCGACCGACCCCACCACTACCTGCCGTTCGTGGCCGTCCACCCGTCCGTCCAGGCACGTGGGGTGGGTGGTGCCCTGCTGGCCCACCATCACACCGGTCTGGACGGGTCGGGGGTGCCGGCCTATCTGGAGGCCGCCGACCCCACCAGCGCCCGTCTCTACCGACGCCACCACTACACCCCGATCAACCGCACCTTCGGTCCGGCCGGCAGCCGGGAGCGGCTGCGCCCGATGTGGCGCGAGCCCCAGCACACCACCAGGTCGTCCCCCACCAATCCCACCAATCCCACCACACGGGTGGAAGGAGGACCCCGATGACGGGGGCACCTCACGGCCCGGAACACACCACCCCACCGACAGGATCCCCGCGGCCGGTGGTCGACCCCACCGACGTGCCCGGTGGCCTCGGCCTGGACCGGCCCGGTGCGGCCCGGGTCTACGACTTCCTGCTCGGCGGCGCCAACAACGTCGACGCCGACCGGCGGGCCGGCCAGGCGATCATGGAGGCCGCCCCCGAGGCCGCCGCCACCGCCCGGGCCAACCGGGCGTTCCTCCAACGCCTGGTACGACACGCCATCGCCATGGGGATCGGACAGTTCCTCGATCTAGGGTCGGGCCTGCCGACCGTCGGCAACGTGCATGCCACCGCCCACCAGACCCACCCCGCCACCCGGGTGGTCTACGTCGACCACGACCCGGTCACGGTCGCCCACGCCCGCCACCTCGTGGCCGACGTCCCCCAGGTCGGGGTCGTGCACGCCGATCTGCGCACCCCCCGCACCGTCCTGGACGATCCGACCACCCGTGCCCTGCTCGACCCGACCAGGCCGATCATGGTCCTCATGGTGTCGGTGGCGCACTTCATCGACACGGACCCGGCCGTCCTGATGGGCGGCTACCGGGCGGTGATGGCCCCCGGCAGCCTGCTGGGCGCCTCCCACGCCACCACCCCCGACCACACCCCCACCCAGCGGGCCGCCGCCGGCAGGGTCGAGGAGATCTACGCCCGCTCGCCCACCCCGATCCACCTACGCGACCAGGAGACCATCCTGGGCCTGTTCGACGGGTTCGACCTCCTCGAACCGGGGCTGGTCGCCATCGACCAGTGGCGACCCACCGACATGTCCCACCCCACCCAGGCCGCCGGCATGCTCGGTGGGCTCGGACGCCTGCCCACCGGCACACGACCCGGAGCACACCCCACCACCGTCGGCCGGGTGCGGGTTCCTGACCGGCCGCTCATCGCACCCCCCGGCCGGTAACGGCCGGCGGACGGCCACAGGCCATGACCGGACCGACCGGTACCACTCCACCCGGAAACCCTGTAACGTGTCAAAACCTCGTTCTGGGCTGTGACCAGGCATTTTGGTGATCGCGTTGGGCGGCTCTGTGGTACTCGTTGATCACGCCGTTGAGGCGTTGTCGGCGTCGGATGGGGGCGTCCATGGGGATGACGACGGCCGGGTCGTGGTTGGGTGGGAGTTGCTGGCGGCCCTGATGCGGTCTGTGATCATTGAAGTGATCGAAGTACTCACCGACCACCGCCAAGGTGTGGCGTTCGTTGTAGATCAGCACATGGTCGAGGCACTCCTCGCGGAGGCTGCGGCCGAAGCGTTCGACGAAACAGTTCGCGCGGGGTGTGCGTGGCGGCGTCTTGATCATCTGGATGCCTTCGCTGGTGAAGACCTCGTCGAACGCGGTGGTGTACTTGGTGTCGCGGTCGCGGACGAGGAACCGGGACCGGTCGGTTCGCTCGTCGAGGTCGGCGACGACGTTGCGGGCGGCCTGGGTGGTCCACTGCTGGGTGGGGTGGGCGGTGACGCCGAGCAGGTGGACCCGGCAAGTAGCGACTTCCATGACGACCAGGATGTACAGGCGTCGTAGCAGGATCGTGTCGATGTGGAAGAAGTCGATCGCCAGCAGGCCCTTGGCCTGGCTGCGGAGAAAGGTTCGCCAACTGGTGTCGCTGGCTCGTGGCGCGGGGCCGACGCGGTGGCGGGTCAGGATCCGCCGGACGGTGGCGAACGCGATCTGGTAACCCAGCCGTCCGAGTTCGCCCTGGACTCGGCGACACCCCCAGCACGGATTGCTCCGGGCCGTCTCCAGCACCAACTGGCGGATCTCGTCGCTGACCGGTGGCCGACCCCCGCTGGGAGGCTGTGCCCACCGTTGACGCACCAGCCGACGGTGCCAGGCCAGCAACGTCGCCGGGGTCACCAGCCGATGGGCGCGAATCGCTCGGGGTCACCAGCCGATGGGCGCGAATCGCTCGGGGTAGGAGCTGCGCCAGTCCGGCCAGGATCGCCCGGTCCGGCCAGGACAGGCGCGGGCGACCACGGATCTGCCGACGCGGGATGGCAACCTCGTGCCGCAGCCTCACCCCGCGTCCGGCCGGCACCTCCCTCGTGATCCGAGATGATCTTCGAAATCCCAGGTAACGGCCCAGAACGAGGTTTTGACACGGTACAGGCAGCAGATCGGTCTTGTTGATGACCACGACGTCGGCGGATCGGAACATGACCGGGTACTTTAGTTACGGTTACAGTAATTGTGACGCTACTAGGCTCCGTGGTAGAGGCGGTTGAGGTCGACGAGGACGACCTCTCCCGCGGCGGCTGCCGCGTGGAGTTCGCTGGTGAAGCCGGCTGCGGAGTAGCAGGCGGGGATGGTGGTGGACATGTCCAGGGTGGTGCGGTCTGCTAGCCAGGTCATGGCCTCGCGAAGGCGGGCGAGATGTGCCGTACCCATGACCTCGCCCCACTTGGCCTCGCCGATGCTCAGCAGTCGACGGTGCTTGCCGCCGGGGCCGAAGACCGCAACGTCGATCTCGTAGCTGGCGTTTCTGCCCGCGTGGAGTACCCCTTGGCTGACCTCGGCGATGGTCTCCGCCCGGAAGGTGGCCGGGTCGGCGAATTCGCGGGCCCACTGGCGGCACAGGTGTTCGAAGTGCGGCCCGAGGACCTGGGCGGCGAACGTCGACTGGCGTTGGGCCCAGATCTCTTCGGCGCGACCTGGGCGTTGCAGTCGCTGCCAGACCGGTCGGGTCACCGCGTAGTGGAATGCCATGATCGGGTCCGCGATGTGCCAGGTGGGTTTGCGCTGGGCGAAGGCGTCCTCATTTTTGGTGAGGAACCCGGTGTCCTCCAGCACCTGTAGGGCCTGGCCGATATCGGTGGTCTTCCGGCCGATCCCGGAGGCGATCTTTCCTCGGGTGGTCTCGCCGTCGGCGACGGTGGCCAGGATGGAGTGGTAGATCAGGGGTTCCCGGACGTCGAGGTCCTCGCTGAACAGGTAGCGGGCCTCGCGGTGGAGTGGGGAGGCGGGGTTGAGTACCGCGCGGGCCACCCAGGCGTCAAAGTTCTCCGGTCCGCCGGGGATGTCGGACCGGATGAGATCGCGATAGGCGGGGGTGCCACCGCAGATGGCGTGGACCAGTACTGCCGTGCGCACATCGGTGATGTTCCAGAACTCCCGGGCGGTGCGGTAATCGAATGGGTCCACCTGGAGTTCCAGGCTTGCCCGACCGCGCAGCGGGGCTTGGCCGGTCATGAGGTTGCGCATCACGGACAGGGCTGATCCGCAGAGGATGAGGCGGGTCTGGGATTCCAGGCGTTGCGGTCGGCGGGGCCCGTAGGCGCTCTGGATCACACTGGCCAGTGGCGGGCTCGCAGCCAGCAGGTAGGGGAACTCGTCCAAGACCACGGTGAGCGGGCGGCGTCGCCCGAGCGCCAGGAGTGCGTCGATGGCCGCCTCCCAGTCGGGCAGCGTCAACGGCGCGGGGGAGCCGAGGAACTGGCCGATCTGGACGCCTAGCCGGGTCAGTGTTCGAGTCTCAACGTCCCTGGTGGCCTCCAGATACAGTCCGGTGGTGGACTCGGCGAGGGCGTCGAGCAGGAACGACTTTCCCTGGCGGCGTCGGCCGTAGACCAACCCGAGCGTCGCTCCCGGGGTGTCGTCCCGGGCAAACTGGATCAGTTGCCCCCATTCCCAGGTCCGGTCGAACATGTCGGCGGGTCGTGGCACATCTGGAACCTCGTCAGCAATAGGCACGTGATTACTATAACCATGAAGCTACTAGTCGACCCAGGGGCTGTGTAGCGCGACCGTTGCGATACCTCGACGCCCCCATGAGCTGGACGCGCCATTCTGCGCGACGGCGGCGATGACTGCGCCCACCAGACCCGCCCGGTTGGCCGGTCTGCTTGCTCCGTGGCTGCTCGGATGTTCGCTACCGGGTGCGGACACCCGAGGACGGCACCGGATTCGACTCCGAGCCGCAATCGATGAGCGTCTTGATCCAGCGGCCAAGATAGGGTGGGCCACCGAGATCGGCGATGCCGACATGGTTGGCACCGCATTGTCGATGCGAGGCCACCTCGCGTGGATGCTCGGGCAGACCGGTCCGATGCCTTCCCTGTCCCAGGCCGCTCAGTGGCCACCGGCCAAACTCGCGGTCACCGCGAACGCCGTCCAACAGGAAGCCAGGGCGCACGCGATTCTCGGTGACGGTCGTGCGTGTGACGACGCTTTCGACCGAGCCGAGGATCTTGCGTCGGCAGCAGCCGAAACCGACGGCAGTGCTCCGCCATGGATGTACTTCTACAACCCCGACATGCTGACGATGCAGCGCAGTCTGGCCCAGTTGTATCTCGGCCGCGAGGAGCAGGCCTCCGAGTTCCTGGAGTCTGGCCTGGCTCGCATGTCGCCCGACCAGCGGACGCGGTGGAAGAGGCCGCAAGGATCGCGGGCACGACGCGGTCAGTGCGTCTGACCAGGGACGTCGACGCGTTGACGCGGTCACTGGGGCTGTAGGTGTCAGCTGGCGTGGCTGACTCCGGACATCTACCGGGTGGCGTCTTGCGTCCATATCGTCACGTCTAGTGCCGGTGGTCGGGGTTCAGCCTGTCCCCGGGAGAAGCCGCCACGGCCCCGAATGTGCTTTGGCGACGCCCGTCCCCGCCTGCGGTCTGCACGTCACCCACCCAAACGCAGGGGAGACGATCATGGATCAGCGGGACACCCGTCGGGCCATCAGCCAAGCGCCTACCCGCCAGGCGGTCACCCGAGGAGCGGGTCCCGGGTCGGGCACGGTGGGCCGAGGCGGGCTATCCCTACCTGGCAGTCACGTCGTCGACGGGTGATGGGTGTACCGCTCCAGGGTTGCCTTGCTGGTCGACGGATCTTCGAACACCAACTCCCAGGGGCCGGAGTTGATTTCCAATTCCCGGCCGAAGCCGCACCACTTTCCGGCCATCCGTCGCCCCGTCGGCTCCACCAGCAGTTGGATCGCACCGTGGTGCCGGGCACCGCGGTAGTACCCGTCCACTGCGGTGGTCTCCATCCACGTACCCGTAACCACCTGCCCGTCAACGACCAGGTCCATGGCCAGGGCGGACGAGGTTGGGCCGGGCAGGCTCCGGAGCGTCAGCCGGTCGCCGTGCTGGAGGAGCACCACGTGATGCACGCCGGCGAGCAGGTGTTCCTGGCCGCTGGAGTAGTACTCGTACCGCGAGATCCAGATGCCGGTGTACCCCTCGACCTGGCGGGGGTGCGCCGACTGCGTCGCGGGCGGAACCGACTTCGAGTAGCCCGCATCGTGACCTCCCAATGTCCCGGCGGACAGTTGGTGCGCGGCTGCGGCGAACCCCAACTCAGCCACCGGATACCCGGTCACCGCCTCCAATGCGCGGGCATACAGCGGGCGGGGAACGGCGGTGGTGCCCGCCTCCCATCGCTGTACGAGCCGTTTGTTGGCGTCGTTGGGTTCCCCCATGCGTTCTCCGGCTTCGCGAAGCGCTCGGGCGAATTCGTCCTGGCTCAGCTGCATCGCGAGGCGGACCGCCTGAAGCTTGCCGTTCGTCATGCCCCCAGGTACCGCTGAATGTCGCCGGAATGACGTCTCTAATGACGTCGCAAAGGGCGACATTTCAGCGACATAGTAATCCCAAGACGCAACCCGGTCGCCGCCGAGAGGAGGGCGCCGTGGACGAGCACACCACCGCGCAGCTGGCCGCCCACCACCCCACCCGACCGCAGCGGCGGCTGGTCTGGATCCACAGGAGTCTGCCGGATGGCTGGCTCCCAGAACTCATGAGGAGTATCCGGTGTCTGACCCGGTAAGCGGTGGTCGTCCCCGCAACGAGCGGCTCCGGCGGGCCAGACTGCGTATCCCCTCCTCGGCCCGCAAGGGGTGCGCGATGTCCAGACAGGAGCTGGCCGACGCGGTCAACGCGTGGCTGTATGAGATGACCGGTGAGGTCTTCGCGATGAACGCGGCCCATGTCGGGAAGTTGGAGGCGGGCATGTACCGGCTGGCCCCGGGCGCCCGCGCGGTGATCCCAGGACGGGCGCGCAGGACCCGGCGTACGCGACAGAGCAGGTACAGCGATCGCAGAAGAAGGGTGCCCGAGAGGGCAGACAGCCTGCGCATCCGCCACCGGGTCGAGGGCGAGCTACAACGGGCCCGTGCCGAGTCCGCCCACGACCTCGCCTCGGCGCACCGGATTGGCGTTGCGGGCCGGGGAGGTCTATCGCCCGAGGACCTCGTACTTGGCCTCGGTGTCGGCCTTCTGCGGCTTCCACCACCACTCGTTGCTCCGGTA
>JABDRL010000041.1 GCA_013041765.1 Dactylosporangium sp. | reverse complement strand
AGATGTGTGCCAGAACCAAATCAAACCGTCGTAGCCATCGGTGAACCCCACCGCCGGCGGATAACCCGGCACGCTCGCGGCCGGGGGCACCGGCTGACACGGCGCGGCGATCTTCACCTTCACCTCGGTCGACCGACCAAACCGACCAGCCTGCGGATCCAGGTCCATCACCTTCACGACCCAGATGCGCTCGCCCTGGTCGTCGCGGGCCTGGTTGTCGTCCTCCCGCAACCGGTCGAAATCCACCAGCTTGTCCGCGCCGAGAAACAGCGCGCCGTTGGGAAACACGTAGTCGAACGGCACCGGAATCTTGATCGAGTTTGGTATCACGTCCTGACTTCTCCTTCTCCTGGGCATTGACCCAAATCGGCGTCGCATTAATTTGAACATGTACATCATGTTCAAGTCTAGCCCGATCGGTAGACCTGGATGACGCATCGGGATGCCATCCGTGCTGTCGACTGGGCTTCGCCGGGTGGCGATGGCATTGAGCATGCGCTGCACTAGCGAGACGTGATCAGGGCGTGGCTGGACGTGTCGAAGAAGTCTCGCCTAGGGTTGATGCCTGCCGGGACGTCCTTGCGTACGGGGAAATACATGCCAAACGATCGTTTGCGTACCGCGCTGCTGGAGCGGGGGATCACTCCCGGTCAACTGGCTGAGGCCCTCGGGGTGGACCCCAAGAGCGTCGAGCGCTGGATCGGCGGACGCATCCCCTACCGCCGACACCGATACGCCGTGGCCGCGCAGCTGGAGGTAGACGAGACGTACCTGTGGCCGGACGCCTTGAGCCGCGACCAGGTGGCCAACGCCTCAGAAAGCGAGATCATCAACATCTACCCGCACCGGTGGGCCGTTCCCTCGGACCTGTGGCGGGCCTTCTTCGACAACGCCGAGCGTGACATCGGGATTCTCGTCTACGGCGGGCTCTTCCTGGCGGAGAACGCCGGGATACAGCGCGTGCTGCGAGCCAAGGCCGAGGCCGGCACGACCGTGCGAATCCTGCTGGGCGACCCAGACTGTGAGACCGTCGCTCAGCGCGGTGCTGACGAGGGCATCGATGCCACCATGGCTGCGAAGATCCGCAACGCGATCGTGCTGTACAAGCCACTGCGAAACATCGATGGCATTGAGTTCCGCTTGCATACCACCACGCTCTACAACTCGATCTACCGCGCCGACGATCAGTTACTCGTGAACACCCACATCTACAACTTCCCCGCCTCGCAGGCCCCGGTTCTGCACCTGCGCTACGTCGCGGGCGGCAGCATGGTGACCACCTACCTGGAGAGCCTCGACAGTGTGTGGCGCGACGCGGTACCGCTGAGCTGAGGAGGGATCCATCTTGGGGCGACGTATCGACTTCTACGACGACCCGCACGCACCTGCCGCCAACAGCATCGTGCCCTCGGCCAATGTTGTCGTCGTCAACGGCGCGGGACAGATCCTGCTTATCCATCGCACCGACAACGACAACTGGGCGCTGCCCGGCGGGGCAATGGACCTCGGGGAGTCGCTGCCGCAGACGGCGATGCGCGAAACCGAGGAAGAGACCGGGGTTCGGGTCGAGATCACTGGCTTGGTCGGCATATACACCGATCCGCGTCACGTCATTCAGTACACCAGTGACGGCGAGGTTCGCCAGGAATGCTCAGCGGTGTTCACCGCCCGACCCCTCAGCGGCGAACCGCGCCCAAGTAGCGAGTCCCGCCAAGTCCACTGGGTCGACCCCGGGGCGATCGGCGACCTCCCGATGGACCGCTCCATGCGGATGCGGATCGATCACTACCTCGCCGGGCGCGGGACACCTCACCTTGGATAGCGACACGATCGGGGCGGCAGCCGAGGTGTTCTCCGCCATCGGCACCGTCGGCGCGTTCGCGCTCGGATTTGTCCTTCTCTTGCGTGAACATCGGCGCGAAGCCGAACGCACCGAGGACGAACGCCGCGCCCAGGCCGCGCGGATCAGTGCCTGGGTTGAGGTATACCGCAGCCAGGAAGGGACCCGGGAACTGGCGTTCCACATCCACAACGCCAGCGATATGCCGATCTACGAGGTCGAGTTGCCCCTGCCCGCTCGGTTCGGGGAGGACCAGACCACCGAGTTCATCGGCTTGGTCCCGCCGGGACAGACCGTGCGCCGGCCCGCTCCCGGCGAGTGGCTGCGCTCCTACGTTGACCCCGAACCCGTCCAGATCGAGTTCCTCGACAGCTCGGGGTATCGCTGGATTCGTGACGAGCAGGGAACCCTCGACCGGGCACACCTCTGACCGGCGACCGCAGTTCGCTACCGATCCCGCTGGGCGACCAGCGCCGCCGTGACCGCTTGGACGGCCCGCCTGATGTCCGGACGGGCCTGGGCGATCGACTCGGCTACCACCGATCCCGGACCGTAACGGGACAGGACCTCCCCCAGCCGGTCATCCACCGACACGGGGTTGCCCGCAGGATCGGTGGTCATGTCCACGTAGGTCAAGGCATCAGCGAGCAGCCCGCCCACCGGCGGGAACTCCATTACCAGCGCACCGGCCAGATTCCGCTGGCCGGCCTCGACCGCAGCGCACGAGTGGTTGGCCACCAGACGGCATACTAGCTCGTCAACCTGCTCGACGTCGCGCAGATGCCGGGCACCGTCGAGCGGGTGGAACCCGGTCGTGGCCAGACGCGGGGCGTACCCGACATCGTGCAGCCACGCCGCGCACACCAACCGGTTGGCGTCCTCGTCGAGGACGCCGCAGACAGCCTCGGCCGCCCGCGCAACACCCCGGGTATGTGACCAGCGCCCCGGCAACGTCTCGGCCAGCAGCCGCAACGCCAGGTCCCGCGCCCACCGGACATGTTCCACATGTCCGAGACTAATCGAGGATAATCATCGACGCCGTACGAAACGTCCCTTACCGTGCACCGCTACGACCAAGTCGGCACCCTCCAACTCCGCCAGGGCCTGCCGCGCGGTACCCCGGGAAACGCCGTACCGCTGTGCCAACGCCGATTCGCCGGGCAACGCACCACCGGCCGGAAACTCGCCGGACTCAATCGCCGCTCGCAACTCAGCGGCGATCCGCCGGTATTGCGGAGCGGCCGCCTCGGTCTGCCCCTGGCTGGACACGACCCGTCCCGTCCCCGGCTGAGCGGTGATCAGACCTTCGTCAGCGAGCTGTGCCAGTGCCCGGCGCAGGGTATTGCGGGCCACACCGTACTCGGCGCACCACGCCGACTCCGATGGCAGTCGCGCCCCCTGCGGATACTCCCCGCCGGTGATGCGGTCACGGATCGCCGATGCGATGTCCCGGTACGCCCTCCAAGGTGTCGACCGTGGCCCCACCGTGCACCTTTCCCGATTCGCCCGGCGTGTGGCCGGGCCGCCGCCTGATTCTCGTCGCGCCTGTTCGGATGCCATCATGCCCGGCCAGGGGTCACACAGTCACGCCACACTCGGCGGCCCGGGCGAGCGCCCCCGCCAGGTCAACGGCGACGTCGGCGCTGACGCGTCCGAGGAGGACACCGGGCGTGCCGTCGGTGTTCAGCATGCCGTGCAGCAGCGGAAACGCCCGGCCAACGTCGAACCCGATCTCCTCCAACGCCAGCGCCAGCCGGTCCGCCGCTTGCTGAGCGGCGGCATCGGCAGGCAGGCAGCGCGGCGATTCCGCAGCAGTCATTCCTCCGCCTTCCCGATTCCTCAACCCGGGTCAGTCGTCGGCCGCATCGATCCACCGGGCCATGCTGCACGCAGCGTGATCGGATTCGATACCACGACTGAGGGACGTCTTGGGGCGTCTTCGTTTAGGCTGTGGCCAGCCCCCACCCGGGAGATGCCCGTGAGACCCCCGCTTGCTCGCGCCGCAGCCGGCGCAGGACTCAACGCCGTTGACATCGCGGCCCGTCTCGCCGTGGACCCCAAGACCGTCCAACGCTGGTTCGCCGGCCGTGTACCGTATCCGCGCCATCGCGCCGTACTCGCCCAACTCACCGGCTGGTCCGATCGCGACCTGTGGCCCAACCTCGCTCCGCCGGTGGGACCCGACGCACCGACCGACGACGTGCGCACCACCTACCCGCACCGCTCCGCCGTGCTGCTGGACACCTGGCACCGCCTGTTCACCCGCGCCGAGCACGAAATCGGCATCCTCGCCTACAGCGCCCTGTTCCTCGCCGAGGACGCCGCCATGGCTCGCCTATTGCGGGCGAAGGCCCAGGCCGGAGTTCGGGTGCGCATCGCTCTCGGCGACCGCACCGGCCGGCACATCGCCCGACGCGGCAGCGACGAAGGCGTTGATGACGTCATCGCTGCCCGCATCCGCCATGCCATGGCCCTGTACCGGCCGCTTACCGACGAGCCCGGCATCGAGCTACGAATCCACGACACCGTGCTCTACAACTCCATCTACCGCGCCGACCATGAATTGCTCGTCAATACCCATGTCTACGGCCAACCCGCCGCCCATGCCCCGGTCCTGCACCTGCACCGCGTCACCGATGACGGCATGGCCGCCACCTATCTCGACTCCTTCGAGCGCGTCTGGGAAACGGCCCACGAACCGGCGTCGTAGCCCGACGGGGAGACTGCCTGGCGCGCCTCGTCGGTCCAGGCGAAGAACCGATCCCACAATTGGCCCGCCAGATCGACCGGCAGGTCCGCCACCGCCGCGCTGAAGTACCCGGTCAGGTATACCGTCAGGCTCGTTGGCCTGTCCCGGAATTCCGCCAGCAGACGAGCCCGGATAGTCTCGCACGGCCAAGGCCCGCCACAGCACGAGCAGGTCCATGCCGATCTCGCTGGGCTATGCGCTGCCGACGCGGCCAGCGGAACCGAAGCCGGCGTTTCCGACGTTGGCGGGACCGCGTTCATCGGTCCACCGCCTGACGCGCGTGGCACGGGAACGCCGTCCCGCATGTCCCGCACACCCAATCGATGCTCCACCGGGTCGATAGCAGCCACCAACACCGCCGAGCGTGCACCCGCCCCACTCGGGGGTGCTGGTCGTATACGCACATGACGCCCTCCGTCCTGGTCGGCAACGGCGGTCATCGTGAGCCGAAACGCTCGACAGCCGCACCACCGACCATCGCCGGAACACAGCGTCAACAGGACCATTACAATCAGGACGTCCCAGCACATCAGGCCCGTCCCCAAGCCGTACCGATCGGCGGATCGAGGGCAACACACCAGCACCCCGGACACCGATGGGCCACCGCCCCAAATGTCTACGCGATGCATTGCCGAATTGGCCTCTTCTAAATCAAGGCGCCGCGCTGACGCGCGTCGCGACGCCGCCCGCGCCCGGCCTGCTGGCGACCTCCGGCCGGCATCGGCCAGCGCGGCGGCGCGAGTGGCGGTCTGATCCCGAGGACTTGCCCCTTGGCCCGACACCCGCTGTTTCGGCGCACGCCAGGTGGGCCGATTGCCGACGAGGTTGCTCGTCGTCGTGGCCGGGGCAATCGCTGCCGCACCGCTTCGCGGCTTGCCCTCGAAATCCTGTGCTCGTTCGCCGTCGTGGTCAGGCAGACCAACTCAGGCCGCGCGGAGGATGGTCGCCCAGCCCCGGACGGTCCCCCGGGAAGCCTCTGGCGGCATCGGACCGCGTGCGTGACGTCGCGAGCCTCGGTTGCCGAAACACCTGACCGACGCTCGGCGGAGCTTCGCATCAGTGGGCTTGTGGGGGAACCGGCTCGGGCGGTGGTTTTTCCTGTGGCAGGCGAAGACCCAGGGGCGGGGGACCCGACCACGGATCAAATTGCGGCGGCACTTGCCACGATCTTGGGTGTGAAAGGTCGACGGTGCCACTGGAGAACTCCGCCCTGCCGAAGGCGACGGTGCCACTGGAGAACGTCGCCCTGCCGAAGTCGACGGTGCCACCGGAGAACTCCGCCCCGTGGAAGGCGAGCTTGGTATTGGGGCCGCAGACGATGCAGTTGAAGTCTCCGCCGTCGAACACCGAGCCGGTGAAGTCGAAGGCTCGGCCCTGCCAGTTCGTCTCGGCGTCTTCGCGGAGGTGTGCGGCGATGATCCTGACAACCGTGTGCCGGACCTGTCGTTCCTGCCGTGCGGCAAGCACCCGTGCCGTGACCTCGGAGGATCGTCCATCAGTATCAGAATCCTCGCCCGGATCCGCTTTGATCTGCTCAGGCGGGGTATACGGCATCCGCAGGTAGGCGCACAGGACGTCGATGCAGGTCTGCCGCTCCTGTTCCCAATCGTCGGCGAGCCGGGCCATCGCGTACACCCCGGCTAGACGCACCGCAGCCTGGTCGGAGCCGAGTTGATCGGCTGCCTTCCCGAAACGTTCGGTGAAGAGCTTCGTGTCCTCCCGGTGCTCCGCTGCCTCGCCGAGATCCTGCTTGCGGTAGGCCACGGTCAGCGCTATAACGCCGCCGACGCCCGCAACGATCGACAGGACGACCTTCATCGCGTCGAGGGTGTTCTGCACTCCCCAGGCAGGCCGGGCGCTATCCGTACCGGACGAGCTGGGAACCGCTGTCAACAGATCGGTGTCGGGACGCCCCAGCAGCCACCAGAGAATCAGGCCGACTCCGGCAGTCAGCGCGATGCCCACCACCAGCAGCATGGTCACGTGCACGAACAGCGGGTACCGAACGGCCACCGACGCCCAGCCTGAGCGCCTCCGTACTCGCCAAGGCCCGCCCCACCAGCGAACCGCCGCCGTGCCGAACGCCGCTCCCGCCACGAGGAACAGCACCACCGGCAGCCAGAACCGGACCATCCCACTGCCGAACGCCGTAGCCCAACGCCACCACGAGGACGGATTCACTGTGACCAACGCGGCGATCAGAGTCACGGTGCCGACCCCGAGGAGAAACCCCCGGTTCTTCGCCGTGTTGCCGGTCCAGCGGCGCAGCCGAGCCCAGGACTCCTTCACGGAAGGCATCGTTGCGTGCCTCTGCCATCCTGCTCGGGCGACAGGCCCGAGATACCGCCATCAGTTCGACGAGATCCCCTGAAAGCATGATCCGAAACACGGCGAGTGCGGTGTCCAGCGTCGAGCGGAGGACGAGAGAGACGAATCTCGGCGGATCTTGCGTGCCCCCCGCGTGCCTCAAACACCGGGCAGCAGGGGTCCCCGAGGGTGCTCACCGGTCACCACACAGGACGATCAACAGATGCCAGAAACACAAAATGACCAGGCAAAACACCTGGTCATTCGTGGTGGGCAGGGGCGGGGTCGAACCGCCGACCTTCCGCTTTTCAGGCGGACGCTCGTACCAACTGAGCTACCTGCCCGGGTTTAGAGCCTTGCGGTCCTGACGGGACTTGAACCCGCGACCTCCGCCTTGACAGGGCGGCGAGCACTCCAACTGCTCCACAGGACCTGGTCCGGCTTGACCCGGTCGTGCCCCCAACGGGATTCGAACCCGTGCTACCGCCTTGAAAGGGCGGCGTCCTGGGCCACTAGACGATGGGGGCATCGCCACCAATGACATGCGGTTGAGGTGGTGTTGCTTCCCACCGGGCCCCGCCGGAGGCCTGCAAAGCATACGCGAGGGTGCAACCGATCGCCAAACCAGTTTGTCCGTCGGCGTGCCAACCTGCCCATACGCTGGATTTGTGGGCCGGGTGGAGGGGCACTACACCGGCAGCGCGACCAGCTCGTAGCGTTCCAGAAGCCACGGCAGGAGCGTTTGATACGCGTGGACTGTTCCGGATCGCTGGCCCCCACCATCGTGGGACAGCACGATGGATCCCGGCCGAGTGGACTTCATCACAACCTCGATGACGTGACCGCCCATGCTGGCGCCCGTGCCGTACGTGCGTACGTCCCAGTCTCGGGGGTCGACTTCCCATCCAATCGAGGTCATGCCCAGCTCGTGCGCCACCGCGATGGCCTCGGGGGTGAAGTTGCCGCCCGGGTGGCGGAAGTACTTGATCGGCGCGTTCGGCGTCGCCAGGTGGATCTCGTCGCTGGTGCGCTGCAGGTCATGCCGGATGTCGGCCGGGCTCTGCTGCCCCAGTTTGAGGTTGTGGCTCCAGGTGTGGTTGCACAAGGTGTGTCCGTCGGCGACTATCTGCCTGACGAGATCGTGGTGGTCCTGGACGCTCGTTCCGATCACGCAGAACGTGGCTTGGACGCCGTGCTGCCGAAGCAGTGCCAGGATCTCTGGCGTCGCGGTATCAGGGCCGTCATCGAAGGTCAGCGCGACCTTCGGCCCGCCGATGTTCCGGAGCGGACGAACCGGCTGCGGAGTGGCCGAGCCGGGGAGTTCCGGGGGCTGCGGGGTAGCAGCACTCGGGCTCGGCTGCGCGGTCGGCTTTGCGGGGCTCGACGGGGTCGGCTCCGGTTTGGTCCGCTTGAGCCCGCGATCCGATTCGCGTGACCGGTCGGCAACGGCCAAGGCGGCGTTTCGCCCTTTCGTCCCGTCGCCATCGCCGTTTCCGCCGACGGCCGATGCCGCGATCTGCGGCGCTGCGGACACGGATCCGGCCAGTACCAGGAACGCCAGTCCCACCATCGTGCACAGCACGAACGCACGGTGGGCAACCACGCGCCCAAGGACGGCGCCAGCCGGGGCACAGCGTTGGGCGATGGGCAGCAGACGTTCCATCGCCGGCGCCAGCCGCTCGGCCGTGTCGGCGAGGCGCTGTGCGGTGGAACCGATGCGCCGCCGGATCGGCGTCAACCGGGGATCGCTGGACGCGAGCCTGCTCACCAACAGTCGGACAACTGCGGGCGTGACCCAGCGGGGGGCGGCTCTGTGGGCTGCGCGCCGTTTCCCACGCGGGGTGTGTCGGCGGGGAGCGGACGAGAGCCTGTGGGTCATGGGACGACTCCGATGGGAGAAGAGTCGGCTGACGGGTCGGCGCTCAGGCTAGTCAACATCAGCAACCCCCCGGCACCCCTTGCCATTCATTGATGGCAATTTAGGGAATTTCGACCGGTAGATACATCTGATTGGACTCTTTGCTCGGTACGATTGACCGATTGACTATGGATGACTCCATCGATTCCGCTGATGAGCGTCATCTGATCAATGCGGCGCCGAGACCGGCCCAGTGATGCGCTCCGCGGCGAGTCGGCCGGACACCAGCGCCATGGGCACTCCGACACCCGGCTGGGTGCCTGATCCGACGAATACGACATTGTCCAGTGTCGGGTGGAGCGTGCCCGGACGGAACGGCCCGGTTTGCCGCATCGTGTGCGCCAGGTTGAACGGCGTTCCCGCCACCATGCCCGCCTCGGCCCAGTCGGCCGGAGTGACCATGCGCGCGGTGTCGATGCTGGCGCTCAGCCCGAGGTACCCCCGCCGTTCCAGGGTGCCGATGATTTCCGCTCGGTAGTCGTCGGCGAGACCGCCGGGCCAATCCAGCCTCCGGCCGGGTCCCCGGCGCGCTCCCGAAACCAGGTTCGGGGCCGGGACCACGATGCAATAGGTCTGCCCACCCCGGGGAGCGAGCGTGGGGTCGCTCCTGCTGGCGTTGGTCACCAGCAGCGAGGGGTCGCTCATCAGCCGGCCCGCGTGGATGACCTCGTCATATCCCTTCCGGAACGTCCGTCCGAAATGAATATTGTGATGGGCGATCCGGGAATAGGCCGCGGTCGCCCCCAGTTGAAGAACCACGCAGGACGGGGCGTACCGCACGGGGCCAAGCCACCACGGACGCCACCGCTCGCCAGCCGGCAGCAGGTCGCGGTAGGCGGCGGGGAGGTCCGGATTGAGCACCACAACGTCCGCCTGCACCCGCTGGCCCTCGGCCAGGATCACGGCGGTAGCCCGGTCGCCGGTCACCTCGACCCGTTCGACCCGCTCGCCGAACCGGAAGCCAACCCCGTGCCTGCGGGCCACCGCCGTCAGGGCCAGCGGCAGAGCGTGCAGGCCGCCGCGGGGAAAGTACACCCCGGCGATGGTGTCGAGATAGGCGATGACCGCGTACAGCGCGAGCGCCTCGTGGGGCGCCAGCCCCGCGTACATCGCCTGGAAGGAGAAGACGCGGCGGGTTCGTGGATCACGGAAGAACGAATTGATCTTTGAACTCAACCGCCGGAACCCGCCCATGGCGGCCAGCTGGAACAGGCCAGCGGCCCGGAGATCGCGGGGCCGGTCGAGATTCCGCTCGATGAAATCTTCGCGCTCCAGCTGCCACAGTGCTCGGGCATAGCTGACAAACCGCAGGTACCCATCGGCCTCTCTGGGGCCGCAGACCCGGGCGACCTCCCCGGCCATCTGGGCGCTGTCCGCGATGACGTCCAGTGTCGAACCGTCGGGAAAGTGTGCCCGATAGGCGGGATCCAGCCGGATCAGGTCAAGCCAGGCGTCAACGTCCTCCCCGACCGCTCCGAACACCCCGGCGATGATGTCCAATCCCGTCAGCACCGTCGGACCCGTGTCAAAGGTGTATCCGCCAGTGTCCAGCCGCCCGGCTTTGCCTCCGGGCGCCGGAGCGCGCTCGATCACGGTAACGTCCCTGCCGGCCGCGGCCAGCCGGATGGCGCAGGCGAGACCGCCAAGCCCCGCCCCGACCACGACAACGCGGTCCGTCCGTCCAACGGTGGTTCGCACAGTGTGCTCTCCTGTACGGCTAGTCGCGCCGGGAACCGTAGCGTAGCTTCGCAGTGCACGGATGTCTGGGCGCGACAGGAGTCGTGGTGAATGCCCTCGACCTTGCGTACGAGCAGTGCCGGCGGGTCCATCGGCGCAGCGGGCGGACGTACTACCTGGCGACTCGCCTGCTGCCAGCGTGGAAGCGGCGGCATGTGCATGCGCTCTACGGGGTCGCCCGGTACGCCGATGAGATCGTCGACAACACGGAACAGCGGGATCTTGCCAGCCGGAGAGAAGCCCTCGCCCGGTGGTCTTCGGCGGTGCTCTGCGGGCTGTCGGGACGGCCGGTAGCCGACGACCTGCCGGGGGCCGCGCTGTTTCCGGCCCTGCTCCACACCGTTCGGGTGTTCGACCTTCGCATCCAGGATTTCAGGGTGTTCTACGAGAGTATGGCGATGGATCTGACCGTCGGCTCATACGAGACCTACCAGGATCTTCTCGGCTACATGGAGGGATCCGCGGCGGCGATCGGCACGCTGATGCTGCCGATCCTGCAGGCACCCGCGGCGGGCCCGGCACCCGACCACAGCGAGGCCAGGGAACCCGCCCGGCAGCTTGGTTTCGCGTTTCAGCTGACCAACTTCATCCGGGACGTAGCGGAGGATCTGGAACGCGGCAGGGTCTACCTTCCCGCCGAAGATCTTGATCTGTTCGGGGTGCGCGTTGCCGATCTCCAGAGGGCATGCCTGACCCGCCGGAACTCACCAGCCGTCGCGGCGTTGATCCAGTACGAGGTGGCGCGCGCCCGGAATCACTATATGGCCGCCGCGCCGGGAATCGACCTGTTGGCTGCGAGTTCCCGCCCGGCCATTCGTGCCGCATCGCTGATGTACCAGGGCATTCTCGATACGATCGAGCGTCAGGAACACGATGTGTTCGCTCGCCGCGCGGTCGTTTCCACCGGCAGCCGGTTGCGTCTTGTCGCTCGGGCCTTCCTCGCGCCCGGCGCCGCGGCGCTGACCGGCCAGTAGGGCCGGTGGCGGCGGATATGCCAGGCACCGTTGAGGTTTTTCCAGCCATCCGATCGGCACGCAATGCGCGCGCTGCGGGTATTTGCCCGTGTACATTCGGGCGAGTATCTAGTCGGGCCCACTATCCCCGCAGAAGATAGGTGCCGTGATGGGTCGTCACCGAAACCGCCGTGGCTCACGAACCGCTCGGCAGCTCGGCGTCGCGGTCGCCGTCCTAGCGTTGTCGGCCGCCGGGCTCGTCGGCTACCGCGTGCTCTCGGGGCCGCACTGCACAGCGACGGTGCGCCTGTCCGTGGCAGCGGTGGATGAGATCGCTCCGGCGGTCCGGTCCGCCGTTGACGTGTGGACGGACGCGGGCGCCGTGCTGGTCGACGGCCGGTGTGTCGCCGTGACGGTGACCTCCTCAGACAGCGCGGATGTCGCTTCGGCCATTGCCGCGCAGCGTGACCAGACCCTGGCCGGTCTCGGCCGTCCGAGCGGTTCGACCGTCGTGCCGGACGTGTGGATTCCGGACTCGTCCCTGTGGCTGCGGCGGCTGCGGGCGCTGGCGGAGGAGGTCGTTCCGGCCGATCCTCCGTCGATCGCGCGCAGCCCGATCGTCCTGGCGGCGCCGGAGCCGGTCGCGAGTTCCCTTGGCTGGCCGGAGGCGAAGCTGACCTGGTCGGATGTGCTGTCCAAGGTCCGGGCCAACACAACCCTGCATGTGGGAATCGTTGATCCGACCCGGGATGCCGCCGGCCTTGCGAGTCTGGTGACCCTGACGGGAGCCGGCGGGTCCGGCGAGACCAGTGGAGGCTCTGCGATCTCCGGCGAGGACGCCGGTGGGACCTCCGCTGACCAGCGAGCGACCGTGGTCGCCGCGCTGCGGGCACTCGCCGATGGCCGCTCGCTCGTCCGGGACGATCTGATGCGGCGGTTCCCCCGAGGCACGGATCCCGCCTCGCTCGCCTCGGGGTTGAGCCTCGCGCCGCTGCCAGAACACGCGATTCTGTCGTACGACGAGGCGAAGCCCCCGGTGCGTGTCGTCGGCATTCCGGTGTCACCCAATCCCCCGGGGCTGGACTACCCGCTGACGGTGCTGCCCGCGACGCGCGAGGCGAAGGGCGAAGCCGCGGCGGCGCTACGGGTGGTGCTGTCCGGATACGACTTCCGGGACCAGCTGTCGGAGGTGGGGCTGCGGGCCAGCGACGGTACCGTCGGGGCGAGCTTCTCCAACCAGCCGGTGGTGGCCGTCGACCCGGGGATGCAGGCGGCGGTTCCGGACGGCGCCACCGCCGACCAGGCCCTCGCCACCTGGTCGGCGATCACGGCTTCCGCCCGCATGCTGGCCGTGCTGGACGTGTCCGGATCGATGCTGGAGCCCGTGCCGACGGCCGGAGGCGTCACCCGGATGGCGCTGACGGTCGAAGCCGCCAAGCGCGGCCTTGCCCTGTTCGACGACAGCTGGGCAGTTGGACTGTGGACCTTCTCGACCCATCTGGATGGGGACCAGGACTACCTCGAACTGGCGCCGATCGGGCCGTTGACCACCCAGCGCGGTTCGCTCAATCAGCTGCTGGCTGGGGTCACCCCAAAACGCACCGGCGACACGGGACTGTACGACACCCTGCTCGCGGCGTACAAAACCGCCCAGGAAGGCTGGGATCCTGGGCGGGTCAACTCGGTGGTGCTGCTGACGGATGGCCAGAATGACGACGATAACGGCATCTCTCTGGACAAGTTACTCGAAGAACTTCAAAAAGCGGTAGATCCCGATAAACCGATACAGATGATTCTCATCGGAATTGGTACGGGAACGAGCGAGTCCACGATGAGCCGGATCACGGATGTCACGGGCGGCGGGGCTTTCGTCGCCGAAGACCCCGCGAAGATTGGTGAGATCTTTTTGCAGGCGATCGCGCTGCGGTCGTCCACGGTCGGTGGCTGATCCAGGATCGCTGATCCGGGAGCTCCGGACTCGCGGCAACCTCGACGTTTCGAACTGCTGGTGGCGGGTACAGGGAGGCATGTCGACGCACCGTATCGAGTCGACTACGACTTGAGGAGTCGCGATGCTGGTGAAGCCCGAGCATGCCGAGACCCACGTCCGCAGCGCTGCGGCGGCCCTTGACCGAGACGTCCGCGCCGAGCGCATCAGGGCAGCCCTGCTGGCCCGCCGGGGAGAGTTGGCGACCGAGCACAGCAACGCGCTCGCGAACTTGGAGCACAACGGTGGGATCGATGCCGGGGACGACGCCGCTGACCTGGGGGCGAAGGCGCTGGCGCGGGAGCATGACCTAGCGCTGCTGTACGGCATCCAGACGCGGCTGGACCAGGTCGACCGTGCGTTGGAGCGGCTGGCGACCGGGCGGTACGGCTGGTGCGAGTGGTGCTCGCAGGAGATCCCCGTCGCCCGTCTGGTCGCGTTCCCGGCCGCGACCCAGTGCGTGCGGTGCAAGCAGCTGGAGGAGCGGCGCTGATTGCTGGTCCCGGACCTGGCGGGCGGCGTACCCGGGCGCGTCTGGATACCATCGGTCGGGGCGCGGACGGTGGCACCGGCGCCAGCGGCCTGCGCTGGGTATGCGACCAGGAGGCGACATGCACGAGTCCGTCCCGGGCGGCCACCGTCGTCGGCTGCCCCGCTGGATCCTGCCGGCGGCGAGCTGCGCGCTACTGGTAACGGTGACGACGGTCGTGCTGATGGTCCGCACGGGAAACTCGGCCTGCGCCGCGCCTGTCGCGGCGACTCCGGTCGCCGCCGGGCCGCTCGCCGCGGGAGAGTCCCGCAGCGGCAAGGCGACCCATTACGACGCCACCGGCGGCGGCAACTGTTCCTTCGAGGCCTCGGGGCCTGGGCTCTACGTCGCGCTGTCGCCCAGCGAGTACGCGGCCGGTGCGGCCTGCGGCGGGTACCTTGACGTCACGAATGCCCGGGGCACGGTGCGGGTCAAGGTCACCGATCAGTGCCCGGGGTGCCCAGCTGGCCATATCGACCTGAGCAAGGAAGCGTTCGCCAGGCTGGGAGCGCTGGCCACCGGCGAACTCGCGGTCACCTACCGGACGGTGGTGAATCCGGCCCTGCCCGGTCCGATCACCGTACGGGTCAAGGATGGGGCATCCCGCTGGTGGTTTGCCGCGCGGATCGATAATCACGGCAATCCGCTGTCCCGGGTAGAGGTCAAGACCGCCTCCGGATGGGCCGCGCTCGATCGGACCGACTACAACTACTGGCTCAAGCCGGACGGCGCCGGGCCCGGGCCGTTCACGATTCGCATCGTTGACTCCCGGGGCCACACCGCGGCGGCAACGGGGGTTTCCCTGGCCCCGGAACAGGTTCAGCGCACCTCCGTGCGGATGTACGCGACATCAATTCCGTCGAGCGATGTCCCCAGGAGTCCGTCCCCCGCGAGATCAGATCTCCCGCCCAGCGAGGCCTCGTCGCCGGAGCCGGGAGGGGGCGGTGCGTTGCCGTCTTCGGCGATGCCGTCCGCTACCCGGCCTCGTTGCTGAAACGGGCGATGAATCCAGCGAAGTCATTGGCTACGGGCTCTTGCCCGCAGGGAACGCGTAGGCCGGACAACGACCAAGTTCGGGGATTTCCGCATGGCTATTTTCATGCCTGGCCGCGATGGTCGAGATCGACAGGTAGCGGTTGATCTTTCGACGGTGGTCGAAATCTCGCGATGATCTCGATGAGGGCGTGGCGTACCGCAGCGGCGTAGCACGGCGGCGTAGCGCAACGGTCGG
>JABDRL010000004.1 GCA_013041765.1 Dactylosporangium sp. | reverse complement strand
GGCGGAACCTGTCAAGTCAAGTGAGACAGGATCTTGCTCTTGAGTTGGGTTGTCGGTAGTGGTGCTGGTCAGGCTGCGGAGTTGAGCTGCGCTGCCGGGGTGTTGTGGTCGGTGGTGTCGGGGTTGTTGATCCATGCCCGGGTCGGGATGGTCGGGGCGGTTGGTCGGCGGGCGAAGCGTTCCGGGTGTGCGGCGTAGGCCGCGTCGAGGGTGGCCTGCCGGGCGCGGCGCACGGCCGGGGCTGTGCCCTGATGCACCGACGCCGGGGTGTGTAGCCCGATCCCGGAGTGGCGGTGTTCGTGGTTGTAGTACTCATAGAAATCGGCACAGTACGCACGGGCGTGGTGGATCGACCCGAACCGGTCGGGGAATGCCGGGTCGTACTTCAAGGTCTTGAAGCTGGCCTCGATGGGGTTGTCGTTCGACGTTTTCGGGCGGCTGTGGCTGCGGGTGATGCGCAGGTCCGACAGCAGCTGCGCGACGGTCTTGCAGACCATGGCCCCGCCCCGGTCGGCGTGGATGGTCAACTGGTCGCGCTCGACGCGTTCGCGGGCGGCAGCGTCGGCGATGAGGGCCTCGGCGAGCTCGCCGTCCTCGTTGGTGGCGACCAGGTGCCCGACCACGTAGCGGCTGAAGATGTCGATCACCGTGTAGAGGTGGTACCACACGCCCTTGTCCGGGCCGCGCAGTTTCGTGATGTCCCAGCTCCAGACCTGGTTGGGGGCGTCGGCGACCAGTTCGGGCTTGACCCTGGCCGGGTGGGTGGCCTGGCGGCGGCGCTCGCCGCACTGGCCGGCCTGACGCAGGATGCGGTACATCGTGGACTGTGAACACCACCAACGGCCGGCATCCAGTTCCCTGGCCCAGACCTGCGCGGGGGCCAGGTCGACGTACTCGGGCTGGTTGAGCAGCTCGAGCACGGCCTGGCGCTCCTCGGTGCTCAACGCGCACGGTGGTGGCCGTCGCGGGCGGCTGGCCCGCGGTGGCGGCGGGTTGCGGTGACGGTAGATCGTGGCCCGCGACAGGCCGGTCAGCCGACACGCCCCGGCGGTGCCCAGCACCGGGGTCAGGGCCTGGAACGCTTCGGCGAGAACGGGTTGGGCGTCGCGGCGGTATCCGCGCTCTCGGAGAGCAGCTCCAGTCGGGTGGCCGGCGGGAATTTCACCCGCCGGCTCCCACAGGTCCGTACGTAAGCCTCTCGGCTTATACGGCTCCTACCGTCCAGCAAATGCCACACCGCAGTCTGTAACCCAGGACCAGTGAGCGAACAATCTCGGCGCACGTGCGACAAGACTGCTCCACCACGCCTGAAGGCGTTTCCGGCCCCGGAGCCGTCGATATTTCTTACGGGCCCACCGCATCAGATAGGCGTTGACGCGTTGCAAAAGGCAGTACATGACGGACCGATGAAAATGCCCCCAGTACGTCATCCACCCTCGCACGATCGGATTGATCCACTCGGCGAGGTCGGCCAGATCGTCATTGTTGTGCAAGTGAAGCCGCCACCGGCGGACCTCATGGCTCTTATCGGTCAACTTATCTCGACTCATCGCCGGCGCAAACGAGGAAAACTCCCTTCCCGTCCGCTTGTTCACCGCAGCCCGGGCCCGGAACGTGTATCCCAAGAAATCGTACGTGATGTTCTCATGCTCACCTCGCCGATTACTGTCCCGGCAATACACGATCTTCGTCTTGATCGGATGCAGTTGCAGTCCAACCTCACTCATCCGTTCGGCAATCGACGCCCGCACCAGACACGCCTGCCACAGGCTTGCACAATGCACCACCGCATCATCCACATACCTTTCGAACCGCACAGACGGCCACGTGCGCACCATCCAAGCGTCAAAAGCATAATGGAGGAAGAGGTTAGCCAGGCACGGGGAAACGGCACTCCCTTGGGGAGTTCCCAGCTCTCGCGCCTGCAGGGAACCGTCGGGAAGCTGCAACGGCGCAACGAGCCACCGCTTCACATACAGCAGAATCCACTTCTGGTCGGTGTTCGCCGCCACCGCCTGGAGGATAAGGTCATGGGGACAGGTGTCGAAAAATTTCGCCACATCCAGGTCGATCACCCAGTCATGACTCCAACTCCTTTGTCGACACACCCTCACCGCATCGATCGCTCCGCGCCCCGGCCGGTAGCCATAGGAGTCGTCATGGAAAATCTCCTCCATACGCGGCCCCAACCTTTCAGCTACCACCGTCTGCGCAATCCTATCGACGACGGTCGGTACCCCTAAAATCCTGACCCCACCTTTCTTAGGTATCGGCACCGCCCGCACCGGAGGCGGGAAATAGCTCCCCGAGGACATTCGATTCCAGATCTTGTACAAATTATTCTTCAGATCCTTCTCGAAATCCTCCAGAGAAACCCTATCCACCCCCGGAGCGCCCTTGTTTTCCCTGACTTTCTGGTACGCCCGCCACACCTCCCGCTTCGAGATGTCGAACGGCTTGCTCGTATCGCCTTGCTTTGGCTCGTCCACTCGATCCCTCCCAGAAACACCTGGTTGCCCGAACGAATTCCACCTGGACAGTCCGGCCCCTTCACTCCGCTCCGATTACCGGAACTTCTTCGCTACTATGAACCGGTCCGACTGCACGCACCGCGACGGTACTCAACGCCTCACGGTATCTGCCGCTTGACGCACTCCCTCTCACCCGGAAACCAACTCCTTTGGGCAGTATCGGTGCATGCTCTCTCACGTTCCGTACGGAAGCAGCAGATCGGACTCGTGCCGCCATTCACACCGGGCACCGCCTGGCCAGTAAACGGGTTTCCGCCAGACTCATCCCAGGACGCGCTCTATACCCTGGTTTCGATGCCAGCTACACATTTCGATGCTTCATCAGCGGAGAGCTGTGCTCACCTTTCCGATCCCCAGCTGACGCCTTCAATGGCGCCTTTTCCTCAACGCTCACCACAACGGGCGTCAACCAATGCAGCCTGAGGTGCTTTGAAGCCTCCCCCCGCAGGGCGGCTCCGGAGGGCCAAGACCTCCATCTCCCGTACAGTTACACGGCCATGGGAACTCCCCTCACCTACCAGAGGAGAGCGCCACCGCCGTTCGTGACACACAGAGCGCGTGCGCTTTTCCCATAATGTCCAAAGCTGTGCGGGTTTTCGCGAGATCGGCCTCCAGCCGGGCGTTCTGCCGCCGCAGTCGGGCAAGTTCGGCCGCCTCGGCCGACTTCCTGGCCCGACCGGCCGACAAGCGCCGGTCGCTCAGCCCGGCCGCTACACCCGCGTCGCGGGCCTTGCGCCAGTCCAGGATGTGCGATCCGTAGAGTTTCTCCCGCCGCAGGATCGCACCACGCGCCGCAGCGTTCGGGGCGGCCTCGTACTCGGCAAGAATCCTGGCCTTGTACTCCGCGGTGAATGTCCGGCGAACCGGCTTGGCGTCCAGATCCTCGGGTGGGGTGGGCTGGTTGGGCATGGTGCTGCTCTCTTCTCGTCCCCGCCCTGGGAGGGTATCCCCTGGTCAGCGAGCTGTCTCACCTCACTCTGC
>JABDRL010000395.1 GCA_013041765.1 Dactylosporangium sp. | reverse complement strand
CGGCGGCGGTCCGCTGGCTCGAGGCCGCCCGGCACGCCTTCGGCAGCGGAGCCCTGGTCGAGGCGCGCGGCCACGCCACCACCGCGCTCGCGCTGGCCACCGATTCCAGGGTCCGGGTCGGGGCGAGGCTGCTGCTGGTCGAGATGGCCGGCGAGGACTATTCCGGCATCGGTCCGCTGCTCGACGCCGGCTTCCGCGAGGCGGGGAGCCACCCCGACCTGCTGGCTCGGCTCCAGATGCACCGGGCGGCGAAGGCCTACTACGACGGCGATTCCGAGACGGCTCGGGCGGAACTCAAGCGGGCGGAGGCGGCCGCGGAACAGTGCCGGGACACCGAGTTGCTGGTCGAGGTGCTGACCTGGCGGGGCAGCATGCTCGTCGGCGCCGAGCGGGACGACTTCCTGGAACGGGCCGGGCAGCGCGCTCGGGGACTGCCCCTGACCCCGGGGGTGGTCGCCGCCCGGCAGGCTTCCGCGATGAGTCCGCTGTTCCGGGGAGACGTCGCGTTGGCGGTGGAGCGGGTGACCGCGCTGCGGGCCGAGGTCGAGCGGTCGGGGGCCGTGCGGGAGATCGCGGCGACCCTGGTCTCGGTCGCCGGGGTGTTCGGCCGGGCCGGCCGGTGCGCCGAGGCCCTGGAAGCCGCCAGGGAATGCGCGCGACTGTTCGAGGACGTCATGGCTTCTCCCGGGCCGGGGCTGCTGGTGTGCGCGATGGCGGAGTTCAACGGGGGCAGCCTGGCGCGGGCGGCGGACGACGTCGACCGGGCGACGGCGGCGTGCCAGGCCGCGGGCGACGAGGGCTGGATCCGGCACGCCTACACGACCGCCGGAATGATCAAGCTGTTGCAGGGCGACGCCCATGCCGCCGCGGAGCGGATGCGCTTGGCCTACGTCACGGCCCAGCAACTGGGCCGGATCGATCCCGGGCAGGTGCTGTGGCTGGCCGACTACGTCGAGGCACTCGTCGGCTCCGGCGCGAAGACCGAGGCGAGAACCGTGCTCGCCGAGGTCACCGGGGATGCGGAGCGCCTGGGACGCACGGTGACGTTCCTGAGCCTGGCCCGGGCCGGGGCGCTGGTCACGGCGGCGTTCAGCCGCGCCAGGGACGGCGCCGAGGCGCTGGAACGGGCGATCGAGCAATGGGCCGACCATCCGTATCCGCTTGAGGTGGCCAGGGCCTTCTACGTGCTTGGCGGCCTGGAACGCCGGGCGCACCGGCGGGGGGCCGCCAGGGCCGCGTACCAGGCGGCTCTCGGCCGGTTCACCGAGGCCAGGGCCCTGCCCTGGGGGGCGGCCGTCACGGCGGATCTGGCCCGGCTGGACGGTGGACGGGGCGGTGGCCTGTCCGAGACCGAGCGCCGCATCGTCGACCTGGTGCGGGCCGGGGCGACCAACCGGGAGATCGGGCGGGCGATGTTCCTTTCGGTCAAGGCCGTCGAGGCCAACCTCACCCGCCTGTACCGCCGGCTCAACGTTCGAAACCGGGCGCAGCTCGCCCGGATCGTGGACGAGGCGGAGTAGGCGCTCCGCCTGACCGGGGCGTCAAGCCGTTTCTTAGCAGCGAGCGCGTGGCCTGTCAAGGGCGAAAATGATGGTTGCGGTTTTTCGGGTTGTTCTAATATATAAAATTACGAAATTGCGTGGAGAGCTACCCTTGACGATTGCGGAGCGTCTGACTACTGTCACGCGCGACTGTGTAAGCGCTTCCAGTCTATGTCGGACGCTCGCGTGAGCGCGGTCGGTGGGCGGCTATGGGCATCCAATGAGGGGACGTTCCGTCCGGACGATCCTATGTGGATATAGGAGGCACGCGGCGGTGGACAGCGCCCAGACGGCCGACGGCTCGCCACAGCCACCACGTCAACGGGTGGCCCTGCACCGTTCCCAGCGAGCGGTCGCCGCGGTCGTCGCGGAGTCGCACCGCACGATTCCCTCGGCGTTCGCGGCGGTACGGGTCCAGATCGACAGCGCGATCGGCCTCGGGCGGGAACTCACGCGTCGGGAGCACTGCCTGATCGGGCTGCCGGAACTGCTGGTGAAGGCCGTGGCCAGCCTCCGGCCGCAGTTCGTGCTGTGCTTCGCGACCCTGGTGGGCGACGACGGGCTGGAACTCGCCGAATCGGCCCGGATCGGGGTGACGGTCGAGGTCGGATCCGGCATGTCCGTCCCGGTGCTACCGGACGCCGAAGCCAGCTCCTGGCGGCAGGTGGCGACGACCCTGATGGAGTTCCGGCTGGCCGCGATGCGCGGCGGCCTGCTGACCCGGGAACTGGTCGGGGCGAACATCGTGCTCGCCGTGCACTCCGACCCGGACGTCACGGTGGTCGTCCCGATGGTCTTTCCTGGCCAGGTGTGTGCGGTGTCCCTGGGCGGGCCGCAGAATGAACTAGCGTTCACCGAGGACGGCACGGTCACGTCGCGGTCGGTGGTGCAACTCGGCATCGCATACGACCACCGGGTCATCAACGCCCGAGAAGCCCTGTCGTTCCTGCAAGCGATCAAGGCACTGCTGGAGTCGCCCGAGGCGTTGGCTCCTCTCGGGTGACCATGACGGTGACGGGCTGACGGTGACGGTCGTCAACGGGAGATCATCGTGGAGTCCATGTCCGGATCTGCAAGGAGAGTGACGACGTCATGGAACGCGAGGGGACGAGGATCCGCCGTGCCGCGCTGTTCGTGGACTTCGAGAACGTGTACATCGGCCTGCGCAACGCCAGCCCGGAAGCCGCCAGGCAGTTCGCCACCGATCCCGCCCGCTGGGTGCGGTGGATGGAGCAGGACCTGGGCCCGCTGCTGGTCGACGAGGACGAACGCCCCAGAGCCCTGCTGCGCAGGATCTGCTACCTCGATCCGGCGGCGTCGAGGCAGTACCGTCCCTACTTCACCCGGGCCGGTTTTCGTGTCGTGGACTGCCCAGCGCTGACCGCGATGGGCAAGAACAGCGCCGACATCCACATGGTGCTCGACATCGTGGACACCCTGGCCCACCCCACCCGCTTCGACGAGTTCATCGTGCTGTCGGCCGACGCCGACTTCACCCCGGTGCTCCTGCGGCTGCGGGAGCACGACCGGCGGACCGCCATGCTCGTCAACGGTCCGACGGCCGTCGCCTTGCAGGCCGCCTGCGACTTCGCCATTCCGGACACGATGTTCATTGAGGAGGGGCTGGGCCTGGAGGCGGTTCCCGACGATCCGGACCCGATCCGGGCGGCTTCCCAGCCGGTGGTCGCCGGTTCCAGCCAGGCCGCGCTGCGCAGCCGGATGGAGCAGGTGGTCCGGGACCTGCTTCGGGCATCGGCCGCCCCGGTCGACATGGCGACGGCGGCCCACGCGGTCCGCAAGGCCCTCGGCGGCACCACCGTCACCAGCGACTGGGCCGGCGCCGGAACCTTCAAGCAGTTCATCGTGGGCATCCAGGACGAGACGCTGGTCATGGACGCGGTGCAACCGGGTTGGTTGCGTGACCCCAGCCGGCACGAGCCGGTCACCGACACCCGGGCGCTGCCCGCCGGGGTTCCCGAGGTCGCCGAGCGGGTCCACCGCGTTGTGGGCGCACCGTTGCTGAGCGGTCAGACCTACCGGATCCTGTTCGAGGCCATCGCCCGGGAGGGGTGCGCCAACTCCAACCAGCCACCGGCTGAGGCCGAGCGCACCATCCGGGCCGGGTGCAGCCAGCGTGGCCACATCGTCACCCGGCAGGCGGTGCAGTTCGTCCTCGTCGGCTTCCAGCACAGCCGGGTGTCCTGGCAGTGCCCGGACGCCGCGGCCGAGCCCCTGGCCCTGGCCTTCGCCGACAACGTGCTGCGGCTGGCGGCCAATGCGCAGATGGATCTGAACGACGAGGAACGTCGCCAGGTCCAGGACTGGATCACCGGCCGGTAGCGGGAACGCGTTGGGTAGGCTTCGCCCGGTGACCGATGTCGATGGCGATATCCAGCCGGGTGGAATCCCCCGCCCCGAGGTTGAGATCGATGACCGGATGGTGCGGGACCTGCTCCGGACCCAGCATCCCGATCTCGCCGACCTGCCGCTCGCCCACGCGGCGACGGGATGGGACAACACGACGTTTCGACTGGGCGACACCCTGGCCGTGCGTCTGCCGCGGATCACGGCCGCCGCCACGTTGATCGAGCGGGAGCAACGCTGGCTGCCGACGCTCGCGGCGGTGCTGCCGGTGGCCGTGCCCGCGCCGGTCCGTCTCGGCCGGCCGGGCGCGGGATTCCCCTGGTCGTGGAGCATCGTGCCGTGGAC
>JABDRL010000374.1 GCA_013041765.1 Dactylosporangium sp. | reverse complement strand
GGGCACGGGGAGCGGCCCCGGCGACCGGCCGGCGACATCGGCGGCCGGCGTGGACACCCCCGCCGGCGAGGTCGACCAACTGCTCGCCGACCTGCGGGAATCACCGCAGGACACGCCACTGACCTGGCGCGGGCTCGACGTCGGCTCGCCCTTTGACTACCGCAAGCAGGCAATCCTGTACGTGGCCGCCCACCTGCCGCGTCCCGCGGCCTCCGGTCTGCCGGACGCCACGGCGGAGGAACTGGTCGAACTCGTCCAGGCGCTGAACGGGCGCACGCTCGGGCTGTTCTCCTCACGCCGCGCCGCGGAGCGGGCGGCCGAGGTGCTGCGGGCCCGCACCGCGCTCCCGGTACTGCTCCAGGGGGAAGAGGCCCTGCCGCTGCTCGTCCGCCGGTTCCGGGACGAGCCAGCGAGTTGCCTGCTCGGCGTGATGTCCCTGTGGCAGGGCGTCGATGTTCCCGGAGATGCCTGCCAGCTCGTCGTCATCGACCGGCTGCCGTTTCCCCGGCCGGACGAGCCCCTGGCCGCGGCGCGGGCCGCCGCCGTCGACGCGGCCGGTGGTTCGGGGTTCGCCACCGTCAGCGTCCCGATCGCCGCCGTCCGCCTCGCTCAGGGCGCGGGCCGCCTCGTGCGGACACAGACCGACCGCGGCGTGGTCGCTGTTCTGGATTCGCGGCTGGAGACCGCGCGGGGCTATGGCGGTTACCTGCGCCGATCGCTGCCGCCCTTCTGGTACACCACCAACCCCGGGGTGGTCCGGTCGGCGCTGCACCGCCTCGCCGGCGGCGAAGGATGATCAACCGGGGACGTCCTCCGAGCCCTGCCTGGCCAGCTCCAGCCGCCGCCGCGCGAGGTGTCGGATGCCCGTGTTGAGCACGGCCACGATCGGCACCGCCACCAGTGCCCCGATGATGCCAGCCAGCATGACTCCGGTGGCGATCGCAACGATGACCGCCAGCGGGTGGATCGCGACGGCCCGGCCCATGATGATCGGTTGCAGCACGTGGCCCTCCAGCTGCTGGATCGCGATCACCGCGACCAGCACCAGCAACGCGATCAGCGGGCCCCGGGTCACGAGCGCGACCAGGACCGCGACGGACCCGGAGACCGTTGCCCCGATGATCGGGACGAAGGCCGCGAGGAACACCAGAGCCGCCAGGGGAAACGCGAACTCGACTTTCAAGGCCAGCAGGGTGAGCCCGATGCCGAGGGCGTCGATGAAGGCCACGAGCACGGTCGCCCGGACGTAGGCGACCAGGGTCCGCCAGGCGGCCTCTCCGGCGCCGTTGAGCGGCGTCCGCGCGGCCACGGGCAGCAGCCGCAGCAGGAACTGCCAGATCTTCCGGCCGTCCCGCAGGAAGAAGAAGGTGGTGAACAGGACGAGGAAGGTCAGGGCGACGAACTCGATGGTCGCCGCGGCCGTCGACACCGCGCTGTCCGTCAGGGAGGCTCGGTTTTCCGCCAGCCAGGTCTGCGCCGCCGCGAGGGCATCGTCCAGTTGGCTGTTGGACAGGTGCGCGGGTCCGTCGCGCAACCAGTCCTGAATCTGCCGTACGCCGTCCGCCGCGTTGTCGGACAGGTTGGGGAACCCGTTGACGAACTCGGTCACCACCAGCGTCAGCGTGCCGGCGACGGCCGCAAGCCCCGCCACAAGTACCAGACCTGTCGCCAGCGAGCCAGACAGGCGTGCCCGCCGGTGCAGGAAGCTGACCGCTGGCGAGAGCAGCGCGGAGAACAGCAGCGCGATGCTCAGCGGAATCAGAACGGTTCGGAGCCGGCCGATCAACCACAGCAGTACCGCGCCCGCGGCGACGAGCACCAGGACCCTCCACGACCACGCCACGGCCACCCGGAGGCCTCGGGGGACGTAGGCGTCGTCGCTGCTACTGATCGAGGGATGGGTCGCGGCGACCCGAGCGCCCCGCGCCGCGGGTTGGACCACGTCGGCCGGCTCTGGCAGGATCTCATCGTCCAGCCCGAGATCGTCCGGTGCCCGCTCCGAGCGGTCCGTCGCGAGATTCCTGGACGCCGCGCGGGTCGCGGCGACCGTCCGGTGAAAGCTCAGGCGCAAGAAGTCAAACCCACCCATTGACACTCCTTGATATGATATGTCGCCGCGTCCACAGTATCGGTTTCTTGCCACCAAGCTCGGTTCCAATCCGGGCGATCACGAATCGGATGAACGGGGTAGCGTCAAGCTGTGACCGTTGCACCCACCCATCACCTCACTCATGACCCCGAGTCCGACAGTGGTCTGCCGATCAGGCTGCTTCATGATCGTGTCCTGGTACGACTCGAAGGCAACGAGGGAGAACGTCGCTCGGCGTCCGGCATCGTCATTCCGGCCACGGCTTCCGTCGGCCGACGACTGTCCTGGGCGACGGCCGTCGCCGTCGGGCCGCTCGTGCGCACCATCGTGTCGGGCGACCGGGTGCTCTTCGATCCAGATGACCGTGGCGAGGTGGAACTCCACGGTCGCGCATACGTGCTGCTGCGCGAGCGCGATGTGCACGCCGTCGCGGCCGAGCGCGTTGAGCCCGACGCGACGGGGCTCTACCTGTAGGGAAAGCCGGGGACCGGCCGGGGTACGAAGGTGACCGGCACCGGCACGACGGGGTGCGCCGACGCCCGCAGCGCCCGAACGGCCCCGTCGGGAAACGCGATGTGGTAGTGCGCCCCGTCCCACCAGGCCCGAGGCAGGTGCGGGTCGCGCCCCGTGAACACCTGCCGGTAGGCCGCCAGGGCCGTCAGCAGCCGGCGTTCCTCCCCGAGCGTCCCCTGCACCTCGTGGGGCGCCATGCCGACCCCGCGGCGGACGCCATCGCGCAGCAGCGCCAGGCGGGTCGCCTCGAACTGGTACGCCCGCATCGCCTTGGCCCCGGCGTCGCCGGCCACCTGCCTGGCCCAGCGGCGGGCCGCCGAGCGCCGGCCCAGGGTGCCCAGTGCGGCGATCTCGGGTGGCGAGAACCAGCCGGCCTGAACGTACGGGCTCAGCACCCGCTCGGCGAGCCGCCCCTCGGCCGACCGTAGCCACAGCACCAGCCCCACCATGCCGAAAAAGATCGGCATCATCACGGAGACGTAGCCGTAGAGCAGGATGTACCCCTGGCGAAGCTCCTGGCCCAGCGACGCCATCGTGTTCCACGAACCGTGCAGCAGCATGGCCGCGAGCAGCCCCCCGAGCGGGGCGAGCCAGCGCACTCCGCGACGCGCCGCCCGGGCCGCCAGGCCCAGACCGATCCCGGTCATGGCCGTGAAGAGGGGGTGGGCAAACCCCGACATGACGATCCGGGCCAGGAACACCCGCACCACCCCGGCCGCGCCGACGAGCGCCCCGCCCTGCTCCGCGCCCTGCGCATAGCCGAGATTTCCCAGGTAGAGGATGTTCTCGACCATCGCGAATCCGGTGGCGGACAGGCCGCAGAAGACGATCCCGTCGATGAGACCGGAAATGGCCTTGCGCCGCCGCCAGAAGATCAGAATCGGACCGGCGGCCTTGGTCAGTTCCTCAATGACCGGGGCCACCAGGATCCCGACGAGGATGTCGTTCCACCGCAGGCGCTCGAAGCCCTGCGACGCGAGCGTGTTGACCAGAAGTGAGATGGCGGTGGCGACGCCGGCGCCCCAGGCGAACGCGAGCGCGAGGTACTTCACCGGTTTCGGCTCGTAGCGGTCGAGCCACAGAAAGCAGGCCACCAGCAGCGGCACCGGCAGCAGGGCCGAGCCGATCCCCACCGCCAGGGCAACCGGGCCGATGTGCCGTCCAACGTAGACCAGCACGCCGATACCGCACAGCGCTATCCCGCCGATGACGGCGAAGAGCGTCAGTCCTCGGCGCAGGTCAACCCGGTTGGGAGGGGGCGGCGCGGCCGCAAGGGCCAGGCCGGGGGTCGAGAACTGCGGCGGGTGGCTCACGGCGACCAGCCTAGCCAAGAATCACGAAGTCGAGTGCCGCTCGGCACCGGCGCCGACCACCTCGAACCGGTCGGCCGGATACACCTCGCCATCGACGATCAGGACCGGCACACCCTCGCTGACATCGTGCTCCACCCGCTCTTCTGGAGTGGGCATCCGGGAGGTGACGATACCGCCGGCCGGCAGCGCGACCCGCTGTCGTTCCGGCAGCTCGCGGATCTTGGACTTGAACCCGCGCCGAGTCTCGATCAGTCCCTCGCCGCGCAGCAGGGCGAGGGCGTCCCGCACGGAATCGCGGCCGACGCCGAACTGGGAGGCCAGGTCCTGCTCCGAGGGCAGCTCGGCTCCGGGCGCAAGAGTTCCTTGAAGGATCCGGGTGCGCAACACGGAGGCGATCTGCCGATAGACGGGCGTACCACCATGCAGGGAAACCACGAACGCGACCATACGAAGGCCCTATCGGCAGAGCTTCCGATGGCCTTAGGGCCTAGTAGCAACATATGCAAGATCACGTTCTGCCGGCACGCGCGCGATCGCGGCCAGGAACGCGGGGACACCCACGGAAACCTACCCACAGTTACATTATCAACATCACAATGTGAGCGACCGCGACCCACCCGGAAATCACGAAGGGCCTGACATCCATCACTGGATATCAGGCCCCGACCTGCGCCACGGCACTGGAGCCGCCTGACAGAATCGAACTGTCGACCTGTTCATTACGAGTGAACCGCTCTGCCGACTGAGCTAAGGCGGCGACGTCGGACCAGTGTACGCGACGGTCCGGGTGTCCGGTCGAGGGGATATCACCCGCCTCGTCCCGCAGGCCCGGGACCGGTCACCCACCGTCGTCCGGAATGCCCTCGCACTGGCGGCACGCCTCCGCCCGGTCACAGGTCAGGCGGGAACCGTCCGCGTCCAACCGCACGACGACCGCGTCCCGAGGAACGTCGTGGCCGATGACCCGCCCCGGGCCCTCGGGGAGCAGGACGCCGTCCCCGGCCGCCGGCGCGGTCGCCCGGAACCGCTGGTACAGCGGATGCTCGTACTTCAGGCAGCACATCAGCCGGCCGCAGGCCCCCGAGATCCGCAGCGGGTTCAACGGCAGGTCCTGGTCCTTGGCCATCCGGATGGTCACGGGCTCGAAGTCCGCGAGGAAGGTCGCGCAGCACAGATCGCGCCCGCACGAGCCGACCCCACCCTGCACCCGAGCGGAATCGCGCGAGGACAGCTGCCGCAGCTCGACCCGGCACCGCAGCGTCGCGCCCAGATCCCGAACCAGGGAACGGAAATCGACCCGGTGCGGCGCGGTGAAGAAGATCGTCGTACGCTGCCCGAGTCCACCGGCGTCCGGCACATGGTCCACCGCGACCACCTTCATCGGCAGCGTGTGGTCCCGGATCAGCCGCCTGGCCGCGATCAGGGCTTCGGCTCTGCACCGCCGTGCCACCGCCGTGCGACGCAGGTCGTCCTCGGTCGCCATCCCGCACAGGCGGGGAAACCCGCTGGTGTCCTGGTCGACCCGCACCGGCGCCCAGGCGCACTCCGCCACCTCCGCACCCGCGTCGGTCGGCACCAGCACCTTGTCGCCCACGACCGGGTGAATCTCGCCAGGGTCCAGGTAGAACAGCCGGCCATACTGGTTGAAGGTGACCGCACACAGCATGCCCACGCCGCTCACCATAGCGCGGGCACCTCGGCGAAGGCGCGCATGTTATCCGACCATGACCCCCAGCTCCAGCATCACGTCAGAGGCTTGACACCCCCGTAACCTGCGCCTTCTGGCACTCGTTGCTGGAACATAGGGCTGCCGCCCGCAGGCCCGATCGGCGTTGCCCGCTACTGCCCGATCTCGGAACATCAGCCCGGAGGCCTTGGTATGCCGAGCCTGAAACCCCGCCGGTCACGCCCTCACCGACACCGGGCTCCCCTGACCATCATCGGGCTGCTCGGCCTGGCGACGGTCGTCAGCCTGCTGACCGGGCCGGCATCTGCGGAGGTTCCGCCCTCCCCCTGCCTGGCGCCCTTCACCGCCAGCTCCGCCGCAGATCTCGTCACGCTCCGGCGTGCCGATCTGGCTCCGCTCGGCGCCCAGTTCGCCAAGCCATCGACGCCGTTCCTCGGCTCGACCCGGGCCGGCCTCTTCGCCGGAGCCAACCCGCAGACCGCCGCACGCGCGGGGCTGGCCACGCCGGGCGCCTACGTGTACCAGCTCGCCCCGCCCAGCAGCCCGAATCCGGTGGCCCGGGTGCTCGGATCGACCGACAGCACCCACCTGCGTACGGCGGCGCAGGGCGTCCAGGCCGCGGCCAGCCTCACCGACGTCCTGGCCTGTGACGGCGCCACCGGTCCCCAGGCCACGGCCTCCCTGGAATTGCGGGGGGACAGCAGCCTGCGGGGACACAGCGTCTCCGTACTCCAGGTGCGAGGCGGTGCCTCCACGGCGGCCAGCACCAGGCTGACCCAGCAGGCCGCCAGGTACTCCGCAGTGGCAACGGCGGCAGCCTCGCTCACCGACCTCCAGCTGTTCGGTGAGATCACAGTCCGGGTGGATCGCCAACCGGCCCTGCGCGTGACCGCCAGTGGGATCACCGCCACTTCCGGGGTCGGCTACGAGCCCCCGACGCTGGCGGTGGCGACCCCCAGCCGCCCGGGGCAGTTCCAGACCATCACCGACCACCTGGATCTCATCGCGCCGGTCGACACCGCCGGGTTCACCGCCGCAGCGGCCCTTGCCGACGCCGAGCAGACGCCGCTGCTGCCGATCTCGGCGTTCGGCGAACTGCTCGCGGCCATCGGAGCCCCCACGGACCTGGCCGGCGCTCCTGGCCGGGTCGCCGTGGTCCGGATCAGTCCCGGCCGCATCAGCCAGCAGAACCTCGGATGGCGCGTGCACGCCGTGGCCTCGGCGATCCGGATCCAGCTCCTGCTGCGCTCGCCGGTACCCGGGGACGCGGACGACGAGATCGAACTCGCCGAACTCGCCATCGGCGGGGTTGAGGCACTCGCGTCCGCTCCGTCCGGCGGATACGCCAGGCCCGGCAGTACCAGCGCCCCGGAGCCCGCGGCGCCACACGCTTCCGACGGCGCCGGCCCGTCCGGAACGTCCCTGGTTCCCGCGGCACGCGTCGTCGAAGCCTTCGAGTCGGCCACCGAGGTCGCGACCGACGACATCAACAATCCTGATGGCGCGGACGCTGACCCCATGGAACAGACACGGTCCCAGGCCGTCTGGAACGGCGGCCAGGGTGGAGGAGACAAGGCGACCGAGGCGAGCAGCCTCACGGCACCGAATCGAAGCAACCGGTTCGCGCTCGTTCTCGTCGCGGGCCTCGCGCTGCTGCTGGCCAGCAGGTTGACCGGCGTGGTGGTGTCCCGCCAGGGATGGCTCCGCTCCACGGCACCGCGCCGGAAGCACCGGCACCAGCGGTCTAGACCGACGCCGTGAGGTGATCGGCCGGGGGCGGCTCGGTGCCCGGCGGCAGGAACACCAGCTCCGTCAGATCCGGCAGCCGCCGCCCGTAGAGGCGGTATCCGGCGAGCACGGCGGTGTCGATGCTGCCGAGCACCCGCACACCGATGGATGAGGCCGCGAGGGCCCGGTCCGGGCCCCGCGCCGCCGCAGTCGGGGCCGGGGCCGGGGCCGACCGCAGGCAGACGGCCTCGGTGGAACCGAGCGACTCGGCGATCGCGGTGGCCAGGCCGGCCCGGGTCTCGGTGATCCAGTCTCCGACGCCGTCGAGGAAGGTCAGCAGGGCCACGAGTCTTCCGGCCATGCTCGGCTCCCGGGGGCTCTCACCGTCACCGAGATGGCGCCCCAGCGAACGCCAGCGCCCGGCGAAGGTCTCCCGGGCCGCGCCCTCCCACCGGGTGGCCGCGAAGCTGTGCTCCACCCCGGCCCGGTGTCCCGCGTACCGGTCCGCGTAGACCCGCAACTCGACCGCCACGTCCGCGACGGTCCGCGCGTCCAGCTCGGCCACGGACTCCAGGGCCTCGCCGGGAAAAGCCCTGATCTTCTTCAGCAGCGGCAGCACGGGATGGTCGGGCGGCGCGCCCTGCGTCCGCAGCGTCGCGTCGACCCGACCGAGCAGATCCCGCGCCGGGACGAGGATCCGATCGAGGCTGTCCATCACCCAGCGTCCTCCCGTCCCCGCTCACCGCCGCAACGCTCGGCGTCCCGGTAGCCGGCGGCCACCACCCGGATCCCCGTGGCGGCGGCGGCCAGCCGCTCGGCGTGGGCATTCGCCTCTCTCGCTCGGGCCGCGGTGGCGGCGGCCCACCCGGCGTACAGCTGTCTACCCAGCTCACCGAGTTGCCCTCGGGCGTCGCCGCCGAAGGTCTCCGCTCCGATCGGCAGGCGCTCCAGCGCGTTCCCCGCCTCGGCGAGGGCGTCACCCGCCACGTCCAGCCGCACCGAAAGGTCGTCGAGTCTCACCCGGCCCTCCCCTGCTCCATCGGCCGGTACTCGGAGAACAGGTCGGCGTGCAGCCGCTGACGCGCCCAGCCAGCGGCATCGGCCGCCGAGGTGACCGCGGCCCGCACGGAGTCCGCCAGCTGCGCGCTGCTGCGGCCGGCGAGGCTTCCCCGGATACGCACGTCGGTGATGGCTCCGGCGGCGGTCACCGCGACCTCGACGAGCCCATCGGGTGATCGGACAGTCACCTCGATGTCCTGTGCCGCCCGATCGAACTCGGCGAACAGGGTCTCGATCCGGCGATAGCGCTCGACGGCTTCCTCGATCCAGGTCTCGTCAATATCGCGCCCCATCGCTCTCCCTTCCCAGAGTGGGCTGCGCGGGTTCCGGGCGTCTTCAGCCTCGCCACAGCGTGAGCATCATCGCCTCGACGGCAATGCGCGGCTTGACATTGCGGTCGATGGCGGTGCGGCAACTCAGCACCGCTTCCAGTCGACGCAGGGTGCTTTCCGGCCCCCAATGCTGCCCGGCCTGCGCGGACTGCTCGGCCAGGTCCACATGGATCGGATCCGGCGTTGCGCCAAGGGCCCGGGCCAGGGCATCGCGGTAGAAACCGGCGAGATCGACCAACGCGCGGTCGAGGGAATCGCGCTTGACCCGCGTCGCCCTCAACTTCTGCCGACGTTCAAGATCCTTCAGCTGACCGGCGGCCCCACGCACCGCGCCCGCGGCGCCTCGCCCGGTACCTCCGGCCCCGAGAGCCATCTCCAGGGCGGCCCGCTCCTTGGCGTCCGTGTCCGTGGCCAGCACGGCGGCCTCGGCATCCGCCGTCGCAATGAGCGCACTGGCCGCATCGAAGCACGCCCCGACGCCGGTCAGTCCCCGGGGCACCGCGAGCACGGCCGCCCGCCGGGTGCGGGACGGCTCGTCGCAGGCCAGCAGGCGGGCCCGGCCGACGTGGCCCTGGGCCGCCGCAGCCGCCCAGAGCGCCGTCCGCTCGTCGATCCCCTCCCTGGCACCCAGCATGGCCGCGATGGCCTCAGCACTCGGCTGGGTCAGGGGCACGATCCGGCACCGGGAACGAATGGTCACGGAGACGTCGTCCGGATGCGCCGACGGCGCACACAGCAGGAAGACCGTCCTCGGTGGTGGTTCCTCAACGGCCTTGAGCAACGCGTTGCCCGCGGCCTCCGTCAGCCGGTCGGCATCCTCCACCAGCAGCACCTGCCAGCGACCCTGGGCCGGGGCGCTGGCGGCGCGCAGGACCAGTGCCCGCATCTCCCCGACACCGATACTCAGCCCATCCGGCACGACGAACCGCACGTCGGCGTGGGTGCCGGTCAGCGTCGTGTGGCAGGCCTGGCAGACGCCACACCCACGCTGCTCGCACTGCAGCGCTGCGGCGAACGCCCTGGCCGTGGCGGACCGGCCGGCTCCAGGAGGACCGGTGAAGAGCCACGCATGGGTCATCGCGGTGCCGTTGTCGCCCCGGACGATGGCATCCGCCGCGCGCACGGCCCGTTCCAGCGTCTTGATGGCCTCGTCCTGCCCGACCAGGCCGCCGAAGACGGCCGAAGGTGACGTCATTCCCGTCCTCCCCTACCGTCGAGCCGCATGGTCACCTCCTCCTCCACCGGCCGCGCCGGCTGGCCAGAACCGGCGGCCAGCATGGCCCCGACACGGTCCAGCACCGCGTCCGCGACCGCGTCCGGTGACTGCGCGGCATCGAGCACGAGGTACCGGTGCTGGTCCTCGCTGGCCAGGTCGAGGAAGGCGTACCGCACCCGCTCGTGGAAGGCCAGGTCCTCGCTCTCCAACCGGTCTGCCGCACCGCGGGCCGCCACCCGGTCGAGTCCGGTTCTCGGTTCGATGTCCAGCAGCACCACGAGATCGGGTTTCAGCCCTCCGGTCGCCCATGCCGACAGCCACGACACCTCATCGACCGGAAGGACCCTCCCGGCCCCCTGATAGGCCAGCGACGAGTCGACATAGCGGTCGCTGAGCACCACCTGTCCCCGTTCCAGGGCCGGACGGATCACCAGCGCAACGTGATGGGCCCGGTCTGCGGCATAGAGCAGGGCCTCCGCTCGCGGGGTGAGGTGTTCGGCGTGGCGACCTTCCCCGGCGGCTCGGTCGAGCAGCAGCGACCGGATCTGCTGACCGATCCCGGTCGCTCCGGGTTCCCTGGTGACCGTGGTCTCCCTGCCCCGTGCCCGAAGAGCCGTGGCGAGCAGGTCGACCTGCGTCGACTTCCCGGCCCCCTCGCCGCCCTCGAACACGACGAACAACCCGCCGTGCAGATGCGGACCGATCGCGGACAGCGGCCGGCCACGCAGCGAGCCGATGAGATCGGCCAGCACCGGCACGCCGGCCTTGTCGTCCATCTGCCGGAACGCGACGACCCCGACGATCACCCCGAACAGGCCGGCAACGCCGAGCAGCATTCTGGTCGTCGATACCGGCACCGAGAAGAGCGCCAAGCTGATCTCGCGCGATCCACCGGCGCCGACCAGCACGCTGGATAGGCCGCTGGAAAACATCAGCACGGCCCTGGTACCGGCGTTGACGAAGGAGATGGCCCGGCCCCGCACCTCGTCGTCGACCTCGCCGCCCAGCAGGGTCGTGCCGGACAGGAACGCCATGCCGGCACCGACGCCCACCAGCAGTGCCAGGACGACCGCGAGGGACAGGTGCCAGGCCAGCGCGAGCCCGACGACCGACCCTGCGGCCAGTATGATCGACAGTCCGAACCACCGTCGCCGCGACAATGCGCCGATCACCCGCGGTCCCCCAACGATGCCGAGCCCCAATCCGATGAACAGCATCGCGAACAGGATGTAGAACGTCGACTCCCCGCCGCCGAGTGACAGGGCGTAGAACTGCGCCGTACCGATGACCACACCACCGGCGGCGAACGCGCCCAGAATGCCCAGGACCAGACCCCGGACCATCGGTGTACGACCGACGAACGACAGGCCCTGCCAGAACTCCCGCAGCATTCCCGGTTGGCGCTCCCCCGCGGCCGCAGCCCGCCCGGAGATCTCTTTGATGAAGAAGAACACCGTGACGGCCGTCGCGAGGAACGTCAGGGCGTTGAAGTACAGCGCGATCTCCGTCGCCTTCACCCCGCCGGGCAGGTCACCGCCGAAAACGGCGTTCAGCCCCGTGGTCAGGCCCGCGAGCAGGAGCGCCGCCGCGACTGGCGCCACCCCGTAGGTCGTGGCGAGCGCCAACTGGTTGGCGGTCTCCAGCCGGGCTCTGGGCAGCAGGTTGGGTACCGACGCCTCCTTCGCCGGGGTCCACAGCAGGGCCAGGGTCTCGATGGCAAAGGTGGCGATACCCACCCACCCGACGACGATGGCCGAGCTGTCCGTCACCAGGGCCATGGTGGGCATCGACGCGAAGAATGCGAACCTGCCCAGGTCGCAGACGGCCATGGTGGAGCGCCGGTCGAACCGGTCGACGAGCACCCCGGCCAGGGGTCCGAGCACCATGGCCGGCAGCATCCGGAACGCGATGACCGACCCGAAGGCCGCGCCCTTCGCGGCCGAGCCGGAGACGTGTTGCGTCGCGAAGGCCAGCGTGGCCAGCAAGCCAAGCCAGTCGCCGAGCGACGAAATACCCAGGACAATCCACAACCGGCGGAACGGCCGAATCCGCAGAACCGCCTTCAGCTCACCGGCGCTGGTGGTCGCACCGTCCGAACGGGGGGTGGCGTTGCCGGCGTTGGATTCGATGACGGCACCTCCGTGTCTGGCCGCCCAGAGCGGGTGGCATTCGTGCTCACTGTAGTTCTGGAAGGCCCGCCTTCATGGCCCCGAAATGCAGGGATCATGCTCGAACTCGAAACGTGCCCCTGGTTGAGACCCCGATCCGGACGTTGCGACGATCAGGCCATGCGATGGGCCACGGCAATGGAACGATCGTTGTACGGACCGGACGGCTTCTTCACCCGCGCCGGCGCCGAGGGACCGACCGGCCATTTTCGAACCAGTGTCACCGCGTCGCCGCTGTTCGCTCAGGGCATCGGTCGGCTGCTGCGGATGGTCGACGCCGCCCTCGGCGCCCCGCCACGGCTGGATGTGGTCGACATCGGCGCGGGCCGGGGTGAGCTCCTCACCGGGATCCTGGGCGGCGCTCCACCGGATCTGGCCGCCCGGATGAACCCCGTCGCGGTGGAGCGTGCCCGCCGTCCCCCGGGGCTGCCGGACGCGATCCGGTGGGCGGCCCGCCCCCCGGAGACGATCACGGGCCTGCTGCTGGCAACGGAATGGCTCGACAACGTCCCCCTGGACATCGCGGTCCTCGCGGCGGACGGCCCGCGCTATGTCCTGGTGGACGCCGCGGGTGCGGAGCGGCCGGGACTCCCCGTCGAGCCGGAGGACGCCGCCTGGCTGGCCGAATGGTGGAGTCTGCCGGAGGCCGGCGTCCGAGCGGAGATCGGTCGGCCGCGGGACGAGGCCTGGGCCGAGACCGTCGGCACGCTGGTCAGGGGCTTGGCGGTCGCCGTGGACTACGGGCACCTGCGCGACGGGCGTCCCCCGCTGGGCACCCTGACCGGGTACCGGCTGGGGCGGAACGTTCCCCCGGTACCGGACGGATCGGGTGACCTGACGGCCCACGTCGCGATGGACGCCGTGGCGGCGGCGAGTGCCCGGGTCGCCGGCCGCAGGCCTGTTCTCGACACCCAACGGTCCGCCCTGCGGCAGCTCGGCGTCGACGGCGGTCGGCCGCGGCTGGCCCTGGCGAGCGCGGATCCGGCAGGCTATCTGCGCCGCCTTGCCCGCGCCACCGCCGCCGCCGAACTGACCGATCCGGCAGGGCTCGGAGCCCACCTGTGGCTCATCCAGCCGGTGGGGATCGATTGGCCGCCGGAAAGATCAGGGACGGGTCCCGAACCCCCGCGGGGGAGTCTGCGAGACTGGTGCCCGGACAGGCCGCGATCGGGCTGGAAGGAACACTGAGCCGACCATGACGCACGAGGTGATCGCAAGCACTGGGATCGATGCCGCGGGGCTGGCTGAGGACGAGTACCCGCTCGGCACGGACATGGTGCTCAACATCGGACCCCAGCACCCGTCGACACACGGAGTGCTGCGGCTCAAGCTCGTCCTCGACGGCGAGCGGGTGGTCTCGGCCGAGCCCGTCATCGGCTACATGCACCGGGGCGCGGAGAAGCTGTTCGAGGCGCGTGACTACCGGCAGATCACCATGCTGGCCAACCGGCATGACTGGCTCTCGGCCTTCTCCAACGAACTCGGGGTCGTGCTGGCGGTCGAACGCATGATGGGCATCGCCGTGCCGGATCGGGCCGTGTGGCTGCGCACCGCGCTCGCCGAGCTCAACCGGGTCCTCAACCACCTGGTCTTTCTCGGTTCCTACCCGCTGGAAATCGGCGCCCTGACACCGGTGTTCTATGCCTTCCGGGAGCGGGAGAAGATCCAGGCCGTCCTGGAGGAAGCCAGCGGCGGTCGCATCCACTACATGTACAACCGCGTCGGCGGGCTGAAGGAAGAAGTGCCGCTCGGCTGGACGCGCCGGACCAGGGAGGCGATCGGCGAGGTCCGCAAGACCCTGCCCGATCTCGATATTCTCATCCGGCGCAACGAGATCTTCATGGCTCGGACGGTCGGTATCGGGGTGCTCCCCGCAGAGCAGGCCGCGGCGTTCGGCGCCTCCGGGCCTGTCGCCCGAGCCTCCGGCCTCGATTTCGACCTGCGCCGGGACGAGCCGTACCTCGCCTATGGCGACCTGGACGTCCCGGTCGTCACCCGGACCACCGGAGACTGCCACGCCCGGTTCGAGTGCCTGCTCGACCAGGTCTACGTTTCTCTCGACCTCGCAGAGGCCTGCCTCGCCAAGGTCGACCAGTTGAGCGGACCGGTCAATGTCCGTCTTCCGAAACTCGTCAAGGCTCCGGAGGGCCACACCTACGCCTGGACGGAGAATCCGCTCGGGGTCAACGGCTACTACCTCGTGTCGCGGGGCGAGCGGACGCCCTGGCGGCTGAAACTCCGCACCGCCTCCTACGCGAATGTTCAGGCTCTGACCACGCTGCTGCCCGGCACGCTCGTGCCCGACCTGGTGTCGATCATGGGTTCGATGCTGTTCGTGGTGGGCGACGTCGACAAGTAGCAGGTCTCAGCGCTACCAGCGCTCAGTGCCCCATTCGCCGTAGTCCCGGGCATCGGCACGGCCGTACTGGCCACGATCGCTGTAGCGACCGCCGGGATCGGCAGGCCCGTAGTCCCGGTCGCCGCGCCCGCCCCAGCCGCCCTGGTCGCCAAAGCCCCGGTCCTGGAACCCGCTGCCCTGGAAACTCCCACCGTGGTCGCCAAAGCCCCGGTCCTGGAAGCCACCACCCGGCAGGTACGACGACGGCTCGTAGTCGCCCTCCCAGTCGCCCCGGGACCGGGCCGGAATCCGCTCGGAGACGGGTTCGTTGACACTCCGGTTCTGCCCCCGGGACCGGCCTGGCTGATCAAACGGCGGATCGAGCCGGGACGCGTCCCGCCGTCCCCCGTCAAACCTCGATTCGGCCACCGGCAACGCGGCTTGGTCGCTGCCGTGTCCGCCCGGTTCCCACCCGCCACGCCCCGTCGTCGACCAGCCGGCAGCTTCGTCCCGGTCGCCAAACCCGCTCTCCCTGGCTCCGAACGGATCATCACGTCGCACGGCTGCCCAGCGGTCCTGAATGCGGACTTCAGAGCCTGAGTCACTCATCCGGACCTCGGAGCTGCGCTCGCCCATGCGCAGCTCTCTCCCGTGGTCGTCGCTGTGCACCGAGGCCCACCGGTCGCCGGAGCGCAGTCCTGTCGCCTCGCCGCCATACGCTGGTTCCGCCACGTGCCGCGACCTGCGCCCGTCGGGCGCGGCGGCCCCGGGCCGATCGGCCTCATGCCGTTGCCCGAGCAGTTGCTCGGTCCACGACGGCGCGCCGGAATCCGCCGCGATCGCCGGCCGGTCATCGGGATGGCGCTGGCGGGGAATCTTCGCCCAGCTGGCGGGTTGCTCGGCCGCCGCGGCCCGAGCGGCGTAGCGGTCCTGGCCATGGCCGGAGCGCTGGTCATCGTCGGACGAGGGCCCGGACTGGGGCCGGTCGTTGGACCGGTTGCCGTAGACCGTTCCGCGCTCGGCCGCGCCGTCGTTCTGATCGACCACGGTGGTCTTCCTGGTCGTCACGTGGACCGTCTCGGTGTGGTGCAGCACACCGCCGGGCGCCGGAGTCGGAGCGACCCCATGGGCCGCTCGACCAGGTTTCGAGGGCTGGTGGCCCGAGGCCCGGTCCAGCTGGCCCTGAAGAACGTCGACATGCCCACGCAGCGCCTCGATGGTGTCATTCATCGTGACGACCTTCTCGGCAAGTGATCTGTGCGCGGTCTTCGCCGCATGCGCGATGTCGTTCTGAACGTCCTCACGCAGCGCGTCGATCTCGTCGAAGACCATGTCCTCGGTCTCCGCCGACACCCCGCCACCGCGCTGCTGGATGATGATGGATATTCCGACGAGACCAATGACGATCACCAGCAGCAACGCCGCGGCCCGCAGCATGCCGGAGCCGTCCGCCAGCAGCAACATGATCGCCGCGATCGGCATGAGCGCGACCCCGCACCAGCACAGAACCCGGGCGGCGATCCCGCCCCGGCCGCGCCCCTGTTCCTCCGCCGGCATGGCTGTAGACCCTACTCACTCGACTCGCCATTCGGAATGCCCTCGACCACACCGGGTCCGTTCAAACTAGCTCTGAGCAGGCGGTACTACCTGGCTCCCCATCGATCATCGTCCCCCCAGCCATCATCTGCGGTACGCGCGGACAGCTGCGTCGTCCACCCGCCGGATCGTGAATCGGATGACCAGGAATCGGCCGGTTCCCCGGAGGATCCCGCAGACCTCCACCCGCCCAGTGACCTTGACGCCTCGTCCTCGTCGTCGGAGTTCGACACTCCGAACGTCTCGATCAGCCGCGTCACGACCAGGCCCGCCACGACCGCCGCCGCGCCGATCGCCAGCAGGGAGAGACTCCAGTCGCGCGCCTCACCGTAGCTGCAGAGCAGCACCAGCAGCGCAACGGCCAGCACCGTCCCGAAGATCCCGCCGCGGCGACCGTACACCGAGGTCCCGCCAAGCAGCGCGGCGCCCAAGGCCAGCCCGGACAGCGCCAGGCCATTCTCGCCCGTCGGTAGCGGACGGGTCCCCAGGGCCAGTAGTACCCCGGCGATGGAGGCCAGCACCGTCGAGCCGATCAGCGCCAGCATCCCCGTGGTACTCCCCGCTGCGGTCCGCCGCCGGGCCGGGTCACCTGTCGGGCGGTAGCCGCCGACGGTTCGCCGAATCGATCGGATCAGGCCGAACAGCCCGCTGCAGCCGGAGACGAGCACGAAGCCGATGAACCAATACCAGGCATGGTTCTGCGGCTCATAGGCACCGTTGACCACGGACACCGCGTCCTGCCGCTCCAGCCACACCATCACGGCCAGCCCGACCCCGAGACTCGCGGCCCACGCCGGCACATGGAATCCGACAGTGATCACCGCGATCGCGACTCCGATACCCGCAGCCGCAAGGGCCGTGAACAGCGCTGTCGTCGTCAGTCCGGCATCGGAACGGGCGGCAAAGAACATGGCGCTCGCATACACGACCGGACCGAGCGCCAGGTTCGGCACCGCGGCCCGGAGGCTGAATGCCGCTCCCGTGGTAACCAACCCGACAACGGCCACAAACAGCAACAGCTCGCGAAGGGCCGATCCACGCAGCGCCGAGGGGTCGCTGTGGTGCAACAGGTAGAGCAACACCGCCGCGAACAGCAGCAGCGTCCCCTCCCACAGCAGGTGCACCGAGATGCGGTCCCCAGGTTCCCTTCCGTCGTCGTCCAGCGACGAGGCGGCCAGGTCCCCACCGAAGGCCGAACGCTGACGGGCCGATCCCATGCCGAGCGATGGGTCATAACCACCAGCTGCCGATGAGTCGTAGCCATCCGCAGGGTAGCCCTGCCCGTAATCGGGGTCATCGGCTCCGTCGAGTCCTGCCGCGGCATGGGCCTGATCGTCGCCGTACCCGGTCCCGCTCGGGAACCGCGGACCCTCATATGCCATCGACCAAGCACCTCCTGCCTCATCGCCGCGCCGCCGGCTCGACCGGGCACAGAGGGAACGCGGCTATGGGCGAGTCAAATTGGTAACGGTCGCACCGTACCTGGGCATCGGCGCAGGCAACACCCCTGCCAACGGGACGAGGTCCCGCCCGGCCTACGTCTCGCCGCCCGGTTGGGTACCCGGACGGTCCGACCCGCCGGTGTTCCGATGGTCAGCCGATGGCGGGACCCGACAGGCACGTTCCAGGACCACCGCGGCGACGAGGAGGATGCCCGACCCGACGGTTCCGGCCGCCGCCGCTGGAAAGTCCCGGTCCGCCTCGACAAGCACGGCCCGTTGCACCAGCAACCAGCTGGTCATGCCGACGTACAGCCCGCCGAAAATCGCACCGACAAGGGCTGACGCCTTCGCGAGCACGACGTACCGTGCGATGAGCAGGGGTTCGATCGGCTTCGCCGTGGGCTTGCGATCGATCCAGGCCTTCACCTGCCGAGCCACCATCCCCTCGACCACCGCAAGGCCGGCAAGGGTCAACGGCGGCAGCCATGGCAGCCTCGGCAGGGAGCCATAGAAACGATCGAGGCCGAGCCACGCACAGCCCGCTGCGGCGAGAACGGCGACAACCAGGGTCGCGGGCTGGGTCGCGGGCAGCCGGTGCTGGTTTCCGGTTGGTTGGTCGTCTGCTGGCCTCGCCATAGGTCACGCACTCCAGGCTCATGTCGTCCGGTTCTCATCGCTGTGCATCAAGCCTGACACCTTCGTACGGCCGCAGCGTCGCGCATTCCTCCGCGATTGGTCCGGCGAGGGTCAGATCACGCACCGAACCGTGCCCGGGCAGGACCGCGTCCGGCTGGATGTCCAGCCAGGGCCGCAGCACGAATGCCCGCCGGTGGGCCAGGGGATGCGGCAGGATCAGCTCGGGACCGGGGCACAGCACGGGCTCCCCGGCGACGGTGAAGACCGCGACAATGTCGACGTCCAGCGTCCTCGGGGCGAATCTCCGGCTGGGATCGCGCTGGCGACCGGCCAGTGTTTCCGCTCCCCGAGCCACCCGTAGCCAGTACCGCGGGTCGTCGTCCAGGCTCCTGGCCAGGACCGCGGCGTTGAGATAGGCGGGCTGGTCCGGGTCCCCCCACGGCGGTGTCTCGTACACCCGGGACACGCGCAGAGCGCTGTCCCCGAGCCCGGCGACCGCACGGCCCAGGTAGCCGGCGCGGTCGCCGAGATTGCTGCCCAGCGAGAGCACCGCGATGGTCAATGCCGGCTCCGACGCAGGGTCACGGCGACATCGCGGAACTGGTGCCCGATCGGGGCCTGGGGCTTGTGCACCGTCACGGTCGCGACACTCACTCTGGGATCTACGAGGCATTCGGTCAGTAGCCGCGCGGCGAGCGTCTCGATCAGGTCGACGGGGTCGCCCCTGACGATGGTGACCAGCCGATCGGCCAACCGACCGTAGTCGACGGTATCCGCGACATCGTCCGAGACCGCGGCCTCTGAGAGATCCAGTTCCAGCTCTGTATCGACGACGAACGGCTGACCATGCGCCCGCTCATCGTCGTGCACGCCATGGCGCCCGTACGCCCGCAACCCGGTCAAAGTGATCCGATCGTTCACCGCGCGGCCCTCATCGCCAGCCATACCCGAATCGCGTCCGCGTTGGCGCGGACATCGTGCACCCGAACGCCCCAGGCCCCGGCAACCAGCGCGAGCACCGTGGTCGCCACCGTTGCCGGCTCTCGCTGGTCGACAGGTCTCGGCGTCCCGGTCTCGGCGGCCAGCAGCGCCCCGAGGTAGGACTTGCGGCTCGCGCCGAACAGCACCGGATAGCCCAGAGAAACCAGCTCGCCGAGGTTGGCCGACAGCCGCCAGTTGTGTTCGGCGGTCTTGGCGAACCCCAGCCCCGGATCGATAATGATCTGGTCGTCTGCGACTCCGGCCCGCAGCGCCGCGTCGACTCTCCGGCGCAACTCGTCGCGGACCTCGACGACCACGTCGTCGTAGGCCGCGAGCCGCGCCCGGTCCCGCGGGTGTCCTCGCCAGTGCATCAGCACCCAGGGACAGCCCGCGCTCGCCACGACGCTTGCCATGGTCGGATCGGCGAGACCGCCGGACACGTCATTGACGATCGTCGCCCCGGCCTCGATCGCCGCGGCCGCGACCGCCGCCCGCGAGGTGTCGATGCTGACGGACACCCCGGCGGCCGACAGCTCCCGGACCACGGGCAGCACCCTGCGGGCCTCCTCCGTCTCATCGACTCTGGCCGCACCGGGACGGGTCGATTCGCCGCCGACATCGATCACGTCGGCGCCCTCGGCGCCCAGGCGCAGGCCGTGGGCGACGGCGGGTTCCAGCGCCGCGTACCGGCCGCCGTCGGAGAAGCTGTCCGGCGTCACGTTGAGCACGCCGAAGATCACGGGGCGGGTGCGGTCCGGTGGATTCCTCACCCGTCGACGGTACCCACTTCCGGACGGGAAGCACCCCCGGCGTGCCCCTGTCAGCCCGATCCGCACGACCTCCGGGGTCGTCCTCTCAGCCCTAGCCGAGGAACCACCCTGTCGGACACCTGATAGGTGACGCCAGCAAAACCGTCCAAAATGTCCAGATCAGGACCATGCCAAGTTTTCTGGCACACCAGTCGGCAGCTTGTTCGAGTAATGCCCGCAACGTACGCTCTGCAAGTGAGCGCTATTCGGACGGTTAAACCTGGCACTCCGCTAAAATACGAAAAAACGGACGGATAGTATTTTCGCCGGTATGAGTGACCCAGTGGCCGCAGCGAAGCCGCCGGCTAGTCTTCTCGGCGAGGTTGTCCGCGCGGACGGCGGCCAACGACCGCGTACCGGGGAGGTTGTGCATGACCCTGATGACGATCGGCCAGGCGGTGTTCGATCACGCCGCGCTCGTCAAGGACGCGCTCGCGCTTGAGCCGACCGAGGCCCCAAAAGAGATCAACACCGACGGCGTCCTGACTTTCTTCGCGACCAAGATCACACCGATCCTCCTCGGGGTCCTCGGCATGATCTTCATTGGCCGGGCGAGCAAGGGTGAGGTCTCCCGGGTGCTGACCAGCTCGGCAATCGCATTGATCGGGCTGGCGTTCATCGCGGGGGCCGCGACGTTGTTCTTCGTCGGCGGTTCCCTGGTCGACCTGATGTTCAAGTAGGTGGTTCAGCGATCGGCGGGCAAGACAAGGCGACAAGCGGGCACTTATGCGGCTGCGTACTGATGACGACATCTACCGGGCACGGCTGGTCTATCTGGGACCACCGGGGTACACCCTGCCGATTCAGCTTTCTTACGCCCACTACGGCGTTTTTATCCTTCTTGTACCTGTTTTTGTCCTCATCCACGGACTGATCACCCTGGGGATCTACTCGGAGTTCAGATTCGAGGTCTTCCCTGCATGGGAGATCGCCCTCGCCATGGTCACCACTTCGCTGATCTTCCGGTACGTCGACCCGGACCGCCCGGCGCGCATGGTTGTCCGAACCGCGCTGACGGACTGGCGGCATACCCGCGAGCCCCGCACCGAACAGCGTGACCCCCGTCTGGTCGCAGCTCAGGTGCGCATCCGGGAGGAGCTGATATGACGCAGGTTCCGCCTGGCGCGGAGACGCCGAAGCCGCCGACCAGGGGTGGCGAGAACCGGCCCGCGGTGCCGGACGAGGCGGTGATCGACGCCGCTTCGGACTATGACGGCGGTCTGCGGGCGGCAGCCGAGGGCGGCAGGGTCGCCATGTTCCGCAACGCCGGCCGACGGGCCGGCGTTCGGCATCCCGCCCAGATCGCTCGGGGCCCCGCCCAGGCCGATGCCGAGCCGCCCCATCGGTCCACCTCCCCGGAACAGCCGGCTCAGGACATTGACTCACCGTTTCTCGGCCTGTTCTACGGCGAGCCGTCCGCGAACGTTCCAGGCGCGGCCACCGGCGCCCTGGCCGCGCTCAGCCCGGCGTCCTCCAACCACCAGGACGAGGCCGCCCGCCAAGCCGCTGCCCCGGCCGTGACCGCGCGTGTGCCCGAAGACCTGCCGGTGCCGACACCCACCGCGACCCTCCAGCACGCCCCGCGCCCGTCCGGCCCCGCGCCCGCCCAGCCCGATCCCGGGTCACCGCCACCAGCACCGGCGCGGATGTGGAATCCCGACGCTCCGCCGCCGGGCTGGCGGCCACTCGCCCAAGCGGCCCCGCCGGTGACCGATGCCGCCCCTTCCGGCGCCGGTGTCGGCGCCGGCCCAGCCACCGCGTCCGGCGAAACCGCGGTGCCAGAGCCCCCGCCCGCGGAGCCCGGCGGAGCGTCCTCTGTAGTATCCGCGCCGCTGGCCCCGGCCAGGTCCGTCCCCAACCGCACGGCTGCGCCGGCCCCGGCACAGCCCACCGGTGGCACCCTCGTCCCGGCCCTGCCCTTCGGCCCGGCGCCGGTGTCCCGCCC
>JABDRL010000367.1 GCA_013041765.1 Dactylosporangium sp. | reverse complement strand
CGGCGGGACCGCGTGCGGCGGGATGTTGCCGTCGGTCGGCGGGTACGCGGGTCGGTCCGTGTCCGGCGGGCATGCGGACCGAGCGCGGTCGACGGACACGACTCCCCGGCCCGTGACGCCCGGTGGGGTGGTCGCGGACTCGACGTCCTGGTGTCGGACCGTGTCGACGGCGTCCGGCCGGACGTCGGGTCCGTCGCACGGCGTGTCGCTGGCGACGCGCTCGACGTCGCTCAGGGGCCGTGGCGTGTCGCTGGCGACGCTGGTCTTGCCGGATGCGACTGGCCGCCCGGCTGTGGGGATGTCGTTCCCGGTGCGGGCGACGACGGTCGCGTCTTGCCTGTCGCTCGCGACGTGAAGGTTCGTCGCGATGCGATCGGGGTGTTCACAGCGGCTGGTCATGTGTGGGTGCGGCTCCCGCGCCGGCGCGAGTCGTGTTCACACCAACCCATGGCCCAACTGGAGGTGGTTTCGCAGGCTCCGTAGCGGGTGAACTGCGTCACATCTGCCTCACTGGTGAGGTACCGGCTCCCACAGCACCCAACTGCGACAGCCACGTGTCCCCAACCGGGATATTTGCCGGAAGCCCGTGACCACCTCACCAGCCAGTAAGGTGACCAACCGGACGTACGAACACCCCAGTGAGATCCTTTTAATCCCGTAGCCCTCCGTAATGCTCTTTTGCCGCAGTAAGTGGTATTTCTTATTTTTCGAACATAAGCCTCAGTGTGGTACCTCACTGGCCAGTTGGGTTCGCAAATGTCGCAGTGTGGTACATACAGCCGCCCGGAAACACTCGCGTCGCCGCGCTTGACCGTCGGCACACCGAGCACCGGTGACCGCGCCCGTCTCGCGTGTGGCATCTCGATTTCCGGGCGACCCGGCACGCGGCCTGGCGATGCCGGTCAGCCGCACCGTCTCGATGAGCGTCGGTGCCGTCCGGTCGCCGGCTTCGTCCCGGACACATGGGACCGGGCGCCCGGACGGTACGCCGAGCGGGCAGAGCGGTACCGCAGCGGTCCGAACCGGGGACGCCCCGGGCATCGGATCACCGCTCTGTCGGCCCTCCGACCTCGATCAACGCCAGCCAGCGGTACGCCCGCCGGGTCACCGGTAGCGGCCGGTCACCGTCGTCGTACCGAACACCATGGACCGGCGCCACGGCCAGTCATCGACCGGTACCGCCCGTACCGTTCGGGCCAGACCGCTTCGTCGCGAGGTTGTCCTCGTCCGGTTTGCGGTGTCCGCCCTGTGCAGCCGGACTGACGATGGCAGGCTCGCAGATTCCCGTCGACCCAGCTCCGATAATTGGCCCATACACCCCAGTGAGGTGAGATTCGGTTCAATCCTGGCAAGGGTGTCGTGGTGGGTGTGGGATCGGGTGCACCGCCGGGTGGACCCTCGTGTCGCACACTGCCCCTCTGGGGGTCCCGTATGAGCCCAACTGCGCAGGTCGGCATCCATCCTGGTTGATCTTTGATGAGCCCGAAATATCCCTGGGGGGATACTCCCGATCGGGGGGTACAAGCACTATGGGACCCATGCTTTCCGGCATGGATGCCCAGTTCCCTCAACCATCCCCGTTCCCGACTCCGTCGAACACGGCGGCGTCAACTCAGTCTGCGTCGCCGTGCCGGACCCGTGGGGTGTTGGCCGGCAGGGCATGCTGGTGGTCATGACGCCGACTGGGCTGCCGGAACTCGACGTGGCGCGGGTACGCCGCTACTGCGCTGACCGTGTGCCCGAACACGTCCGTGATCAGATCCGCGTCGAGTGTGAGGTTACCGACCGGCATCTGACCATCGTCGAGTGCCGCCCACCGTGGAACCCGGAGCTCATCGGGCCGGAGTGGACCCGGCTGCCGATCGCCCGCCTGGCCTACACCAAGACCCGGCGGACGTGGCAGTTGTACTACCGCGACCGCAACCTGCGCTTCCACCGCTTCGACCAGGTCCCATCCACCGCGACGATCGCCGACCTCCTCGCCGAGGTCGAACGCGACCCGACCGGCATCTTCTGGGGCTGATCCGCCCGGTCCGCAGGCTGCCACAGCAGACTCCCACGCGACCGTGCAGCGTCCGTCCCCAGCCGACCGGCAGATGCCGGCCATGCTGGGCTACGGGTGCGGCGGGGACACCAGGTCACGCAGCCCGCTGACCTCCGGCCTGCGGCTGTCGACCTTGGGAATGACATCGAGAACCCGTTGACCGACCTCCCGGACCGTCGCGGATCGCTGCGCTGGCGGCAGGTTGGCCAGGATCCGGCGGGCCAGGCCCGCCCCGCTGGGTACGTCGTGCTGGTGTACCAGGTCAAGGGCCTGGTACAGCCCCAACTCCGCCCGGTCCCGAACATGGTTGGCCGGGTACAGGGCGAGCGCCTTGCCCCGGGCGACTCCGGCCTGCCCGACGGAGCCGAGCAGCGTGAACACCACGGTCTCGGTATGGTGCAGCCGCACCGGCGACCACCCGAAGATCGACAACGGGTCGTCGTCGCATCCGTCCACCTGGTCGGTCAGTACGCGCAGACGGCCAAGGATCTCGGCCGCTGCGGCGCCTTGTCCGCCTGCGGCCAGCAGCCGGGCGTGCCCGGCCAGCGCCCACGCCGCCCCAGGCCCGAACTGTGGCGCGACGTCGCGAATCGGCTGGGCCTGCCCGGCCAGCGCCGAGTGCTCGGCGACGGGTCTGCGGTCGGAAAGCCCGTGGATGCTCTCCCGGCCGTACACCCAGGCATGCAGGTCGGGCGCGTCGCACATGTCGCAGGCGTCAGCCAGGCGCGTCGCGGTGCGCCACCAGCGACGGCTGGTGCGACGGTCCCCCAACTCGCTCAACGACTGCGCGACCAGGGTGCACAGCCGGACGACCACCCGCAGCATCGCCCCGGCTTCCTCGCCAGTGGCGACCAGTCCGAGCCGATCCCGGGCATGGGGCAGGTCCACCACCAGATCCCGCAGGATCTCCGCTGGCGCCCGGATGCCCCAACCGGTGGCGTACTCGGCGACGATGTCCTCCCACTC
>JABDRL010000359.1 GCA_013041765.1 Dactylosporangium sp. | reverse complement strand
GGGCGGGCACCGGCGCCCCCGGAGGTCTCCCGTTCCGGGACCCGGGGCTCGGCCGGCGGCTGGCGGCCGGTGTCGGCGGCGGCTCCGGCCGCCTGGCTGCGCTCCACCTCCGCCGCGGCCTGCCTGGGGGACCAGCCGGCCCGCACGAGATCGTGCATCGCGGTGATGATCCCCAGGACCCGCTCGTCGTAGAGGCGGTAGCCGGCGTTGGTCCGGCGGGGAACGACCACACCGTAGCGGCGTTCCCAGGCACGCAGCGTCGCGACCGGGACGCCGGTCAGGTCGGCGGCGTGCTTGATCGTGTACACGATCTGTTGATCCTAAAGGGTGGGCAAGGCGCCGTGGGGATGCCGGCGCCGGCGTGGCTTCCAGCCAGTTCGCCGTCATCGTGGCGCTGCTGGCCGTGCTGCTGCTGGTGCTGCGCCGGCTGTCCGCATACGCACCGGCCACCACGACGGAGAGCATCGTTCTCGATGGAACGTTCGGGCTCTATCTCGGGTGGGTCACCGTCGCGACCTCCGCCAACATCGCCGCCGTCGTCGCGGGCAGCGGCGTGCGCCCGTCCCCGGGCCTGGCGGAAACCGCCGCGGCGGCGGCGTTGCTGATCGTCGGCGCCACCGGGGTCCTGCTGGCCCGGGCGTTCGGCGGCCGGACGACCATTGCCGCGGCCATGGCCTGGGGCATCGGATGGATCGCCATCGGTCGGGTCACCGACGACCCCCGCTCGCCGGTCACGGCCGCCGTCGCGGTCCTGGCGGCGGTCGTCGTCGTCCTCGCGGCGACGAGAACGGCCCGGTCACGGGCCCGCCTGGTCTGACGATGTGGCTAGCGCCGGCCAGCGGAAGCACCGGGACGGGTGCCGGGGTGCGTGAACGGATCGGTCATCGGGGTCGTGGCGACCGTCTTGGGCCGGTGCGGATGCAGCAGCTGGGCGGCCTCACTGGCGCGATCGCGGGAGACGAGGTCGACCACCGTGGCGGCGCGCGGCGGGTTGTCCTCGGCCAGCCCGCTGGCGGCCGCGGCGAGGTGGGCGGCCCGCCGGGCCAGGGCGTCGGCCTGGTCGACCAGGGCGGCCCAGTCGCCGTTGCGGACCATCTGGGTGCAGCGGGAGATGTCGGCGAGGACCGCCAGGTAGCGCTCGGCCATGCGCAGCTCGTCGGGGGTCTGGTCGGAAGTGGTCACGTGGTGGTTCCTCGTTCCTGTGGTGATGGTGGTGTGCGAGTGCCCCGGAAGGCTGACGCCGGCGTTGATCGGCACGTCGCGCATCGGGGTTTTCCGGTGACCATGCTCGTTGTCACCGGTGCGGTCCGACGTGTTCGGGCCGGCACCATCCGCACCCGGCCGAGCATCGGCAGGTCCCGGCGATCGGTGATGGTCGCCAGCCATGCTCGTGGGCCAGGTCTCCCAGGGTATCGGTCGCCGTACCGGGTGGAGCGGGGAGGGCCGGAAGTGGCGTGGGAAGAGGCTGGTACCGGCCCCGCCGAGCGGACCCCGCCGGGCCGGCTCTCGCCGGTGGATTAAGATTCCGCGAGTCGCGCGTTGCCAGACGAGGCCGCGCCACGTGGCGGGCCGCCGAGAATCGGCGCCGCGACCGCCGGGATTGGGAGTACGACCAGTTGACTGCCCAGCGCGAGGCCCTGTACGAGGCCGATGACCTCACGCACCTGGAGGGCTTGGACGCCGTCCGCAAGCGGCCCGGCATGTACATCGGGTCGACCGACAGCCGGGGGGTGAGCCACCTTGTCAACGAGATCCTGGACAACTCCACCGACGAGGGGGTCGCGGGCTACGCCACGCGCGTCGAGGTCACCCTGCACGCCGACGGTTCGGTGCAGGTGGACGACGACGGCCGGGGCATCCCGACGGACCTCAACGTCAAGTCCGGTCTGTCCGGCGTCGAGCTGGTCCTGACCAAGTTGCACGCCGGGGGGAAGTTCGGCGGCTCCGGGTACAAGACCTCCGGCGGCCTGCACGGGGTGGGCGCCTCGGCGGTGAACGCCCTGTCGCACCGGTTCGACGTGACCGTGCGCCGGGACGGGGTGGTGCACCAGATGTCGTTCCAGCGCGGTGTCCCGGGGGTGTTCGACGGTCCCGGTCCGCTGGCGGCCTTCACCCCCCGGCCGGGCCTGCTGGTGGCCGGAAAGATCCGGCGCGGCACGTCGACCGGCACGTCGATCAGGTACTGGTACGACGCCCGCTACTTCGAGACCGGCGCTCGGCTGGACGCGCAGACCGTCCGCGCGAAACTCCGCCATACCGCGTTCCTGGTCCCCGGCGTCACCTACGTGCTGCGCGACGCCACAGAGGACGCCACAGAGGACGCTCCCGGGGACGGGACGACCGAGGAGGTCTTCCACTTCCCGAACGGCCTGACCGACCTGGTGGATTTCCTGTCCCCGGCGGCCGACCGGGCCGTCTCCGGGACCCTGCTGGTGACCGGTGAGGGCGGGTACCGGGAGAACGCGGCGGATGCCAACGGCATCATGCGCTCCAACGTCGAGCGGCGGGCCGAGGTCGAGGTCGCGTTGCGGTGGGGAACGGGCTACGAGCGGACCGTGGAGTGTTTCACCAACACGATCCGCAACGTGCACGGCGGAACGCACCGCAAGGGATTCGAGCGCGCCGCCGCGCGGGCCCTGGCCGAGGCGGTGAAGAACGCCCGGGGGCTGCTGCGGCCGAAGGAGGAGCCGCCCACCCTCGACGACGTGCTGGAGGGCATGACCGCCGTGATCCACGTGCGGATCCCCGAACCGCAGTTCACGTCGCAGACCAAGGACGAGCTGTCCACCGCGGGGATCACCAAGGTGGTCCAGACGATCGTCGAGCGGTACCTGCGGGCATGGGTGGACGACCGGAAGACCAAGACCGAGGCCCGCACGGTCCTGCAGAAGATCGCGGATGCCGCCCGGGTACGGCTGGCCCAGAAGCAGCAGAAGGACGCCGCCCGGCGCAAGACCGCCCTGGAGGGCGCGTCGATGCCGCCGAAGCTGGTGGACTGCCGGGCCACCGGCGTGGCCCGCAGCGAGCTGTTCATCGTGGAGGGGGACAGCGCGCTGGGCACCGCCCGGCTGGCGCGGTCGGCGGAGTACCAGGCGCTGCTGCCGATCCGTGGCAAGATTCTCAATGTCCAGAAGGCCAGCCTCCAGCAGGTCCTGGACAACGTGGAGTGCTCGGCGATCGCGCAGGTTCTCGGCGCCGGGTCGGGGCGCACGTTCGATCTGGCGGCGATGCGGTACGGGCGCGTCCTGATCATGGCAGATGCCGATGTGGACGGTTCGCATATCCGGACGCTGCTGATCACGCTGTTCGCCAAGTACCTGCGTCCGGTCATCGAGGCGGGTCGGCTGTTCGCGGCGATGCCACCGCTACACAAGATCACGACCAAGGGGCGCAAGCCGCAGACCGTCTACACCTACACGCAGGTGGAGATGGCGAGCACGGTGGCCCGGCTGGAGCGCCGGGGCAAGCAGATCGTCACCCCGATCCCCCGGTTCAAGGGTCTTGGCGAGATGGACGCCGACGAGTTGTGGCAGACCACGATGAACCCCGCCACCCGCGCGGTGCGGAGGATCACGCTCGACGACGTCGAGGCCGCCGAGCGGGTCCTCGACCTGCTGATGGGTGAGCGGGTCGAGCCCCGCAGACACTGGCTCATCGACTCGGCCGGCCGGGTCGACCAGGACACGATCGACGCCTGAGCGCGGTCTGAGGCTTCCCCGAGGAGAGCACACAGCGATGGCACGCAGCAAGGGCACCACGACCGCGGTCGATCTGTCCGCCTTCGACTCCGCCGGTGCCCGGGTACTGGACAATCCTCTGGTCACCGAGGTCGAGGAGTCGTACCTGGAATACGCCTTCTCGGTCATCCACGCCCGCGCGCTGCCGGACGCGCGCGACGGGCTCAAGCCGGTCCACCGCCGGATCCTGTACTCGATGAGCGAGCAGGGGTACCGCCCGGACCGCTCGCACGTGAAGTCCGCCCGGGTGGTCGGCGACGTGATGGGCAAGTACCACCCGCACGGTGACAGCGCGATCTACGACGCGATGGTCCGCCTCGCCCAGGATTTCTCGCTGAACGTGCCGCTCATCGACGGGCACGGCAACTTCGGTTCCCCGGACGACGGGCCGGCCGCGGCGCGCTATACCGAGGCGCGGATGTCGCGGGAGGCGATGCTGCTGGTCGGGGAGCTGGACGAGGGCACGGTCGGGTTCAGGCCGAACTACGACGGATCGCTGTCGGAGCCCTCGGTCCTGCCGGCGGCCTTCCCGAACCTGCTGGTGAACGGCACCTCCGGGATCGCGGTGGGAATGGCGACGAACATGATCCCGCACAACCTCGCCGAGGTCGTCGCGGCCGCCCAGTGCCTGATCGACGACCCGGATGCGTCCCTGGACCGGCTGATGGAGTTCGTCCCCGGCCCGGACCTGCCGACCGGGGGCGTGCTGCTGGGGCTGGACGAGGTCCGCCGGGCCTACGAGACCGGCCGGGGCGTGGTCCGGATGCGGGGGAAGGTCGAGATCGGGCCGGTGGAGGGCAGCCGGAGCCGGCAGTCCATCACCGTGACCGAACTGCCCTACGGGATCGGTACGGAAAAGATCATCGAGGCCATCACCGGCGAGGTCCGGGGCAAGGCCGTCACCTCTGGCCCCCGCAAGGGGCAGCGCCTGGCGCCCAAGCTCCAGGGGATCGCGGACGTCAAGGACCTCACCGACCGGGAGAGCGGCACCCGGCTGGTCATCGAGTGCAAGGTCGGGGTGAACCCGCAGGCGCTGCTCGCGGACCTCTACCGGATCACCCCGCTGGAGCAGTCGTTCGGGGTCAACAACCTCGTTCTGGTCGACGGGCAGCCCCGGACGCTGGGTCTCAAGGCGCTCCTGGAGGTGTTCCTCGCGCACCGCACGGATGTGGTGACCCGCCGGACGGCGTTCCGCCGGGGGAAGCGACAGGACCGGCTGCACCTGGTCGACGGTCTGCTGATCGCGTTGCTGGACATCGACGAGGTGGTTCGGCTGATCCGGGGCAGCGACAACGTGCCGGCGGCCAAGGACGGGCTGATGAGCCGGTTCGCCCTGTCCGAGATCCAGGCCACGTACATCCTCGACACGCCGCTGCGCCGGCTGACCCGGTTCGACCGGATCGAGCTGGAGACCGAGCAGAGCCGCCTGCGTGCCGAGATCGCCGAGCTGTCCCGGATCCTGGACCACGAGAGTGTCCTCAGGCAGGTGGTCTCCGACGAGCTGGCCGTGGTGGCCAAGGAGTTCGGGACGCCGCGGCGCACCATGCTGGTCGACGGTGACCTCAAGGAGGTCCTCGCCGCGTCGGTTCCCGCCGGGCCGCTGGAGGTGGCCGACGACCCGTGCCAGGTGATCCTTTCGGCCACCGGTCTGGTGTCGCGAACCGCCGCCGAGTCCGAGGAGACCCCAGAGGAGGGGCACCGCCGCCGGGGCCGGGTCAGGCACGACGCTGTCCGGGCCGTGGTCCACTCGACCGCCCGGGGCCAGGTCCTGCTGGTGACGAACACCGGCCGGGCCTGCAAGACCGAGGTCCTGCCGCTGCCGGTCCTGCCGCAGCGGGCCGGCACGGTCTCGCTGCGCGGTGGGATGTCCACCGCCGAGCTACTGCCGCTGCGCCCGGGGGAGCGTGTCGTCGGGCTGGCCCCGCTCGGGGAACCGGACACCGCGTCGCCCGGTCTGGCCCTGGGGACCCGCGAGGGCGTGGTGAAGGTGTGCGCACCGGAGTGGCCGGTGCGCGCGGACGAGTTCGAGGTGATCGGGCTGCGGGACGGCGACGAGGTGATCGGCGCGACCTGGCTCACCGACGGCACCGAGAGCCTGGCGTTCGTCACGTCGGACGCCTCGCTGCTGCGGTTCGGCGCGGGGCTGGTCCGCCCGCAGGGGCTCCGGGGCGGGGGGATGGCCGGGATCAACCGCTCCGCCGATGCCGAGGTGGTGTTCTTCGGCGCGATCCGCACGGACGGTCCTCGGCACGGTGAGCCGAGTCTGGTCACCTCCACCGGCCTCAGCGTGAAGGTCACCCCGTTCGCCGCGTACCCGGCAAAGGGGCGGTCCACCAGCGGGGTCCGCGTCCAGCGGTTCCTCAAGGGCGAGGACCGCCTGGTGCTGGCCTGGATCGGGCCACGCCCGGCCGCGTCCACGGACACCGGGGATCCGCTGGAGTTGCCGGCCGAGGACGCCCGCCGGGATGGTTCGGGGACCGCCGTCCCGATGGGACCGCAGGTCATCGGTCACCTGATCGATCGGGGCTGACCCAGCTCCTGGAGCGCCGCGGGGAACGAGATGAGCTTCTGGTCGACGTCGAGGCAGACGACGTCGACGCCGGCCTCGACGATGCGCTCGCCGGCACGCTCGATGCGCTGGTGGAAGGTGCCCCGGAAGCGCGATTTCAGGGTGAACGAGGACACCACCTCGAGCATCTCGCCCAGCGAGGCCGCCCGGCGGTAGGTGATGTGCATCGAGTGCACGACGAGCAGGTATCCCTCACGGTTCCAGTCGGCCGCGGTCGTGCCGTGCGCGGCGAGGAACTCGCTGCGGCCACGCTCCAGGAACTTCAGATAGTTCGCGTAGTAGACGATGCCCAGACAATCCGTGTCCTCGTAGTAGACCTTGTACGACACCCGGTGTTCCACCCGCTCAGGCTATGCCCGGCCAGTGGTGGCAGGCGACCTGGTGCCCGTCCTGCTGCCGGGCGAGCACCGGGTCGACCACGGAGCACCGGTCGAACACCACCGGGCAGCGGGTCCGGAAGCGGCAGCCGCTGGGCGGATCCGCGGCGGAGGGGACCTCGCCGCCCAGGATGATGCGGTCGCGCCGCCGCTCGACCTGGGGACGCGCCACCGGCACCGCCGACAGCAGGGCCCGGGTGTAGGGATGCCGGGGAGCCTCGAAGAGGGCGGCCCGGTCGGCGACCTCCACCACCCGTCCCAGGTACATGACCGCCACCCGGTCGCTGATGTGCCCGACTGCGGCCAGGTCGTGCGCGATGAACAGGTAGGTGAGGCCCAGCGTGTCCTGGAGGTCCTCCAGGAGGTTCATGATCTGGGCCTGGATCGACACGTCGAGCGCCGCGATCGGCTCGTCGGCGACGATGAAGTCCGGTTCGGTGGCGAGCGCCCGGGCGATGCCGATCCGCTGGCGCTGGCCGCCGGAGAACTCGTGCGGGTAGCGGTTGCCGTAGTCCGGGCTGAGTCCGACCAGTTCCAGCAGTTCCCCGACCCGGCGCCGACGGTGCTGGCGGCCACGGTGCAGGCCATGGATCTCCAGCGGCTCGGTGATGATCGACGCGATCGACATGCGCGGGTTGAGCGAGGCGTACGGGTCCTGGAAGATCATCGCCATCCGGCGGCGCAGCGCCCGCAGCGCCCGCGCGCCAAGGGTGGTGACCTCGGTCCCGTCAAACGCCACCCGGCCCGCGCTGGGTTCGACCAGCCGCAGCAGGGCCAGGCCGGTGGTGGTCTTGCCGCAGCCGGACTCGCCGACCAGGCCGAGCGTCTCGCCCCGCCCGATGGCGAAGCTGACCCCGTCGACCGCGCTGACCTCGCCGGAGTGCCGGCGGACCAGTCCGGTCGAGCGCACCGGGAACCGTACCCGCAGGTCCTCGACCGCCAGCAGCGGCCCGGTGGACTCAGCCATGCCGGGCCGCCGGCCCGGCGCAGGAGCAGGCCACCTGGTGGTCGGACCCGACCGGTCGCAGCGGCTGCGGCGTGAACTCCGCCCGGGGCTCGCCGCGCACCGCGCACCGGTCCCAGAACGGGCAGCCGGGCGGCAGCGCCACCGGGTCCGGGGGCAGCCCTGGAATCGCGAACAGCCGGTGCGGGCGGTCGATCCCCGGGGTGGGCACGGAGGCCAGCAGGCCGGTCGTGTACGGGTGGCGCGGATCCTCGTAGAGCGCGTCCACGGGGGCCTCCTCCAGCACCTGCCCGGCGTACATGACCGCGACCCGGTCGGCGATGCCGGCCACCACCCCGAGATCGTGGGTGATCCAGACCACCGCCATGCCCATCCGGTCCTGGAGTCCGGCCACCAGCTCGACGATCTGCGCCTGCGTGGTGACGTCCAGCGCGGTGGTCGCCTCGTCGGCGATGAGCACCTCCGGGTCGCACGCCAGCGCCATGGCGATCATCACGCGTTGCCGCATCCCTCCGGAGAACTGGTGCGGGTAGTCGTCCAGGCGGTGCCGCGGCGCCGGGATGCCCACCAGATGCAGCATCTCGACGGCACGGTCCCGGGCCGCGCCGGCCGTCAGGGGCAGGTGCAGCCTGATCGGCTCGACCAGTTGCTGGCCGATGGTGAGCACCGGGTTGAGCGAGGTCATCGGATCCTGGAAGACCATCGCGATCCGGTGGCCGCGGATGCGGCACAGCTCGCGCTCCGAGCCGCGCAGCAGGTCGACCCCGTCCAGCAGCACCCGCCCGCCGACCCGGGCCGGGGGCTCGGGCAGCAGCCGCATCAGCGCCAGCGCCGACACGGTCTTGCCGGAGCCGGATTCGCCGACGATCGCCACCGTCTCGCCCCGGTGGACGTCGTAGCTGATGTCGTTGACCACCCGTGCCGTCCCCCGGCGGGTCCCGATCTCCACGGTCAGGTTCCGCACCGACAACACCGGTTCCGAGGCCGACACCCTCAGACCGCCCTCCCCCGGGACTCGATGACGGACTTCTGCTTCGGGTCGAGCGCGTCGCGCAGCCCGTCGCCGACGAAGTTGAACGCCAGCACGGTGACGAAGACCGCGATCCCCGGGAATATGCCCATCCACGGGGCCTGGTTGACGAAGTCACGCCCCTCGGCGAGCATCCTGCCCCACGCCGGGGTCGGCCGCTGCACGCCCAGCCCGAGGAAGGACAGCGCGGCCTCGGCCAGGATGGCGAAGGCCAGGCTCAACGAGGTCTGCACGATGATGGGCGCGAGGATGTTGGGCAGGATGTGCCGTCGCAGGATCCGCAGGTCCGAGGCGCCCACGGAGCGGGCGGCCCGGACGTACAGCTCCTCCTTGACCACCAGGGTGCTGGCCCGGGTGATCCGGGCGAAGATGGGGATGTAGACGATGCCGATGGCGATCATGGCATTGGTGATGCCCGGCCCCAGGACCGCCAGGACGGCGATGGCGAGCAGGATCGCGGGGAAGGCGAACAGCATGTCCATCGCGCGCATCAGCACGGCGTCGGCCGCTCCGGAGTAGAACCCGGCGACGAGTCCGGTGACCACCCCCATGGTGAGGGAGATGCCGACCGCCACGATGCCGACCTGGAAGGAGACCCGCGCGCCGGCCAGGACCCGGCTGAACACGTCCCGGCCGAGGTTGTCCGTGCCGAACGGGTGGTCCAGCGACGGCCCCGAGAGCCGGGCGGGGATGTCGACGCTGGTCGGGTCGTAGGGGGCCACCATGGACCCGAACACCGCAGTGAAGATCAGCAGGCCCATCACGACCAGCCCGAAGGCCGACAGCCGGTTGGTCAGCAGGATCCCGATGGTCTCCCGGGTGCGGGTGCGGTGTTCGGCGATCGGGGCACCGGCACCGGGCGTGGCCCGGTCCTCGGGGTCGTCGGTCATGGGCGCCGGACCCTCGGGTCCAGGTATCCACACAGGATATCCACGAAAAGATTGATCGTGAGGAACACCGTCGCGATGACCAGGACCGCGCCCTGCAACAGGCTGTAGTCCCGACGGATCACCGCGTCGTAGGCCAGCCGCCCCAGCCCCGGCCACTCGAAGATCACCTCGACCACCACCACCCCGCCGAGCAGAAATCCCAGCTGAAGACCGGCAACGGTGACGATCGGGATCCAGGCGTTGGGCAGGACGTGGCGGCGGACCGTCTGCCATCGCGACAGGCCCTTGGCCCGGGCGGTCCGGGTGTAGTCCTGGTTGAGGGCCTCCAGCACCGCGGAGCGCACGAACCGGGTCAGGATCGAGCCGGAGATCAGGCCCACGGTGAGGGCCGGCAGCACCAGGTGCCGCAGCGCCTGGACCGGGTCGTCGAGGGGCGACACGTAGCCCGAGGCCGGCAACCAGCCGAGGACCAGGGCGAACAGCAGGATGTACATGATGCCGCTCCAGAAATCCGGCACCGACACCCAGAGTTGACTCAACGCCGTGGCGATCCGGTCGATGACCGAGCCCGACCACACCGCGGACAGGATGCCCACCGGCAGGGCGATGGACAGCGCCACCAGCAGGGCCGCGCCCGCCAGCGTCGCCGTGGGCCCCAGCCGCTGCCACAGCAGCTCACCGACGGGCTGCCCGCTGCGGAAACTCACCCCGAAGTCCCCGGTGACGGCATGCGACAGCCAGGTACCGTACTGCGCCAGCAGCGGCCGATCGAGGCCGGCCCGGGAACGCAGTGCCTGGTAGACCTCGGGGTCGAACCGGGTGCCCAGGGCGAGCCGGATCGGGTCGCCGGGCACCAGGTGCATGATGAGGAACACCCCGATGCTGACGCCGAGCATCGCCAGCACCGTATGCAGCAGCCGGCGCAGCAGGTATCGGCCCATGGCCGAGCAGACCTCCTTCTGCTGTGGGATCCGTTGTCCGGGCGGGCGGGCTCAGCCGCCGATCCGGACGCCGCGCAACCGGGTCTTCCCGTCCGGGTGCACCTCGACTCCCTTCACGGTGGGCAGCCAGGCGAGCACGGTGTCCGGGGTGTAGAGGTAGGCGTAGCTGACGTCGTCGATGAGCAGGCGGGCCGCGGCCGCATACCGGTCGCGCCGGGTCGTGTCGTCGGTCTGCACCCGGGCCTCGTCGAGGAGCCGGTCCACCTCGGCGTTGGCGTACCCCTGGAAGTTGTAGGCGCCGCCGGAGTGGTGCTGGGCGTGGTAGGCGTACTCGCCGTCGAGGTTGTTCAGCCAGCCCAGCACGTAGCAGTCGTAGTTGCCCTTGCCCTGCTCGTCGAGCCAGCTGGCGAAGTCGAGCGTGCGGATGTTCACCCCGACCCCGACGTCCTTCCACTGGCTGGCGATGACCTCGGCGGCCTGGATGGTGTGCGGGAACTCGTTGGTGAGCATCAGGTCCACCGTCAGCCCGGACACGCCCGCCTTGGCCAGCAGGTCCCGCGACTGCTGGGGATCATGGGAGAACGGCGCGTAGTCGGTGGCCCAGAAGCTGCCCGGTCCCATCGCCGACTGCACCGGGGTGGCGGCGTCGAAGTAGGCGGCCTGCGCGATCTGCTCCCGGTCCACCGCGAACGACAGCGCTCGGCGCACATCGGTGTTGTTGAACGGCTCCCGGTCGAAGTTGCAGGTGAAGTACCAGTAGTCGTTGCTGGCCAGCCGGCCGAGTTCCACGTCGGAATCGTCGCTCAGCGCGTCGATCTGCTGCGGCGGCACGTTGTTGGTCAGGTGCACGTCGCCGGTGCGCAGGTTGGTGAGCGCGGTGGTCGGTTCCGCGATGAAGCGGAACTCGACCCGGTCCACGAAGGGGCCCTCCCCCCAGTACTCGGGATTGGCCGCCAGCACGATCTTGTCGCCCGGGGTGTAGCTGACGAAGGTGAAGGGGCCCGTTCCGACGGCACCGGTGGCCAGGCCGTCTCCCTCGATGAGTTCCGGCGGCACGATCGCCATGCCCTTGAACCCGCCGACGTTCGCCAGCAGGTTCGGCGTCGGCCGGTTCAGGGCGAACTCGACGGTCAGATCGTCGACCTTGCGGACCTCCGTCACCGACTCGAACCGCCACGCGTTGGCGGCGACGTCCGAATCCATGATCCGTTGGAAGCTGGCGACCACGTCGTCCGCGCCGAAGGCCCGCCCGTTGTGCCAGGTGACGTCCTTGCGCAGGTGGAAGGTCCAGGTGAGCAGGTCCTCGCTGATCTGCCAATCGGTGGCCAGGGCCGGCTGGAAGCTGAGATCCGCGGCCGGCTCCACCAGCGTGTCGTACACGTTTTCGAGGACCAGGAACGTCGGCGATGCGGTCGAGACGTGGACGTCCAGGCTGTCGGGCTCGCTGGAGATCGCCACAACGAGTGTGCCACCGCTGCCGCCGGAGTCTCCGTCCACGTCCACCGATTCGCCCCCCGAGCATCCGGTCGCCGCAAGGGCAACCACGGAGATGAGCGCGGCGAGCCGCCAACGTCGGCTCCGGCCCCTCGGTCGTGCGCCGTCTGTCCTGTTCACCGTCGTCTCCTCGCATCGTGGCCGGGTAGCCGCCGCTCGGAACCTCCCCCGCCTGTCCGTTGTGTACCCGCTCATTCTCCGTTGACAGGCCTGGATATGGCTACCGAAACCCGGGAAGGAGTGACATTGGACTCCACCGATGGTCAAGAGATGGACGTACCGCCGGTACCGGATCCGCCGGGGGCCACCAGAATGCTTGGTCATGACCCGGTCACCCGCCCCCGAGTGCCCCGACCACGCCCGCGCGCCATGGCTCACCAGGAATCTCAGAATCGTTTCCGCAGTCTCGCTGACCCAGGACGCGGCCTCGGAACTGCTCTACCCGGTGATGCCGATCTTCCTGACCGCCGTCCTCGGCGCGCCAGCCGCCGCCGTCGGCATCGTCGAGGGCATCGCCGAAGCGGCCTCGGCGGTCACCAAGCTGATCAGTGGCCGGCTCGCCGACCGGTTTCCCCGCAAGCCGCTGATCGGACTCGGGTACGGGCTGGCGGCGCTCGGGAAGGCCATGGTCGCCGTCGCGGGGGCGTGGCCGGTCGTCCTCGCCGGCCGGGGCATCGACCGGCTCGGCAAGGGACTCCGGGGGGCGCCCCGGGACGCCCTGATCGTCGCCGATGTTCCCCCTCGGGCGCGGGGGCGGGCCTTCGGATTCCACCGGGCCATGGACACGACCGGGGCCGTCATCGGCCCGCTCGCCGGGCTTGCCCTGTACCACCTGCTCCAGGAGCGAATCCGGCCGCTGCTGCTGATCGCCCTCGTCCCGGCGGTGGCCAGCACCCTGCTGGTCCTCGCCCTGCGCGAGCCGGTCCGCCGCCCCGCCCCCAGGCCAGCCTCCGGGTGGGGTTCGCTCCTCGCCCCCGGCCGGCTGCCATCCCGGTACTGGACGGTGGTCGCGGTCCTCGCCGGGTTCGCGCTCGTCAACTTCCCCGATGCGCTGCTCCTGCTCCGGCTCTACGAGATCGGGTTCTCCGTCCCCGGGGTCATCGGGGCGTACGTGCTGTTCAACCTGGCCTACGCCACACTGAGCCTCCCCGCTGGCGCCCTGGCGGATCGGCTGTCCCCGGCCACGGTGTTCGGCATCGGCCTGGGCTGCTTCGCGGTCGCGTACCTCGGGCTCGGGCTGACCCGGTCGCCCGTGGTCGCTCTGGTGCTTCTGGTCGGCTACGGCGGGTTCGCCGCGGGCACCGATGGCGTCGGCAAGGCGTGGATCTCCCGGCTGCTGCCCGAACACCTCCAGGGCAGCGGCCAGGGGGTGTTTCAGTGCCTGACGGGGCTCGGGGTCCTGCTGGCCGGGCTGTGGGCCGGGCTGGCCTGGGGCGCGGACGGAACGGTCCCGCTGCTGGTCTCCGGAGCCGTGGCGGCGACGATCGCGCTCCCGATGATGGGCTGGGGGTTGCGCACGCGCGCCCCTCGGTACAGTTCTGAGCCGACGCCGCAGACCACCGGAGATCAGGGGGGCAGCTGATGGCCGCACCGGACACCGGCCGAGCCGCCCGCCCGCTGGCGCTGGTGACCGGCGCCGGCCGGACCAGCGGGATCGCGGCGTCCGTCGTCGTCGCCCTGGCCGGGAACGGCTGGGAGGTGGCGTTCACCGCGTGGAACGCCTACGACGAGCGCATGCCCTGGGGCGGCGATCCGGCCACCGCCGGGTCTCTCGCCCGGCGGGCCGAGGCACTCGGGTCACGCGCCCTGGCCGTCGAGGCGGACCTGAGCGACCCCGACACCCCCACCCGGATCTTCGACACCGTCGAACACGGTCTGGGCCGGGTCACCGCGCTGGTGATGTGCCACTGCGAGTCTGTCGACTCGGACATCCTCACCACCACCGTCGACAGCTTCGACCGGCACTTCGCGGTGAACGCCCGGGCGACCTGGCTGCTCATCCGGGAGTACGCCCGCCGGTTCGACGGACCCCACGGCACCGGCCGGATCCTGAGTCTCACCAGCGACCACACCGTTGGCAACCTGCCGTACGGGGCGAGCAAGGGCGCCCTCGACCGGATCACCCTCGCGGCCGCCAGGGAGCTGGCCCATCTCGGGGTCACCGCCAACGTCATCAATCCCGGGCCGACCGACACCGGGTGGATGAGCCGGGAGATGCAGGCCGGCGTCATCCGCGCCACCCCGCTGGCCCGTCTCGGCCAGCCGCGGGACTGCGCGAACCTGGTCGCGTTCCTGTGCTCCCCCGAGGGCGGCTGGATCAACGGGCAACTCCTGCTCAGCAACGGCGGATTCGCCCCATGAGCCACCCGACCCGGGCGGAGATCCGCGGTGCCGGGTCGCCGGCCGGGGCCGGCCACGCACCATCCGGGCCGGAACACCCCGGCGGATATCGGCCAACGTGCGTATCGTGGCAGCCGCAGCCGGACCAGCATCGCGAGGCGGCAGGGTCGGGGTGCTGGCGGTCACAATCTGAAGGGAACCGACGCATGCGTCAGCCGGTCATGGTCTACGTCGATCCTCGCGAAGACCCCGTCACCGTCACCAGCACCGGAGAACTCGACCGTGTCCTCGACCGGCTCGCCGCGGACCCCCGGCATCAGCAGGCCCCGCCCCTGGTGGAAATCGTCAGCATCGACGAGCACCGGGTGCTCGACATCGGCCTGGCCCACCCGGATCTCAGCGTCGTCTGCTGGTACGACAATGTCGCCGGGGAGGCCCTCAGCAGCGTTGCGACAGCGCCCGCCGCGTCGTCGGTGGCGTTTCGTCTGGGCGGCGTGTGGACCATGCCCGACCGCTCGGCGGTCCCGGTGAGCGTGGCCCGCCAGGCCGCCCGCGAGTTCGCCGTCACCGGTGCCCGGCCCACGGTCGTGTCCTGGCAGCCGCTGCCCTCGCCCCGATCGGGACGCTAGCGCGGAGGACGCCCAGAAAACGACTTGACCTGAAGCGCGCTCCAGGTTCTAGCGTCGTCGGTGACGGGACGACGCGGTCCCCGGGCTCCAAGAAGCAGCCCAGATCATGGACTATCGGGGAGAACCTCATGAATGGCGCGGTCATCTACTTCGCGGCGCGGCTCGTCCGCCGCGAGGCCGAGCTGGCGCAGGCGGGCGCACCGGCCGTCGGCGGACGCGGCGAGGCCGCTGGCCGGCGGGTCCACCTGGTCCGCCCGGGACCAGGCCTCGGCAGGATGCTCAGAAGCATCGTGGCGTGGGCCCGCCCGACGCCGCCGTTTCCTCGCGGACAACCAGCTGAGCAGGGCTGTCGCTGCTCTGGCACGGTGCACCAGGCGCTGTAGGCCCGTGGCCTGAGCGGTGTGGACGGTGCTCTCCCGCCGGCCGGGGGGGGATTTCAACGACGTCGGGGGACCGGGACCCGGGCCAGGTCCTCGGCAATGAGGATCTCACCGTCGAAGGCGCTGGCCGCCTCGGCGTGAAACCTCGCCGGGTCGTCGTAGCGCTGCGAGAAATGGGTCAGCACCAGCCGGCGCACCCCGCACTCGGCCGCCACCCGCGCGGCCTGGGCCGCGGTCAGATGCCCGTGCGCGGCTGCCAGGTCGGCGTCGGCCCGCAGGTAGGTGGCCTCGATCACCAGCAGATCGGCGTCCTCGGCGAGGGCATACACCGCCTCGCACAGCCGGGTGTCCATGACGAACGCGAACCGCTGGCCCCGGCGGACCTCGCTGACCTCGGCAAGGCTGACGGCCCGGCCGGCGACCTGGATGCCGCCGGCGCGTTGCAGCCGACCCACGTCCGGGCCGGAAATCCCGTACCTGGCCAGGCGCTCGGGCAGCATCCGCCGGCCGTCGGGCTCCACGATCTGGTATCCGTACGTATCCACCCGATGGTCCAACCGCCGCGCCCAGAGCGTGCCGAAGGCCGCGCTCGCCACGGCGCCGTCGGCGGCCACCGGTTCTTCTCGCAGCACCGCGGTCTCGTGAAACACCGACGCGTGCCGCAGCCGCGCGAAGAACTCCGTACCCGAGGCCGGGAAATAGGCGGACACGGGATGGTCCACCCGGTCCAGCGACAGCCGTTGGATCACGCCCGGCACACCCAGGCAGTGGTCGCCGTGAAAATGCGTCAGGCACAGCCGGGTGATGTCCGTGGCGGACGCTCCGGCATGGGTCAGCTGCCGTTGGGTGCCCTCGCCCGGGTCGAACAGGAACCCCTCGCCGTCCCAGCGCAGCAGGTAGCCGTTGTGGTTGCGGGTCCGGGTCGGCGCCTGGCTGGCGGTGCCCAGAACGATCAGTTCCCGAAGCGACATGCCGTGACCATACGGCGCCCGCCGCCCGCGACGAACCGGGTTCCTCCCGGGCCGCCACGCGCCGGGGACCCGCTCAGTCCTGCCCGAGAGCCAGCCGGGCACTGGCGGTGGTCCCCGGTGCCGGGACAGATCGAGGACGTCGAGCGGGTCCGGATCGGCATCGAGCGCGTAGGATAGCCTCGGCTCCTTCTGTTGCGACGGTCAGGCTTCGACACCCAGAACCGAAGTGCGAAGGAGCCTCCTCGACTCCCGCATCACCTCGGCCGGTTCCGGCGGGATCGCTGCACGGGAAATACCATGATGAATGGACCCATGTCATACTCGTATCGTGCTTCGTCCCCCGAGCCGACCACGCCGAGGGGCGGATCGTGCCAGATCAGTGCCGGGGCACACAGTCGCAGTCCAACGGCCCCCGGATGCAGGCAATCCGGGGATTCCATAACGATCTCCCGGAAGTCACCGATACCCGCACGGGACCGTTGCCACAGTGATGATCTCTGCCGCAGGCCATAGCGGTTGCCCCGGTCATCGGTGAGCACCAGCCAGCCGCCATGCAGGGTCGGCAGGAAACGCTCGAATCCGCCGCCTCCCGGCGGGCCCGGTGCGGAGCGGCCCGTCTCCGCGTGATCCGCATGATCCGCGGGCGGAGCACCGGTCGACCTGGCCGCGATCAGCCGCAGCCGCAGGCCCTCCGCGAAATCCTCGAGCGTGAGCAGGGCCAGTGTCATGTCGCGCCGGGTGGCCCTCTGGTTGATCGGGATCACATCCCGCAACGCCGCGAGGTCGGGCAGGGGCACATCGTCGGGTGCCAGCACCGCGGCGGACAACGGCCGGGGAAAGGGCGGGACGGGAGCCTCGGCCAGTCGTTGCAGCCGGTGCTCCGTCGCCGGGAGAGGGGGCGGGGCCGACGCGGTGAGCGAAACGTCGAAGACGAAGGGTCCGGGGACGCCGCCCCCGGACAAGGGCAGCGTCACCTCGATCCGGATCGCGGTCACCTCCGGCCCGGGGACCGGGGCGCACCGGACGGTGTCGACGGACCAAGCACCGTCCGAGCCGCTCGATGCGCCACATATCGCCCACTGGTAGGGCTTCCGCCGGTTATCGGTGATCGTAATCCTGACGAGCTTCAGCACCTCGGCGATGTCGTCGGAGCATCCCCGCGCCGGCCCTGCCCCGCCGCCCACCGGGTAGCGCGCCGTCATGCGGAGCAGGAAACCCTCGTCGTACAGGTCCACGGAGGCCAGAGTCACCTCGTGGTGCCGGTCCCGAGCCACCGCGGCCACCGGGACCGACCGCACGAAGTGTTCCAGCTGGGCGTCCAGCGGATCTGGCTCGGGATCGTCGCCCGCCTCGTCCGGGTCCACCACCAGCGTTGCCGCGGTCTGGAGCCGCGCGATCGCCGAGGTCGGAAAGAACACGTCCGCAGGCCATCCCTCGGCACAGGAGGGGCAGAGCCGGTCCCCGGTGACCGGGTCCCCGGACAGGTGCCCCGTCTCGTCCAGCGAACGGCCGCACAGTGAGCAGGTAGGCCCAGGTTGCTCCATGGTTTCCTCCGCACCACTCCCATTCGCGGCACTGGTGCTCGGCACGGGCCGTTCGCGGTCGGAGACACCGGTGTCCACGATGACGGGAGGCGCAAGATCGATACATGCCGCCTCCGCCGATGTCACGGATCGCGCGACCGGCCCGGGACTGACCTCTCCGGACGCCCGTCGCCGCGCCCCGTCTCCGCAGCATGCCATCAGAATAGTGAGTGACGCCAGCCGATAGCGGCGCCCTCGTCGAAGGCTCCCGGGATGCTGAGGCGGAAGGGGTGCTGAGGCGGAAGGGGTGCCCGGCCGGATCGAGGTAGACCCGCCAGCGGTCCCCACCCGGTTGGACACTGGCTCTGGTCGCGCCAGTGCCTCCAGCCGCCGCCCGGCAGCGGCCCGGTCTTCGACGTAGAAATCCAGGTGAGCCTGCGCTGGCGGCGATCCGTCTGGCCAGGTCGGGGGCCGGTAGTGGTCGACGCGTTGGAAGCCGACGCCGAGGTTGTGGCTGCCGGCGTTGGTATCGGCCCCGGGGTCCAGGAACACGTAGCCGTCGGAGTCGTAGCTGACCGGCCAGCCGGTCAGCTCCTGGTAGAAAGGTGTTCGCCACCCGGGTGGCCGGGTGGCCGGGTGGCCGAGCGGCTCGGCCCGGTCGAGGAGCTGATGATCAACGCCACCGGGGAGTAGCCCTACCGAGACTTCGTCAGAGAACGCGGCCAGGAGGTATGGAAGAGATCGGCCGCGCTACGTTGGATAGTTATGGACGAGAACAGGGCACGACGAGTCGTTGACGCACTGCGCGAGCGCGGCGTTCCCGCCCATGTCGCGAGGGTCGGGGTCGCCCAGATCGGCGTGCGCATCGTATTGAGCGACGGCCGCGAGGCGATCTGGGATACCGATGGCACAGCCGGGCTCGAAGCCCAGGTGCTGCGCAACGGCGTGCTGGTCGGGTTCGTTCCCGTGATCGATGGCTCCGAGGATTTCGACGAGCGGCAGGTCGTTGACGCCATCGCACGCACCGACTACGTCCAACCGACGGCCCGGCAGCGGGCCGCGGCGCCCCCTCCGCTGCCGCCGTTGCCCGTGGAGGGCGGCCTGCTGCGCCGGTTCCGCGACGGCTTCCGGGACCGGGCGTAGCCTTCACCCAGCGCATGGCCTGCGGACAAGCCCTCGCCGCGTTTCTGGTCGTCGCCGCCGAGCCAGCCTGTGAGACCTTGACGGTGGTACGAGGTAAGCAGAGTGGTTGCCAGTCAACGGTAGAAGACGGGACAACAGGTAATTCTGCCGGCAAACCACACGCCCAGTGCCTCGCTGCCGAGGGACGTTGGGTCACGGCGTTCAGTACTCGATCATGAAGGTGGCGTCCTGCTGCTCCGTTGCCGTCGAGATCGGATCGATCCGCAGGACGTAGCCGTAGTGGCGCAGGTAGCGGGTCGAGTTGTTGTATGAGCGGAATGAGGTCTTCGTCGAATCGGCCAGGCCGCTGGTCGGGTAGAACGTCGCGTCCTGGGCGAAGGTACTGGTGCCGTCGTTGACCTCCAACCGCACCTCGTAGTTGTAGTGCCGCAGGTATCGGGTCGGGTAGTTCACCGACTGAAACGAGACGGCCGTGGAGTCCGCGAGGCCGGGCACCAGTGTCCACTGCGAGTCGGCGTACGGGTCGAACGGGTAGGCGTCGATGCGGCCGACGTAGTCGGCATGCCGGACGTACCGGGTCGGATAGTTGTACGACCTGACCCGGTTCCAGCTCGGCGAGCCCCATCTGGCGACCAGGTTCGCGTACTCCGTCGACGTGATCGGCGCGATGGTGGCGTGCTTGGAATTCAGCGGCTGGTTGTAGCCGACCTGGTTGACCGCCGTCCACGATCCGCCGTCGATGTCGCTGGTCTGCCAGGCGCGGAACTGCTTGCTGTAGTTGTCGCCCCAGAGATACCACGTACCGCTGCTCAGGCTCTGCACGACGATCGGGCCCTCGATGCTACTGCCGTAGGCGCCGGTGTAGACGCCGCCGTTGAAGCTACCGGGATCGAGCGTCGACGATTTCGCCCCCATCAGTGTGCTGTCGGAGGTGCGCTTGAAGTACAGGTAGTTCGTCGACCCGCTGGTGGCCATGGTCGCGTCGAGGACGTTGAAGCCGGGATCGAAGAACACCTGGGGGTCGCCGACCGTCAGGAAGTCCGTCGTGTAATTGACCATGATGACGTCACGGATGCCGTTGTACGCGGAGTACACGATGCCGTACTGCCCCCGGGAGGCGTCGTAGAACGCCTCGGGAGCCCAGGTGTGGGTGGTCATCGAGTGCATCTTCAGCCTGCGGTAGTTGGTGAAACTCCGCAGGTCGGTGGAGTCCCAGACGTGGATGTACTGGTTGTTCTCGGACCAGTTCTGCCCGTTGAGATCTGTCGCGATCACGACGAAGGTGCCATCGGTCTTGCGCAGGATGAACGGGTCGCGCAGCCCGCCGGTGCCGGCGGTCGGCGTCGCGACCGGAGCGTTCTGGTTCAGCGGGGTCCAGTGCCGGGAATCGGTGCTGACGGCCAGGTGCAGGCCGTAGTTGTCGCCGGTGCCGCTCGGGGACTCGGTGAAGTAGCCCATGACATAGGCGGAGTCCGTGCTGGCGGCCCGAGCCGGCGCGTCGTTGACGACAACGGATGCGGCGACAGCCGAGATCATGGATGTGGCCAGGAGCAGGTGGACATACCGTCGACGGATAGACATCATGACTCACTTTCCTGGTGTTAACGCTGGTCGTGGCGACCAGGCCTCAATGTGAACGTTCACACCCAGGGCGACACGCCGCCACCGCCGCCCATGATGTAGCGGCATCCTGACATCGGTCAATATCAATGTCAAGGTCGCCGGCTGCCGGAACCCGGCATCAGGCCGTGTCGCAGCGGTCGGAGAGGGCGTAGCGCAGCAGGACAACGTGGTCGAGGGCGACGACTTCGGCGAGCCGGGCCCGCTGGTCGCGGTGCCACGGAAAACATCCGTCGTGAACGAAGCGCGGGGCCTGGGAATCGCCGACGAAGAACGGGGCGATCACCAGGTGAAGCTCGTCGACCAGGCCGGCGGTGAGGAACTGGGTGTGCATGTTCCGGCCGCCTTCGACCATGAGCTTGCCAACCCCCCGAGCGGCGAGGTCGTCCAGGATGCGCGTCAGGTCGACAGGCTCGCCGGCATCGACGACCGTCGCCGCCTCGCCGAGCCGTTCCCGGATCCTGGGCGTCGCCCGCGTCGCCGCGTAGACGATGCTTTCGCCGTCCCCGGCGGCGAAGAACCGCGCGGCCGGATCGAGGTCACCTCGACCGGTGACAGTGGCCCTGATCGGAGCGGCGGGCAGCCCCCGCGCCACCCGGGCCTCCCGGCGTGCTGCGGAGCGCACCAGCAGGCGGGGGTTGTCCCTGCGGATGGTGGCGGCGCCGACAAGGATGGCGTCACAGCCGGCTCGGACGCCGTCGACGCGGTCGAAGTCGGCGTCGTTGGACAGCATCAGGCGTTCCGCGGTGGTGTCATCGATGTACCCGTCGATCGACATCGCGCAGCTGAGCAGGACGTAGGGTCGCCTACCCACAGGTGTCACTCCCCGGGTCACTGGTCAGGCCCTGGTGGGCGAGGTGGGGTTCGGACAGCGGTCCCGGGCGGGACGGTCGAGCCGGGAGGCGTCCGCCAGCCGCCCGCTCGCGGCGGGTGTCGTCGTGATCACTGGCGCATTCTCCCTCACGAGGTGCGGCGGTGTGCCCGGCCGGGCTTCGCGTCGTCACCGTTGATCTTTGTGGCCGGCTGGCACATGAGGAGCACGGCCCGATCTCGCTGGGACCGGGGACGTACCGGATGGCGCGCCAGCACGAGTCCTTCCCTGGCGCGGCGGTAGAAACCGCAGAACAGGTACCCGGTGACGGGTCAAGTCGGCGGTGGTCTCGTCGATGAGGTGTGCGTGACCGCCCGGACGGAGCCTGGTGCCTGGGTTGGTTCCGGCCGGCGCGGAGACCTGTCGCGTGGACCGGGGCCGGACCTCGATCTGCCTGGTCTGCATGTCCTGGGTGAACTCGGCCGCGGCGCCACCACGGTCGTGTACCGGGTGCGGCGGGGTGCCGCCGACTACGCGGTGAAGGTGTTCCAGCACAGTGCCGGCGACGGCCGCTCCACCGAGCAGGCGCTGGTGGGGTTCCGCCGCGAGGCGGCGATGATGGCCAGCATCGACCACCCGGGATTGCCGCGCATCCATGATGTCGGTCAGGTCCATGGCCGCCCGTACCTGGTGATGGACCTCGTGACCGGCCGGTCATTGGCCGATCTGCTGGTCGACGGCGTGCTGCCGCCGCCAACCGCGACGCACCTGGCGTTGGATGTCACGGCGGCGCTGGTTGAGGTGCACCGCAGAGGGCTGGTGCACCGCGATGTGAAGCCACAGAACATCATGGTGACCGGCAATGGTCACGCCAGCCTCATTGATTTTGGCCTGGCGGCCTGGGAGGGCGGCCACCCGGGCACGACGGTCGCCGGCACGCTCGTCTACGCCCCGCCGGAGCAGTCCGGCATGCTGAAACGGCCGGTGGACGGCCGGTCGGACCTGTACTCGCTCGGCGTCGTGCTGTTCGAGTGCCTTGCCGGCAGACCGCCGTTCCCAGCCGATGATCCAGGCGAGCTGCTGCGGATGCACGCCGCGGCGGCGGCACCGGACCTGCGGTCGTTGGCGACGGCGGTACCGCCGGCCCTCGGCGCCATGGTGGCGATGTTGCTGGCCAAGGACCCCGACGACCGGTACCAGAGCGGCGAGGACCTGGCATCGGATCTGCGCCGGCTGGTTGCCGATCCGGCCGCGGTCTTTGCCCCGGGGCGGCCGGGGCGTGCCCCGCACCGGCGGCAGGAGCACCCGCTGTGCGGCCGGGACCGGGAACGTGCCCGGCTGGTGTCGCGCTGGGAGCAGGCGCGCCAGCGGCGCGGGGGCGTGTGCGTGATCCGGGGACCGGGCGGGTCCGGCAAGAGCCGGCTCGCCGCGGAACTCGCCGCTCTGGTCCAGGACCAGGGCGCGCTCGTGCTGTCGGGGAGAAGCCCAGAAGACGAGGCCGTGCCGCTGGCGCCGCTGCGGTCGGCGGTCGAGGAGGCAGTGCGCACGCTGGCCGACCTCCCCGAGCCGGAGCGGGTGCACTGGCAGGGCCTGCTGCGCTCGGCGGCGGGCACGGCGGCGCCGCTGCTCGGGGCGCTCGCCCCGGCGCTGGACGATCTGCTCGGCGGTACCCACCTTGGCGATACCCACCTTGGCGGCGGGGAGCGACCGGAGCACTTCACCGTGGCCGTCGTCGACTTCCTGCGCGCATTGGCCGGCGCTGCCGGAGGGCTGCTGCTGCACCTCGACGATGTGCAGTGGATCGACGCCGTCACCAGCCGCATCGTCGCCCGGCTGATGGCGGCGGGGCCCGACGCGCCGCTGCTCGTGGTGTGCACCGCCCGCGACGACGAGGCCGGTCTCGCCGCGACGGACGCGTTCTGCGCCTCGCTCGGCGCGGCGCTCGACCTGGACATCACGCTCGGCCCGCTCGACGAGCGGGGCGTCGCTGACCTGGTCGCCGCGCAGCTGCCCGGCGTCAGTGCCCGTTCGGCGCTGCCGCGGTTGCTGGCCGTGCGGTCAGCTGGCAACCCGTTCGTCGCGCTGGAGTACCTGCGCGTCATCGTCGATGCTGGCCTGCTGCGTCCGTGCTGGGGTACGTGGGTGCTCGACGCGGAGGGCCTCGGTGCACTCGAACTACCGCAGGACGTACTGGGCCTCGTCATCGCCCGGGTCGACGCGCTCGGCGCCGACAGCCGGCGCCTGCTGGCCGCCGCGGCCGGGGTGGGGACGAGGTTCCACCCGACGGTCCTGGCCCGGGTCTGTGACGCCGACCTCGACCTGGTGCTGGCCGCCGTCGCCGAGGCGGCCGAGCATCGGCTGGTCGAGCGCGGCGGCGACGGGGACGTCGTCTTCCTGCACGACCAGATCCGGGAGGCCCTGCTCCACGACCTGGACCAGCGGCAGCGCCGCGTCCTGCACCGGCGCATCGCGGACGCGCTCGCCGAGCAGGCCGACCCGCGGCCCCGTGCCGCGTACGAGCGGGCGCACCATTGGCTGCTCGCCGAGCAGGCAGGTGCCCAGCCCCAGGTCTTCGCGGCCTGCCTCGCCGCGGGACGGCTCGCCCTGGCCGACCACGCCCCGGCCGCGGCGGTGCTGTTCCTGCGACACGCGGCGGGCACCGGAACGGCGCTGGACGCCAGGTTCCTGCGCCTGTTCGGCGAGGCGTTGTTCCGCGACGGCCGGTACGCCGAGGCGCAGGAGCAGCTGGAGCGGGCGCTGCGGGCGGAGACCGCTCCGATCGAACGGGCGGAGATCCTCTACCACCTCGGCGGGGTTCACCGCACCACCTGGAACGCCCCCGCAGCGCTCGATGCCGCGTCTCAGGGCCTTGCCGAACTCCGCGCATCGGTGCCACGACACCAGCTACTGGCGCTGGCCTCGACACTCGGGCACTTCGCCGCCGGGCTGATCGGCACGATGACCGGCATCGGCGCCGGAACCGCCCGTGGCGAGCAGGCCAGACGGCACGAACTGACCGTCGCGTTGCACATCCTGGCCGGGTACGTCGGCATAGAAACCATGCAACCGTCGGTGTTGGTCAATCACTACCCACGGACCATGTACCCGCTGCACCGTCTGGGCCCTGGCCCGACGTACGCCTACGGGCACGCCGGGCTCGGGTTCTGTGCGGCGACGTTCCGGTTGTGGGGCGCCGCGAAGCGCAGCTTCCGCCGGGCAGAGGCCGAGACGGGGCGACTGGGCGATCCGGAGCCGATGGCGACGATCCGGTGGTGCCGGGGTGCGGCCACCTACATGGTGGGCCGGGACGACGGCGACAGCTGGGCCCAGGTCATGGCCGAGCACGGCCGGTGGCTCGACTCGGGTCTGCAGGACGACGGCTACACCAGCCTGGCCTGGGACGCCGTCGTGGCCGGACGCACCAGGGAGGCGGCGGGCTGGTACGAGCGCGGTACGCAGCGGCGCGGCTCCGACGGCGAGATCAGCAGCATGATCACGGTCGGTGCGGTGATCGACGCCGCCGCCGGACGGGCAGCGGCGGCGGGCGCGACGCTCCGCCGGGTGCGCCCCATGCTCACCGAGCATGGCAGCATCGGCCGACACGTCAACTTCCTGCTCGCCGAGCTGTACGCCTGCGTCGAGCAGGAGGACTTCACCGAGTCGTTCGATCGGGTGGCCCAGGAGGTCCTCGGGCTGGGCCTGCGGCCATGGCTCATGATCCGCCAGCACCGGATGTTCTGGGTGCACTATGCCCTCGGCCGGATCGCCCAGTGCCGGTTGCCCGCGGACGACCGGCAGCGCCGGAAGCATCGTGCGGCGGCCGGGCAGGCACTTCGCCAGCTGCGCCGCGTCGCGGACACCCAGTTCGTCCGGTGCGCGGCACGGCTGGCCCGCGCCCAGTTGCTGCTGGTCGACGGTCGGCCGCAGCGCTGCCTGAAGATGCTCGCCACGATGCCGGCGCTGAAACCGGATGCCCCGATGCTCGCCTACGAAGCGGCCAGGACCAGGGCCAGGGCGCTCCGGGTGCTCGGGCACGAGGCCGAGGCGACCAGGCAGGCGGCCTACGCCCAGCATGTCGCGCTCGCGGAGGGCTGGCCGCACCGGGTGCGCTGGGTCTGCGGCGAGTTCGACCTCCCGGCGGTGGGCGTTGTCCAGCGCGCCCCCTGGGCGCACGACTCGACCGCGGGCACCAGGCCGGACCACCACCGGTTGCGGGCGCTCGCCGCGGTCAGCAAGGCGGCCATGCGGGTGGTCGACCCGGAAGCACTCGCCCGCATCGCGCTGGACGAAACGATCCGGGTGCTGGCCGCCGAGCGGGCGCTGCTGTTCCTGACCGTCGCCGATCCGGCCGGTGGCCAGGCAGACCCGGCCCACCAGCTGGTGCCGCACGTCGGCCGGGACGCGGCCGGCAACGACGTCGAGGAGTTCACCGGATACACCAGATCGCTGGTGGAACGGGTGGCCGCCACCGGGGAGCCGATCGTGGTCACCGGCACCGAGGAGGGAGCGGCGCTCGGCGCGCAGAGCGCCGTCGTCCACGGCCTGCGCAGTATCCTGGTCGCCCCGCTCCAGCTCGACAGTCGGGTTCTCGGCGTGGTGTATCTCGACAGTCAGGTGGCCAAAGGTATCTTCACCGCCGAAGATGCGGACATTCTCACCGCGATCACCGAGCATGTCGCGATGTCGCTGGAGACGGCCCGTGCCGCCCAACTCGAAGTATCGGTGGAGAAGGCCAGGCAGCAGCGGGATCTCGCCGAGATGCTGCACGACGCGTTGACCAGGATGTCGGCTCTGCTCGATCCAGACGAGGTCCTGGCCTGCCTGCTCGAGCAGGCGGTCCGGATCGCGCCCGGACAGGATGCCTGCCTGCTCACACCGGCCCCCGCCGGCATCGCGATGCGGCTGGCGCCCCACGGCCAGCTGGCGCGCCGTGAACGCCTGCTGGCCGCCCAGCCGGCGATACGCCGGCTGACAAGCCTGACCACGGCGACCACGGCGCGCGGCAGCGAACTCCCCGCGGCAATCGGCGAGCACCTCGGATCCGTCAAGTCCTGGCTCGCGCTGCCGCTGGCCACGCGCGACGCCACGCTCGGGGTCCTGGTGCTCACCTCAACGGCCAGCGACGCGTACCAGGACGCCGAGGTCAACGTCGCCGCGGCGCTCGTCGCTCAAGGCATGGCGGCCTACAACAACGCCGCCCTGTTCGCCCGGGTCCAGGTCCTGGCAGGCACCGACGGACTCACCGGCCTGGCCAACCGCAGGCAGTTCTTCGAGACGGCCGAGCAGACCCTGGTCGAGGCCCGCCGGCACTCGGGGCCCGTCACCGCCGCGATGATCGACATCGACCACTTCAAGCGCGTCAACGACGCCTACGGGCATCTGACCGGCGATGATGTCATCCGCTCCGTCGCCACCCGTCTTGCCGACGGGATCCGAACCACCGACATCCTCGGTCGGTACGGTGGCGAGGAGTTCGCGATCCTGCTGCCCGGCACCGACCTCGACGCCGGGACCGGGCTGGCCGAGCGGCTGCGCGGCGCCATGGCCGAGCAGCCGGTGCCGACCCGGTCGGGTCTGTTGCCGGTGACCGTCAGCATCGGCGTCGCCGCGTTGACGCCGGCAGACGGGGGCCTCGACACCCTGCTCGCCCGAGCCGACCAGTGCCTCTACCGGGCCAAGCAGACCGGCCGGGACCAGGTGCGGACGGGCTGAAGCCCGGCACCGGCCGCCGAGGCTCCCGCGGGGCGGAACCAGCCCTAATCGGTGGAGCCGGAGTAGGGCGACCACCACCGTTTGCGCCAGCCCCGGCGTCCCTTGTCCGGAGCCCTGGGTCGGGTCTCGGTGTCGGCCAGCACCCGGTCGATGACCTGGTCGGCTTCCCGGGCGGTGCGCCGCTCCGTCGTCGATGCCGACGGGTCAGGCTGGTCCGGGGGCGGTACCCCTGGCGGGGCCGGGGGCTGTGGTGGTGGCTGCGGTCGGGTTCCGCCGCCATAGCCCGCCACGCCGAGATAGCGGGCCACGGGGTCGTGGGAAGAGCTGGTTCGGGTCATCCGCGCGGCTCGGTCACGCCGCGCTTCGAAGGTTTCCCTGTCGTACATCGCCGTCACCTCCATGAACGCGATAGTCCGGTTGGGCGTTCAGGGGAACATTCCAGTTTTCCGTCCAACGACCCATGACAATAGGGCCGAATGGCCCGTGACTGGCGATGGCCGAGGCAGTCTGGCGACCGCTCCCTCACCAGCACACATTGCGGTGGAGCGGCGGGTCCAAGTACGAGATGGTCAATCTGCGAGCACCCCGGCAGGTGCCCGCCGTCCGGCTCAGGCCTCGGCGGCAACCGCCCGCCGGGTCGTCAGCCGAGCGTGGTCCGCGGCGGCCCGCCCCGAGGCCCACCCGTCCCTGTTGGTGATCGACACCGATTGACCGGTGAGGTCGGGAAAGAGTTCGTCGGCCATCGCGCCGACCGCCGAGTCCCGGTCGGCGAGCACCGGCAGCAGCCGGTCGGCCTCGGGCCGACCGGAGATATCCCGAGTGGCCTGCTCGGTCGCCTGCCGGGTCGCCTGCACCATCGCCCCGGTCGCCTGCACCAGCAGCGAGGTGAACAGCAACTCAACGGCGTCCACATCGGAAGGAAATCCGAGCACCGTGGCATGTCCGAGGGACTTGGACCAGACCGAACGGCACCGGTTCGCGCCGGCCGCCGCTTCCAGAGCGCGCAGTCGATGCGGTGGCGGGCCATCAGCTCCTGGGCCTTGGCCGTGTACGCCTCGGCCTCTTCCGGGAAGCTGGTCGACTCCGCCTTGGCCAGCAACGCCCGCACCCGGTCCAGCTGACGCGGGTCGGTCGCCCGGGCTCCGGCCGCGCCCGGGCCGAGCGAGCCGCGCCGGCCCTGCCCCGGCGGCGGGCACAGGATCTCGATCTCCGGGCAGGTACTGAAGACGTGCAACACCTCCAGCACGCAGCGGATCAGCTCCGGGCGGGCCAGTCCCTCGCGCTCGCCCAGCGCCGCGAGATACGCATCGTCGGTGGACCACCAGACCACCGCGCCGAGGTCACGCAGCTGGGCCTCCCAGCGCTCGTCGATGGTGGTGGGGGCATAGGTACGCAGCTGAGCGGCGATAGCGTCGACGACGACGCCCGGGCCTGGCACCGTGGTCGCGCCGGGCCATGCGAACAACGTCGGCGGGCTGCCAGCCCCGGCGCCACAGCGCGGACACCTCGCGTCGCAGGATCGCGGTCAGCGTCGCGGCTACCGCGCGGGCCGCGTCGGTGTCGCCCGGCCCGCTGTTGGTGGCCGCCCGCCGGGCGGTGCCGGGCCCGTCCGCCAGCACCACCCGGTCCGGTTGCTGCCCATGGCCACGTCCCGGTGACCGGTGACCAAGTTGCCAGCTACCGGGGACGGTCCCCCAGGAGCCGGCGGTGGACGTGCCCGTGGTGCACTTCGGTGAACCCGACCGCCTCGTACAGGGCGTTGGCCGCCGGATCGTCGCCGGTGTCAAGGGTGAGGACCGTGGCCCCCAGCGCGGCGATCCGGCGGATCCCCTCCCGGATCAATGCGGCGGCCAGTCCGCGCCGCCGGTGACCCGGATGGGTACATACCGGCTCGACGATGCCGAACCGGTTCGCCTCGTCAACGGCCAGCCCGACGAACGCGGCACATGACCCGTCGGCGGCCTCGGCCATCAGGTGCAGGTCCGCCCGAAACAATGGCGAACCGGTCAGGGCCGCGAACTCCCCCGCCGTGTGGCAGGTCCGCCCGAAGCCGGCATTCAGCACATCGGCGATGCGCCGGTAGTCCCGCACATCGCGCGGCCGAAGCCCACGCAGACGGTAGCCGGCGACCGGGGAGGCTTCGGGCAGGCGATGGGGATCGATCCGCATCCTCCGGCAGGCCTCGCCCCAGGTGGGTTGGTAGTCGCGCTCGCGCAGCAGGCGCAACCGCGGCTCGTCACCGTCCAGCGCGCGGGTGTGCAACTGCCGCTGTCCCTCCGCGGTGCGGCCGGCCAGGTGGCCCTCGGCCCAGCTGAGCATCTCGGCTTCGAGGAAGCGGAAGTCCGGGTGCACCTGGAGATGGGCGGCGGCAGCGGATTCGCCACACACCGCGCCCACCAGACGCCCATCGGCGGTTTCCCATAGCCGCACATCGGATCGGGCCTCGCCGCGGTTCCGACCGCCCTCGGCGTCGGTCCAGTACCAGCCGTCCCACCGGCGGATCTCCCAGTTCAGACCGGCCGGGGTGCTGCGATGGGTATCGACGAGCAGCTGACGGATGCGCCAGTAGTCCTCCGTGCCCCGGTATCCCCGGCCGATCGCCTCGACCGTGCCACTCGCGCCGATCGTCACGCCAGACCCTCCAGCCCCTCGATGACAGCGGGACCGAGCATATCGAGCACGGCAGACGTCAGAATGCCCCGCGCGCGAGCCTGGTTCAGCGCGCTGGGTCGTAGCCCGGGAGCGTGACCGTGAAGGTCGTGCCCTGGCCAACCTGGCTGGCCACCGTGATGGTGCCACCGTGGTCCAGCACGATCTGTCGAGCGATCGCCAGGCCAAGGCCGCTGCCGCCGGTGGACCGCCGCCGGGCCGCGTCGGCTCTCCAGAACCGGTCGAACACGCATGGCAGATCGGCTTCCGCGATCCCGCAACCGGTATCGCTCACCTTGATGATCACGGTGGTCCCGTGGGACTCGGCGGCCAGCGTGACCGTGCCGTCGGCCTGCGTGTGCCGGATCGCGTTGGTGATGAGGTTGCTGAGTACCTGACGAAGCCGGCCGTGGTCGGCAACGACGCGGGCCGGGCCGGGCTGCCGGACAACCAGCCGGATCTCGCCCGCGGCGGCGACCGCCTGGTGGGCCGCCCGGCAGCCTTCCAGCAACTCAGCGAGATCGACGAGGGTTCGCTGGTAGGTCAGCGTTCCCGCTTCCGCCAGCGCCAGTGTCTGCAGATCCTCGACGATGAGCTGCTGGAGCACGGCCTCGTCATGCAGCGAGGTGAAGACCTCCGGCGCTGGCGCGATCACCCCGTCCTTGAGCGCCTCCAGGTAGCCGCGCAGGTTGGCCAGCGGAGTCCGCAGCTCGTGCGCGACGTCGGAGACCATGCGCCGCTGCCGCTCCTCTGCGCTCTGGATCGATTCGGCCATGCGGTTGAACGAGCAGCCCAGCTCGGCGAGTTCGTCGTGTCCGGAGACTCGTACCCGGGTAGCGAGATCGCCGTCGCCGAAACGGCGCGCGGCGGTGGTGAGCGTACCCACCGGGCGGAGTACCCGCCGGCTGAGGAGGACACCGCCGGCGACAGCCACAACCATCACGACACTGGCCGTCACCAGCAGCGGGAACGCCAATGTGCGCAGTGGCTGCCGCCCGACCGCGCCAAGGTAGAGCAGGAGCGGCACGGGTGCCACCGGGCTGATCCGGTCGGTGAACAGCCGGGTCAGGCAGGGGCGGAAGGTACCCGAGGACATCCTGGCGCAGGCGAGAGCCTCGCCGAGGATCTCGGTCCGTTCCTGGGCGGTGACCCCTACCAGGGTGCCGCAGTGCTGGACATCCATCGGCCGGGACGCGTCGGGTCCGGCCTCCGGGGACGGCGTTCCGTAGGTGTCCGCGGTCGTCTCCGGTTCGCTTCCGCTGCGGGTCAGGCAGGCGGCACGGCGGATGTCGCGGATGGCCCGGTCGATCTCGGCGCCGGTAAGGACGGCCAGTTCCCTGGGGAACGGTCCGGCTGGAAGATCAAGTACCGGTCGAGGGTCGATGAGTGTTGGCGATGTGGCGGCGGCCGGGCGGCCCGCCCGGCCAGGTTGTCGCTGTCGACCACGACCTCGTCGTACTCGGTGACCAGCCGGATCCGCTGGCCGGTCCGGCGGGTCAGGTCCGTGACGGCGGCGTCGACGCCTTCCCAGGTGCCGTGCTGTCGACCGTATGCGACCAGGGTCTGCGTGATGACCTCGACCTCGCGGCGGGCCGCCTCTTCCGACTTCCCCCAGAGGCGTGACGTCACTCCCAGCGTGATCCACGAGGTCGCTCCCGTCGCGACCACCGCGACCATCCCGACCAGGCCGAGTACCCGTAGCTGGAACCTCACGGTTCCTCCGGAACGCGGTACCCGCGGCCGTAGACCGTCTGCACATACCGGGGCTCGGCCGGGTTCTCCTCGATCTTGCGCCGCAGATTCATGACATGTGCGTCGATGGTGCGTTCGAGGACGTCGTGGTCGAATCCAAAGGCCTGCTGGATGATCTGAGCCCGGGTGAATGCCCGGCCTGGTTCACGGGCGAGCACCTCCAGGATGCCGAATTCCTTCGCGGTCAGCGTCACCGGACGAGCGCCCAGCCGCACCTCGAACCGGCTCGGGTCGACCTGGAGATCTCCAACGCGGAGGACGTCCGCGTCGCGAGGCGCCGCGGCGCCCGCCCGCCGCAACACCGCCCGTACCCGGGCGGTGAACTGACGCGGGCTGTACGGCTTGGTGATGTAGTCGTCAGCGCCAAGGTCCAGGCCCAGCAGGATGTCCTGCTCGGTTGAGCGCGCGGTGAGAAGCAGGATCGAAATGTTGGACTCGGCACGCAGGATCCGGCACACGTCCAGCCCGTCCACCAGCGGCATCATGACATCGAGCACCACCAGGTCCGGACGGCGTGCCCGGCACTGGTCCAGTGCCGCTCGCCCATCGGCGACGGTCAGCACGCTGTGACCGTCGCGTTCCAGGTACACCCGCATGAGGTTGGCCTGCTTCCGGTCGTCTTCCGCGACCAGTATCCGTGCCACCGTCGGGCCCCCGTCGTTCATCTCCCGGCGCTCGCCGAGCCATCGCCAGCCTGGCCAGATGCGTACATATTGAAACACATGCCATGAAGAACCTGTGAAGGACTCGTCAACGATGGGTGCGATTCGCTGATTCCGAATCCCGCATCCGTCAGGCACCACTTCTTCACTATTCCTTCATCGCCCCAGACGTACCTTGCGCCATACATCGGACACGACGTAGGAGATCCAGGTGCGTAGATTCAGATTGAAGGCAACGCATCGTCGAAGGTCACTTCACCAGTTACCTGGCGATCTGTCTGATGTAGCGCGATCGCTCGCTCGTTCGGGCAGCAGATCATGGCATCGCATCACGACATGCACACCCCTTGCGAGGGTCCCGCTTCTGGGCTCGCCGCGGATCGGCGGATCGATAATCTGGCGGGTTCTTCGACGGTTCATGGTGTCGATGACGGTCGTCATGTTGATGCTGACCGGCGCGGTTGTCATATACGCCGCCCAGGTGCCATTGCCGGATGACCCCCAGGTTCCTCAGGCATCAGTCCTGTACTACCGCGACGGGCATACCGTACTGGCCAGGCTGGGCACCGCCAACCGGACCGACGTGCCGCTATCGGATGTGCCAGAATCCGTTCGCGATGCGATACTCGCGGCAGAGGATCGCGGCTACTACGACCATCGCGGTCTGTCGACCCGAGGAATCGCACGCGCCGCATGGGCCAATCTGTTCGGCGGCAGCCAAGGCGCGTCCACCATTACCCAGCAATACGTCCGGAACGCGTACCTGACGCAGACACGCACCGTCCGTCGCAAGGCCAACGAGATGGTGCTCTCGGTGAAACTCGAGCGGCGGTGCAGCAAGGACGAGATTCTACAACGCTACCTCAATACCATCTATTTCGGTCGGGGCGCGTATGGTATCGCAGCCGCGGCGAAGGCCTATTTCGGCACGACGACCGACCGGCTGACCGTCGCCCAGGGGGCGGTCCTCGCCTCGATCATCAAGGATCCCTGGGGCTACGACCCCGCCGTGGACCTGCCAGCGGCACAGCGTCGGTGGCGGTGGGTCGTCAACACGATGGCATCACTGTCCTGGCTGGACAATGTCAGCGCCAGGCGCCTTGCCTACCCGGACGTCCTCTCCCCCTCGGCGGCCGCGGAATCCCTGCGCGGGCCAAACGGACTCATCGTCGACGCCGTTGAGCGGGAACTGTCCCGCCGGGGAATCTCTCCACAGACGCTGCGCACGGCAGGGCTGAACGTGGTGACAACCATCGATCACGATACCCAGCAGGACGCCATTGACCGCATGACCGGCCACGTGGAGACCTCGGCCGGACTGCGCGGAGCCCTGGTATCGGTCGATCCTGCAACCGGCGGGGTACGCGCCTACTACGGCGGCCGGCGGGGGCAAGGCTTCTACGACGACGCCGGCGCACCGCACCCGCCGGCGTCCACCTTCAAACCGCTGGTGCTCGCCGCCGGCCTGGGTGAGGGCGTGTCGTACCTGTCCCGGTGGGACGGCTCCTCACCCCGGGTCTTCCCCGATCGGCTGGGAGCGCCGCTGCACAACCGGGGCGGAGCCCAATGTCCGAATTGCACACTTGACGAGTCGATGATGCGATCGTTGAACACACCGTTCTACGCCCTGGCAACACACCTCGGCGCCGCCCGCGTCCGGCGATGGACCATCGACATGGGGATCTCACCGGCATACGGTGGCGTGTCCTCCATGGTGGACGTCAAGGGCGAGCCGCGCCCCGGACGTACTCGCGCGGACATCGCCCTCGGGCGCTATCCGGTCTCCCCAGCGGATCTCGCCAGCGCATACGCGACGCTGGCCGCCGGAGGCATCCGAGCCGACCGGCACTTCGTCGAGTCGGTCACCGGCATCGGCGGCGAGAGCTGGCGCATCAGGCCAACCGCCACCGTCCGGGTCGTCGATCGCGCGGTCGCCGCCGACGTCACCACCGTCCTGCACCACGTCGCCGAGCGGGAAGGCGGGCCGGGCGGCCATCCGGCGGCGCTGATGACCGGAACCCAGCAATGGGGAAACACCGCGGACAACCAGGATGCCCTGGCCGCTGGATACACGCCTCAGCTCGCCACCGTGGTCTGGATCGGCGGCGAGCGGCCCGGGCCGATCCGAGATGCCGGGGGCTCCCCCATGACCGGCGATGGTCTGCCGGCCCGGCTGTGGCGAGGCTTCATGGCCCAGGCGCTGGACGGGAAACCACCGGCGCGGCTGCCGGCCCCGGGGCACGTCGGCAGCACCAGCATCGGTGACGCCGGAGCTGCGAGAGCTACCACCCCACGGCCCGGCACGGGCACCACGACCCAGGAGATGACGCTGGTGGACCGCACCCGCTCCGGAGGGAAAACGGTCGCACTGACCTTTGACGACGGACCGTCGGAGTACACCGGTCAGGTCCTTGACCTGCTCGCTCAGTACGGCATCACAGCAACCTTCTGCATGGTAGGCGACCAGGTCAAAGACCACCCGGACGCGGTGCTTCGCCTGGTCGCGGAGGGGCACGCCCTGTGCAATCACTCGATGCACCATGACGACCTGTCACCCATGACCGCAGCACAGGTCAGCAGTGACCTGTCTGCGATGACCGCCGCGGTGCTGGCGGCCGCGCCGGACGCGAGGATCGACTACTTCCGCGCTCCCTACGGCAGCTGGGGATCCTCCGCCACGGTCGGTGCCGACCTTGGCCTGACTCCCCTGGCCTGGACCGTCGATCCAGAGGACTGGAACAGGCCAGGAGCCGACGCCATCGTGCAGGCAGCACAGGAGCGGCTCGAACCGGGCGGGATCATGCTCCTGCACGACGGCGGCGGAGACCGCACCCAGACCGTTCATGCGCTCCGGACCCTCATCCCGCAGCTCCTGGATGACGGATGGGCCTTCGACCTCCCCGCCGTCACCACGGCCACGGCCACGGCGACGCCAACGGCCACGCCGACGCCCACGGCCTCGGCCTCGGCGCATACCGAAACACCGGTCGTCCCCACGCCGGCTCCCCGCCAGCAAGCGTCGTGACGCCGGTGTCGCACCCGACGCTGCCCTGGAGGCCTCGGGCCGCGTCAGGGACCGGGTGCAGGCATTCGACAAGCCGTCCAGCGGGTCCCGTCAAAGTACCGACCTACTGCGGTTCTTCCCGGCCCCGCCGGACGGGAGTATGCCGGTGACGGCCCGCGCGAGGGCCGGACCGGGAGACGTGGCATTCGCGGAGGCGATCCGCGCTGAAATCCGCCACCCAGCGGATGCCACGTCTCCTGGATGGCGGCCGAGAGACGACCCCCACGGGCGGCTGTCTGTTGGATCTACCTGTCGCTTCACCGGAAGGAGAGATCATGGTGAGGAAGGGACTTTCCGCGATCGTGGCGCTCGTCATGGCAACGGGTCTGGTGGCGTTCACGGCGGCCCCGGCATCGGCGTCGGTGACCACGCCGGTCTACGAGTGGAACACCGCCGTGGCAGGCACCCCACCGTCGTTCACGAAGTGCACCAGCTCCACATACATCGGGTCAGGCGATGTCCAAGCCATTGCGTGCTATGTGGAGGGCAGCGACGACTTCTGGGTGAAGGACACCAAGGTGGACGGGTACTCGGCGGCCGCCGATTGGATCCTGGCCGTTCCGAACGGTATCTCCATGGAAATCGTGCGGCGGGGCATCTGCATCAACTCCCTCGGTGGCGGCAAGTGGGGTGTGTGCAAGAAGAACTTCGACGAGGCAGGCACGCTGGGCTGGTTCGCCGGGACCTACGACAAGCCGACCGATACGTGGCACCACATCACGTCGAACGTGAGCACCCGGGCGTGAGGCCGCATGACGTCGGTCTGCTCGGCTGCGGTCTCCGACGGTCCTGAGGGTTCCCGGGGGTGTGTACTCCCGGGAGCCCTCGCGCCCTAACCTCAGTAGGCGGTGGTCGCCACGGAGGTCTCCATGTCCCTGGGTCAGCCGAGATTGCGCCGTATCTGGACGAACGCCAGCGGCGCCTGGCGGTGCTGGGACCGGCCGTCCGGCAGCCCGGCCGGGACCGATCACGACCAGCCGGCGGTGTCGGCGCGGGCCCGCGCCGACCGTACCCTGGCCATCTGGTTCGTGACGGTCCGCGCGTTCTTCCTGGTCCAGACCGCTGTCGGGCTGTCCGTCCGGTCGGTGTTGTTCTCCCCGCTCCCCGTACCGCTGGGGTGTCTCTGCGGAGTCGCCCTGGTATCCGTTGCCGTCGGCGCCCGATTGATCCGTCGCGGAGCGACCGCCGGGTGTCAGAGACTGCTCCTGCTCGACGCCGTGAGCATCCTGCTACCGATGATCATCATCATCGACGGTACTCCGGTCGAGGACCGGCTGACGCCCTGGAGCAACGGCCTGTTCACGGTCAGCATGTCAAGCGCGCTCCTGGCCGGTTTCTGCCTGCGGACTCTCTCCGGTGCGCTGCTCGCTGGCGGCGCGCTGGCCGCGTGCTACCTGTCCGCCATCCTCAGCGGCCCGGCATCCCTCCCCTCCCCGTGGGAGCTGCTCCCAGCCGAAGCCGCCGTCAACGCCTGCGCCTATCTGGAACACGCCGGTGTCGGGTGGGCCCTGGCCTGGTTCGTCCGACGCCTCGCCGACCGGGCCGACACGGCACGGAGCAGGATCCGGGAGCTCGAACGGAACCGCACCCGCGCCACGGTTCACGATCTTCTCCCGTACCTGCACCTGTGCCCGGAAGGCCTCGCCCAAGCCGACGAGATGACCCGGACCGCGCTCATCCGACAGCGCGCGGCCAAGTACCGGCAGATCCAGTCCTTCGTCGACGACGCCGGATCCACTCCAGATCTCGATACCAGTCTGTCCGAGGTCGTCGGTCTCCACCGCCGGCTTCGTATCGAGAGCGCCTCTGGCCTCCCCCGGGGAACACGATGTGACCGTGACGGTCTGGAGCGGCTCCTCCGCGCCGTCGACACGGTCCTCGCCAACATCGAGCAGCACGCCCCGGACGCCAACGTCACGGTTCGCACCCGGGGCGACCCCGAGACCATCGTGGCGACCGTCCATGACGACGGCCCGGGTTTCGACCCCGCCCGGACCCGGTTCGGCTACGGCCTCACCCAGATCCTCGGCCACCATCTCGGGGAAATCGGCGGTCACGCGACGGTGAGATCGGGACGGGGACACGGCACGGAGGTGACCATCCGGGTTCCTCGGCGACTGCCCTGAGCCTCCGGCCGCCGCGGGGTCCCCCACGCTACGAGGGAATTGACAGCGGGCAGTACGGTCGGCGGCGTGGTGGCCTCGCGGGCCCAGGCCGAGAGGGTTCTGACGCTCGGGTTCGCCGTGATCCGTTCGGTGAGCCTTGTCCAGGCGATCCTCGCGACCGCGTCCCGGGTCCTCCCCGCAGTCGAAAAGAACTGGCTTCCCCTGGCCTGCCTGAGCGTATTCATCCTCGAGTCCGTCGTCATCATGACGACGGTGGTACGCAGGATCCGCACACCGTTCCCGCCCCCGCTGCTTCTCCTCGACGGCACGGTGGGCATCGGGTCCCTTGCCATCGCCGTGACCTGCGCCCCGGCTGCGGAGCGGTTGACGCCGTGGAGCGTCGGACTGCACACGGCCGCCCTGTCCGCGGGGACGCTCATCGGCTTCTCGCTGAGGAACCTGTCCCCGACGTTGCTGTTGTCGTCCGGGCTCGGAGTCCTCCATCTCGTTGCGGTGGCTGTCCCGGCCTGGCCGCAGCGGGTGACCGTCGCCGCCGCGATCAGCAACTCGCTCATGTATCCGGGGTTCGCCGTGGCCTCCCTCGTCTTCGCCCGGCTGGTCCGGAACCTGGCCGACGAGGCGGACCGGACCACCGCCCGGGTCGCGGCCCTGGAACGGGAGGCCGGTCGGGAGACCATCCGGCAGGTCCTGCCCTTCCTGAGTCCGGAGATCCCTACCGTGTCCGACGATCGCACCCGGTCCGGACTCGCCGACCAGCGACGCTCGATGTACCAGCGCATGCGGTCCTTCGTCGACGGAGTTCCCGCACGCGGGGAACCGCCGACGGCTCCACCGCGACCACGTCGGAACCCGCCCTCCGATGGTTCCGACGTCGTCGCCCCGACCCCGAGGACCATCCGATGACCGAGACGTTCCCCACTGCCCTACCTCTCGCGGAGTCTGGGGACCCGGTACGGTACGTCGTCATCGACGACGAGCCCCGCTACCGAACGGGCCTGGGAGCCCCGCCGGGACCGGGCAGCGATCTCGTCCTCGAGCAGGTCGGTGGATACCCCGACGTGGAGTCGTTCTTCGCGTTCCAGCGCACGCCCTGCCACGTCGTCGTCCTCGACCTGTGCCTCAACCGGCGCACCGGGGACCTTGCGGTCCTGCACGGGGTACGGGCCGTCCGCCGCATCACGGGAGACCTCGGACAACGGGTCCTGGTGTACACCGCCGACGCCCGCCCCGAGCCGGTCGCCCGATGCGTCGCGGCGGGAGCTGCCGGGTACGTCAGCAAGTACCACGACGACCCGCAGGCCCTCGTCACCGCGGTCGTCGAGATCGCCAGCTACGGCCACGTCCAGCACTCCGGCCTGACCGATGCGCTCCTCCAGCTGGCACGCCGATGCCGAGACGTCCGCCTGTCCGCCACCCTGGAAGCGACACTCGTCCTGCTCGGCCACGGGTTGAGCGACGCCGAGATAGCACGACGGCGACACCTGTCGGTGCGGACCGTCGGCGACCACAAGCGCAAGATCCTCGGACTCTTCGGCGCGGACATGGAGGCTCGCGAGCAGGGCTTCACCGGCCTCACCACCGATCTCGGCATCGCTTCCGGAGACCTCGTCAACGACCAGGCCGGGAGCCGGCCCGCGCGAGGGCTGATCCGCCGCGGCCTGAGCTGGGCCAGCCGGCCCCGCAAGCGGAGCCCCTGGGGAGCCTGAGTGCACCGGGCCCCGGTTCCGGTGCGCCGACGTCCACCGATGGCTCGACGGCGTCGTCGACCCCGCCCAGCAACGCCTATCGTCGGATCGTGCCTGAACTCCCCGAGGTTGAAACCGTCCGGCGCGGTCTGGAGCGGTCGGTCACCGGCCGCACGGTGGCCCGGATCGAGGTCTGCCATCCCCGGGCGATCCGCCGCCACCTGGCCGGCCCGGATGACCTGGCCGGCCGGCTGGTCGGCGCCACCCTGGCCGCCGCGTGCCGTCGGGGCAAGTACCTGTGGCTCCCGCTCGGGCCGGACCGCACCGAGGCGCTCGTCGCCCATCTGGGCATGAGCGGGCAACTGCTGGTGTGCGCCCCGGACTCGCCGGCCGAGGCGCACCTGCGGGCCCGGATCGGGTTCACCGACGCCGAACGCGAGTTACGGTACGTCGACCAGCGCACGTTCGGCGGGTTGGCCGTCGAACCGCTGGTGGGTGACGCCGCGACGGCGGTGCCGCGCGCGGTGGCCCACATCGCCCGGGACCCGATGGACCCGGCGTTCGACGAGGCGGCGTTCGTGCGGACACTCCGCCAGCGACGTACCGGCCTGAAGCGGGCGCTGCTGGGCCAGACGCTGGTCTCCGGCATCGGCAATATCTACGCCGACGAGGCGTTGTGGGCGGCCCGGCTGCACTGGGCCCGGCCGGCGCAGAGCATGACCCGACCGGCCGCCGAGCGGCTGCTGGCCGCAGTTCGCGCGGTGCTGGCGGCGGCGCTCGCCGCCGGCGGGACCTCCTTCGATGCCCTCTACGTGCAGGTGAACGGCCAGAGCGGGGCCTTCGACCAGTCGCTCAACGTGTACGGCCGGGCCGGGCGGCCCTGTCCCCGCTGCGCCACGCCGATCCGGCGGGATCCGTTCATGAACCGCTCGTCGTTCAGCTGCCCCCGGTGCCAACCGCGCCCCCGCGACCCCGCACCCCCGGGAGATGACCGAGCCCGGGTGGCGAAACCGGCCAAAAGGTCGGCAATGCCGTGATCAGCGAGGAAAGGATCGCCTTCTTCGACCCGGTGCACGGGATTGGTCTACGCCTCGCGGCGGGCAGCGGCCGGAGCTGGATGGACGAACCCGACGGCGATCCGCGGCACGCCCACTGCCGGATCGATGTTCCCCGCGACACGCTCCTCGCCGCCCCGGGACCGGAGCCAGAGCCTCGGCCGGCATCCGACACCCTCTTCGTCGCGTGGGACGGCCTGCTGCGGTTCGCCGACCAGCTCGCCGGACTCGGCGCCGGAGGCAGGGCCGGGGCGGTCGGCCTCGGTGACCGCCTGGCCACGGTGACCATCCGGATGCGGCACGACGGCCGGTTGCGGGCCGAGACCACGTTCACGCAAGGCCACCATGTCACCATCACACTGCGCTGCCAGACCTTGTGGGACCGGCACTTCGGGATGCGGGACGACCTGCCGGCACTCGCCGATCAGGTCCGGACCGCCGTGTGCCTGGTCCGACCCACCGGATGACCATGCGTCCGGATTCCGGGCGCACCCGGCGTGCCGGTGCAACACCCGAGGAACAGGAGACCGTCCAGCCGAGCACCAGCCTGCTCCCTGGAGCCGGCTGGTGCTCGGCCGCGGCCGACCGGCGCGGGGTGTGGCACGATCACCCGATCGGGTAGGCATGGTCAACCTTTCCCGCAGGATGTGAGTGAATCGCTACGAGACACCGTGCACCACGTGATCGCTGATCATTGATGTTCTCTCGACGGGTCCGAGGAGCTTCTCCGTGCGCCTGGTTCATGCCGCCGATCTGCATCTGGACAGTCCGCTGCGGGGCCTGTCGCGGCTCCGCGATGACGCGCTGGCCGCGCGGCTGCGCTCGGCGTCCCGGCAGGCCCTGACCAACCTGGTCGATCTGGCCATCGACGAGCTGGCACCCGTGCTGTTGCTGGCCGGGGACATCTACGACGGCGACTGGCATGACTACAGTACGGGCCGGTTCTTCGTCCGGCAGCTGGATCGCCTCAGCGGTGGGGGCATCCGGGTGTTCCTGGTCGCGGGCAATCACGACGCGGCGAGCGAGATCACTCGTGCCCTGCGGCTGCCCAGCGGGGTCACCAGCATGACCACGGCATGCCCGCAGAGCGTGGCCGACGACGACCTCGGGCTGGTCGTGCACGGTCAGGGGTTCGCGACCAAGGCCGTGATGCAGAACCTGGCGGCATCGTATCCGCAGCGGGTCCAGGGCATGGTCAACGTGGGCCTGCTCCATACGAGTGTCGACGGCGCGGAGGGGCACGCCCGGTACGCACCATGCCGGTTGGCCGACCTGACCGCGCCCGGATACGACTACTTCGCGCTGGGGCACGTTCACCAGCGCGGGGTGCTGATCGACGGGGAACACACCGTCGCCTACAGCGGGAATCTCCAGGGGCGCCATCCCAGGGAGTCCGGGGCCAAGGGAGCGCTGGTCGTCGACCTGGATCCCGGAACGGGGGCGAGGGTCGACTTCCACGCGCTGGACGTGACGCGCTGGGCGGTCGTCGAGGTGCCCGTCGGCGGGCGCGAGGGTCTCGACGGCGCGCTGGCCGATCTGCTGTGGGGCATGCCACAGCGTCACCCGCTGGCTGATGTGGTCCCCCGGGCCCAGCTTCGGCTCACCGCGGACGTCGTGCCGGACGCCGCCGCCGGCGGCGATACCACCACCTCGGCCGACCGGCTGCTCCGCATCGGCCGAGGGCTCTTCGACGCCGACGGCATCCGGGCGGTGCCCAACCCGTGGGGGGCCGACGGGGACGACAACCGTGCCCAGTGGCTGTGCCGGTTCGGCCTCACCCATCACCTGCTGCGTGAGGGTGGCCAGCAGGTCTGCGCCGGGACCGGAGACCTGGCCGAGCTGGTGTTCACGGCCCGCCAGGGAAGCGGGGCGCAACGCCTCCGCAGAGACCTCGACCAGCGCGCCGACCAGCTGTTCAAGAGTCACCGGGGCAACAAGAGCGTCCAGATCCGGGTGGCCATGGAGGAATACCGGCGCCGGCGGGAGGACCTCCAGCAGGCGGTTGTCCGATCGGCCGCGGTTGTCCGATCGGCCGCGGTCGTCGCGGCCGAGACCAGGCTTCAGGATCTCGCCGCCGGGCGGGATGCGGCAGTCGACCGCGAGGCCGAGGCCGCCCGGGCGTTGTCCTCGCTGGTCGAACGCCGTCGCTGCCTGGAGCACGCCGATCGGTTGCGGGCCGTACGACAGGACCTGGCCGCCGTGCGGGCGCGGGGCGTGGCCTGCGACCACGACTCGCTGCTCGGCCATGACGAGGCTGTCGCGATCATTGAAACCGGGAGTCAGGGGCAGGCACGGCTTCGCGACCAGATCGCTCGGCTGACCCGAGCGGGCGACGCCGTGACCGTCGATGACGATCTCCTGGCTGAGGGGGACGCTCTCGATGGCCTCCAGGCCCAGCTGGAGGCCCGGATCAGCGATGCCGAGCGGGCACACGGGTTGGCCGGGGAGACCGGCGACCGGTTGCGGGAGGCGCGGCAGGCCCTCGCCGCGCTGACCGGGCAGACCGAGCACCGCGAGGTGGGCCTGGTGCTGGACGAGCTGAGCGTTCCGGCCGATCTGGCGGCCCAGCTGGATGGTGCCGCCGAGCGCCACGCGTCCCTCGTGGCCGCGTGCCAGGCGGCCTCGGCCCGGGTGGACGACGAGCCGGCATGCCAGCCCGCTGCTCGACGACGCCGGCCGGATCCTGCAACAGCTGACCGCCGGCCGGTGGGTGGCGCTCCAGGCCAACGACGACGGTGCCGATCGCCGGTTCCTGGAGGTCGTCCGCGGCGACGGCGAGCCCTTCGGCGCCCGCGCGCTGCCGGAGGGCACCGCCGACCAGGTGTTTCTCGCGATGCGCCTGGCCAGTATCGGCCAGCGGCAGGCCGAGCGTCATCGACATGGCCAGATCCCCCTGCCGGTGGTCTTCGATGACGTGCTGATGACGTTCGACGACCACCGGGCGCGATGTGCCCTTCAGGCGATGGCCGATGCGGCCACCCGATCGCCGGGGGCCATGCAGATCGTCGTGTTCACCCACCACGCTCATGTGGCGGGCCTCGCCGAGGACCTCGGGCGGGCCGATGTCACCGTGGCGCCGCTGAGTCCTCCGCCCGTGGTGCCCGGGCTGCTCGACCCGGACGAGGTTCGTGCCGTCACCGCCCAGTCGCGGGCCCGGCGATCCAGCAGGTCAGTGGATTCGCGGCATCGAGCGGCCCGCCGCGGGTGAACGCCGCCCTCCCGGATCGGGACGTCGATCCCTCCGACGTACGTGCGTGGGCCAAGGCCCAGGGTCTGCCGGTCGCGGCCCGAGGCCGGGTATCCGCCGACCTGATAGCCCGGTACCGGGTCGCGACCGGCCGCTGAGCGCCAGACCCGGCTCCGGTGGGTCAGAGGACCATGCCGCCATCGGCGTGGAAGACCGCGCCGGTGACATAGCTGGCCTGCTCGGACAGCAGAAACGAGACGAGGTTCGCCACCTCGTCGGGGCGGCCGAGGCGGGACAGCGGGATCTGCTGCCGGACCCGGCTGACGATCTTCTCGGGCAGGACCGCGGTCATGTCCGTCTCGATGAAGCCGGGCGCCACCACGTTGGCCCGCACGCCGTACCGGCCGGTTTCCTTCGCCAGCGACTTGGTGAATCCGATGATGCCGGCCTTTGAGGCCGCGTAGTTGGTCTGCATCGCGTTGCCATGCACCCCGGCGATCGACGACACGTTGACAATCGCCCCCGACCGACGCTCCATCATGTCGGAGACGACCGCCCGGCAGACGTTGTAGACGCCGTCGAGGTTCACCCTCAGCACGGCGTTCCAGTGCTCGTCCGGCATCAGCGCCAGGGGCTTGTCCCGGGTGATGCCGGCCGCCGTGACCACGGCGCAGATCGGGCCGAGTTCCGCCGCGGTCTCCTCGACCAGTGTCCGGACCGCTGCGGCGTCGGACACGTCCGCCTTCCGGACGTGTACCCGGCGGCCCAGCTCGACGGCCCGCTTGCCCACCTCCTCCGCGGCGGCCGTGTCCGCGGCGTAGCACATGCCGAGGTCGAAGCCGTCGTGTGCGAGCCGCAGGGCTATCGCCCGGCCGATGCCGCGGGAGCCCCCGGTGACAAGCGCGACGCGGTTGCGCGCGGAGCTGTGCATTGGTCCTCCAGTGTGTGGCGTCACGGCCCGGCCGGCCGCGGCCGGGCGATGTCCGGTCGTGGGCGGGGCCCCTGGTGCCGCTGCCGGCGACGGCGGGCAGCAACCGCACCGGTGGGACCCCGCCCACGTCAGCCGGGGCGCACGTCGCCGGATCGCGACGCCGCGACGCCGCCGGCTGTCGCCGGGCATTCGGGTGGTGCCCGGAATCTGGG